>JBIKPD010000064.1:0-14897 GCA_044357665.1 Roseateles sp. | reverse complement strand
CTCAGGCGCCGCACGCGCCGACCGAAGTAAAGCGCTGGCATCACCACCAGGATCAGGATCGCCAGCACCTGGGTCATCACCACCGGGTTGGTGGCGATCAGCATCGCGAAAGCGCCGATGCCCATCACCGTGTTGCGCAAGCCCATCGACAAGCTCGATCCGACCACCGTCTGCACCACCGTTGTGTCGGTGGTGATGCGGCTCAGCACCTCACCGGTCTGGGTGGTTTCGAAGAACTCGGGGCTTTGCTTGAGCACATGGCTGTAGACGGCGCTGCGCAGGTCGGCAGTGACCCGCTCACCAAGCCAGGTGACCATATAAAAGCGTGCGGCTGAAAACAGGCCCAGGGCCGCACCGACGGCAAACAGCGCCAGGAAATGCTCGCGCAAACCCATCAACTGCTCGCCCGGTTCGGCGCTCACCAGCCCCTGGTCGACCAGGCCGCGCAGCGCCAGCGGAAAGCTCAAGGTCGTCAGCGCAGCGAGCAGCAAAAAGACGAAGGCCATGCCGATGCGCAGGCGGTAAGGGTGCAGAAATGGCCAGAGCCCGGCGAGCGAGCGCGGGTTGCCTTTGGGCGTTGAATCGGAAGCTTTGGGTGCAGACATGGCAGCAGTGTATTGCGGCCAACACAGGCTTCGCTTGGGCTTGATCATCTGCCTTGACAATAATTGCCTAGGCAAATACATTTTCGGCCATGAGCGAAATCGTCACGGGTTTACCCGAGTTTTATCAGCCTGGCAATTACAAGCGCAGCGAAAGCCTGGGCTGGCTGCTGCACCGGGCCAGGCAACTGATGACGCAACAGATCGATCAACGCCTGGTCCGGCAAGGCTTGACCCATGCGCAGTGGCTGCCCTTGTTTTTGTTGCGCATGAGCGGCCCGAGTTCGGTGGCCAGCCTGGTGCGCGAGCTCGACACCGATGCCGGGGCGATGACCCGTTTGCTCGACCGGCTTGAAGCCAAGGGCTTGTGCCAGAGGCAACGCGGCACCGATGACCGGCGCGTTGTCATGGTCGCGCTGACCGAAGAAGGGCAGCGCGTCACGGCCGAGTTGCCAGCCGTGCTGTCCGATGTTTTCAACGACCATTTGAAGGGCTTCAGCAGCGAGGAATGGCGCTTGCTGTTGAGCCTGTTGCATCGATTGATCGGTAACGGCGAAGCCTTGCGGCAAGCCCATGCAGAACCGAAAAACCCTGAATCCTGATGCTGACCCATTTGAAAAAATTGACCGTCCTGGCTGCCGCGCTTGCGCTGGCAGCCTGTGCCCGCCAACCGCTGCTGCCTGATGCAGCGCAGCCGCTGAGCCCGGCCAAGGCCGGCCTGTTGGCCGGCAAGCCGGCTGCCGTCGAGGCCCGCTGGTGGCGCGAATTCAATGCCCCGCAACTCGATGCCTTGATCGAGCAGGCCCTGGTTGCAGCGCCAAGCCTGCTGCAGGCCAGGGCGCGCATCCTGCGGGCGGCCGCTGCCGAGGAAGCGGCGGGTGCGGCGGCCAAGCCCGCGGTCGGCCTTGGTTTTGATGCGACCCGTCAGCGCTATACCGAACATGGCCTGATCCCGCCGCCACTGGCTGGCACCCAGCGCACCACGGCTTCATTGCAGGCCGGGCTCACCTATGACTGGGATTTTTTCGGCCGTCATCAGGCCCAGCTTGCCGCCGCGATCGGCGCTTCAAGGGCGGCCGAGGCCGATGCCGCAGCCGCCCGCCTGATGCTGGCCGGCCAGATCACGCGCAGCTATCTGGCCTTGGCCCGCATCGTCGCCCAAGGCCGCTTGCTCGAGCTGCAGATGGCCGATAGCGAACAGTCCCTGGCGCTGGTGCAGCAGCGCTTCGCTGCCGGCCTGGACAACAGCCAGACCCTGCGGGCGGCCGAGTCTCCATTGCCTGAATTGCGCCGTCAGGCCTTGCTGCTCGACGGGCAAGCCAGCTTGCTGCGCCACCAGTTGGCTGCCTTGAGCGTCCAGCCGGCAGCCGCCTTGCGCGATCTGGCACCGGCTCTGTCGGTGGCCGCTGCGGCAAATTCAGCCAGCGGCATTGGCCTGGACCTGCTCGGGCGCCGCCCCGATGTCGTCGCCGCACGCTGGCGGGTCGAGGCTGCGACCCAGCAGGTGACGCTGGCCAGGGCTCAGTTCTATCCGAACATCAGCCTCAACGCCTTTGCCGGCTTCAGCTCGATCGGCATGGACCGCTTGCTGCAGTCGGGTAGCCGGCAATTTGGCTTCGGGCCTTCGCTGCGCCTGCCGCTGTTTGATGCCGGGCAGTTGAGCGCGCAATTGCGTGGTTCGGCCGCCGAGGTTGACAGCGCTGTGGCTTCCTACAACGCCGCGCTGCTCGAAGCGGTGCGCGATGCCAGCGACCAACTGAGCAGCCTGCAGTCCTTGCAGTTGCAACAACAGGAGCAGGGTGCTTTGCTCGCCAACAGTCAGGCCAATCTGGCCCTGGCCCGGCAGCGCTTCGAGGCGGGTATCGGCGGCCGCCAGGCCCTGTTGAATGCGCGTCAGGCCTTGCTCTTGCAGCAACGCGCAAGCCTTGAGCTGCAAGGTCTGACGCTGGAAGCTCAAGCCAGGCTGATGGTGAGTCTGGGCGGCGGCTGGCAAGACGCTGCCGAGGTGAATTGAATGCAAACCAACGAGAACAAGCCGATGAACGCCGCCGATCAAGCCGTGAAACCGAATAACAAGCGCAAGACTGTGTTGACCGTCCTGAGCCTGGCCCTGCTGCTGGGCCTGGGCAGCTATCTGGCCTACCAGACGCTGGTGGCCGGGCGTTACGAGAAGACCGACAACGCCTATGTCAATGCCGACATCGTGCAGATCACGCCCCTGCTTGGCGGCACGGTGCGCGCGATCCATGCCGATGACACCGACTTCATCAAGGCCGGCCAGTTGCTGGTCAACCTCGACCCGGCGGATGCCAAGCTGGCGCAAGACCAGGCGCAAAACCAGCTCGCCCAGACGGTGCGCGAAGTCAGCGGCTTGTATGCCAACAACGCCGGCCTGCAGGCGCAGATCCGCCTGCGCGAAGCCGATGTGCAGCGCGCCAGCAGCGACTTGGCCCGTTTGCAAGCCGATGTGCAGCGGCGTCTGCCCTTGCTGGCCAGCGGTGCCGTGGGCCGCGAGGAATATGAACATGCAACCGCGCAAGTCAGCAGCGCCCAGAGCAGCCTCAGCGCTGCGCAGGCGGCAAGGCAGGCGGCGCAGGAATCGCTTGCAGCCAACCAGTTGCTGACCGATGGCACCAGCATTGCCGAGCATCCGGCCGTGCAGCGGGCTGCGACCCGAATGCGTGAAACCCATCTGGCGCTGCAGCGCATGAGCTTGCAGTCGCCGGTCGACGGCTGGGTCGCCCGGCGCAGCGTGCAACTCGGTCAGCGGGTTGCTGCCGGAGCCCCGCTGATGGCCGTGGTCGGCCTGCAAAAGCCCTGGGTTGATGCCAATTTCAAGGAAGGTCAGGTGGCCAAGCTGCGCATCGGACAAAGCGTCAAGCTCGACGCCGATGTCTACGGCAGCAAGGTTGAATTCACCGGACGGGTGATCGGCCTCTCGGCCGGCACCGGTGCAGCTTTTGCCCTGCTGCCGGCACAGAATGCAACCGGCAACTGGATCAAGGTGGTGCAGCGTGTGCCGGTGCGGATTTCGCTCGATCCGGCCCAGGTGGCCGAGCATCCGCTGCGGGTGGGCTTGTCGATGAATGTCAGCATCGACGTGCAGGATCAAAGCGGCCAGGCGCTGGTCACCCAGCCGCGCCAGACGCCGGCCACGCAGACTTTGGTCAACGACTTCGCTGACAGCGCTGCTGAAGCCGAAGTGGTGCGCATCATCAGGGCCAATCTGGCCCATGCGGCCAAGCCAGCCGCAGCCAAGCGTTGAACCTGCCGCGATGAACGAGCCGACCTATCAGGCGCCAGAACCGCTGAAAGGCGCAGCGCTGCTGCTGGGCACTTTGTCGCTGTCGCTGGCGACTTTCATGAATGTGCTCGATTCGTCGATCGCCAATGTGTCGATCCCGGCGATCTCGGGCGATCTGGGGGTCAGCCCGATGCAGGGCACCTGGGTCATCACCAGCTTTGCGGTGGCGAACGCCATTTCTGTGCCCTTGACCGGCTGGTTGACCCAGCGTTTCGGCGCGGTGCGCTTGTTCACGACCAGCGTGCTGCTGTTCACCCTGGCGTCCTGGCTCTGCGGCTTTGCCCATTCGCTCGACATGTTGATCGTCTGCCGCGTCTTCCAGGGCCTGGTGGCGGGGCCGATGATTCCCTTGTCGCAGACGCTGCTGTTGTCGAGCTTTTCGCGCGCCCGCGCCGGCACGGCACTGGCGCTATGGGGTATGACGACCTTGGTGGCGCCGGTGGTCGGGCCTTTGCTGGGCGGCTGGGTCACCGACAGTGTCAGATGGCCGTGGATCTTCTACATGAACGTGCCGATCGGTCTGTTTGCGGCTTTTCTGACCTGGAATATCTATTCGGAACGCGAGACACCGATTCGCAAGCTGCCGATCGATACGGTCGGTTTGACCTTGCTGGTGCTCTGGGTCGGTGCGCTGCAGTTGATGCTGGACAAGGGCAAGGAGCTCGACTGGTTTGCCAGCGGGCAGATCCAGTTGCTGGCCTTGGTGGCCGGCGCGGGCCTGGTGTTTTTCGTCGCCTGGGAGCTGACCGACAAACATCCGGTGGTTGATCTGCGCTTGTTTGCGCGGCGCAATTTCACTGCGGGTGTGATTGCGCTGTCGGTTTCTTATGGCCTGTTCTTCGGTAATCTGGTCCTGCTGCCGCTCTGGTTGCAGCAGTTCATGGGCTATAGCGCCATCGACGCCGGCATGGCGCTGGCGCCGGTGGGGTTGCTGGCGATGCTGCTGACGCCCCTGGTCGGGCGCAATATCACGCGATTCGACCCGCGCTGGATGGCCACCTTTGCCTTCTTGCTGTTCGCAGTGGTGTTGCTGATGCGTGCCGAGTTCACGACCCAGACCGATTTCGGCACCATCATGATCCCCACCCTGCTGCAAGGCGCGGCGCTGGCTTTTTTCTTCATTCCACTGACCACCCTGGTTCTTGGGGGGCTGGCGCAGGAACGCTTGCCGGCAGCGACCGGTTTGTCCAACTTTGTCCGCATCACGGCGGGTGCGATCGGAACCTCGATCACCACCACCTTGTGGGAAAGCCGGGCGGCGATGCATCACCATCACCTGGTCGAACGGCTGAGCCTGGGCGACCCGGTGGCCGGTGAAACATTGGCCGGGATGGTCGCTGCCGGCCTGTCGCCTGAGCAGGCGCTGGCGCAGATCAACCGCTTGATCGACCAGCAGGCTTTTACCCGCGCGGCAGACGATATTTTTCTGGCCTCGGCGCTGATCTTCGTCCTGCTGATTTCAAGTGTCTGGATGGTGCGCCGCACGGGCCAGACGGCCGCTGCCGTCGACACCGGTGGTGCGCATTAACTTGCTTTCCCGGGCGTCGCAGCGCTGAATTGTTTCGCCTCAGTCGGGATCAGCTCCTGCATGCAAGGATTGCGCGTCAATCCACGGAGCGGGCGCCATGACCGAGCAAGAGCAGAGAAAACCCCCCAATCCCCAGTTGCTGAGCGGCCCCGGTTTGCGCCGGGCGGCGGAACAGTTGTTGGAGCAAAGGCTGTCCGCTGCGCCCGGGGATCTCGAATCGACGCTGCCTGAAGCCAGCCAGTTGTTGTTGCATGATCTGCGCGTGCACCAGATCGAGTTGCAGATGCAGAACGAGGAATTGCTGCTCGCACAGGAAGACATTGCAAGCTCGCTGGAAGCCTATCGCGACCTCTATGACCTGGCACCGATCGGCTACTGCTCGGTCGACACTGCCGGGGTGATCATCAAGGCCAATTTGCGCGCCGCCGCCTTGTTCGGCGTTGAGCCAAATGACCTGAGCCACCAGCAACTGACGCGCTATATCGACCCGCAAGACCAGGACAGCTATTACCTGCTGCGCCAACAGGTGCAAAACAGCAAGGCAAGCCGGTCGATTGAACTGCGCCTTCCGAAGGGCGCGCGTCAAGCGGTCTGGGTGCAACTGACGGCGACTGCAGCTATCGACAAAGCTGGCCAGTCGCTGCTGCTGATCGTGCTGACCGATGTCACCGACCGCAGGTTGTCCCAGGCGGCATTGCAATCTTCGCTGCAGGAAAAGGTCGCGCTGCTCAACGAAGTGCACCACCGGGTCAAGAACAATCTGCAGGTCATCACCAGCCTGTTGCGGCTCGAGACCCACCGCGGCCACGGAGCAGCTATCAAGTCGGTGCTTGACGAGATGCAGGGCCGCATCCGCTCGATGGCGCTGCTGCATGAATTGCTGTATCGCGAAGGCAGCTTCGCCACGGTCGATCTGGGCCAGTATCTGACGCGGCTTTGCACCGAGGCTTTGCGCGCGATGCAGACTCCACCGGGCCAGATCAAGCTCGAACTCAAGCTGGCCTCGGTCAATGTCAACATGGACCAGGCGATGCCTTGTGGCCTGCTGGTCAATGAGCTGATCTCGAATTGCGTCAAACATGCTTTTCCGGATGGACGTCAGGGAACGGTCAAGGTCGAACTGCAGCCGCTTGAGGGCAAGGAACAGTATCAACTGCGGGTCAGCGACGACGGCATCGGTTTGCCGGCAGACTTCGAGGTCAGGCGCAAGACCTCGCTGGGACTGCAACTGGTTGGCGATCTGGCCGTCCAGCTTGGCAGCAGCCTGGCGATCGGCCCGGGCGCCAGCTTCAGCCTGAGCTTCCTGCCGGGCGTGATGTCGGCCAGACCCGCTTGACCGGCATGGCTGCTGCTGCTGCACAGAAGCCGCGCATTCTGATCGTTGAAGACGAGGTGATCGTCGTTCGCGACATCGAGCAGCAATTGCTGGGAATGGGCTATGAGCCGGTCGGTCATTGCGCCCTGGCCGAGCAGGCGATCGAGCTGGCCGCACAACTTCGTCCGGATCTGGTCTTGATGGACATCCAGCTGGCTGGCGCCATGGACGGTATCGCCGCCGCCGACATCCTGCGCCGGCAATATGAACTGCCGATAGTGTTTTTGACGGCCTTTGATTCCGATGCGGTCATTTCCAGCGCCAAGCTGGCCGAGCCCTATGGCTATATCCTCAAGCCCTTTTCCGCCAGCGAGCTGAATGCGACGCTGGCGGTGGCCTTGTTCAAGCATCAGGCTGAGCGTCGCTTGAAAGACCTTGCCGGGCATCTGCAAGCGGTGCTCGACGGCATGTTCGACAGCACGGTGACGATCGACGCAAAAGGCCTGATCACTTCGTTCAACAAGGCCGCCAGCGCCAGCTTTGGCTACAGCAGCGACGAGGTGCTGGGACGCAATGTCAGCCTGCTGATGCCGGAGCCGCACCGCAGCCAGCATGATGGCTATCTGCAGCGTTATCTCAGCAGCGGTGTGCCCCATGTGATCGGGATGCCGCGCGAGTTGACCGGCCAGCGCCGCGATGGCAGCGTCTTTCCGCTGAAGCTGTCGGTCTCGAAGGTTTCGCGCGCAGGCCAGGTCACTTTCGTCGGCCTGCTGCGCGACATCACCGAAGAGCGCCGGCAACTCGATGAAATCCAGCGGCTGGCTTTTTACGATCCGCTAACCGGCTTGCCGAACCGGCGTTTGCTGATGGATCGGCTCAAGCAGGCGCTGGCGAGCTCGGAGCGCAGCCACCGGCATGGCGCCCTGATGTTTCTTGACCTCGACCATTTCAAGCAGCTCAACGACATCCTCGGCCATGATGTCGGCGACCAGTTGCTGCAGCAGGTCGCTACCAGGATTCATGCCTGCTTGCGCGAGACCGACAGTGTTTCGCGCCTCGGCGGCGACGAGTTCGTGATGCTGCTGGGTTCCCTCAGCGCCGAGATCAGCGAGGCCGAGGCTGAGGCGCTGCAGGTCGCCCACAAGATCCTGCGGGCATTGGATCAACCTTACAGCCTCGATGACAACATCTACCAGGGCACGTCGAGCATCGGCATTGCGCTGTTCAGCGGCGAAAGCGAGAGCGTCGAGACCTTGCTCAAGCATGCCGATCAGGCGATGTACCAGGCCAAGTCTGCCGGACGCAATAGCGCCTATTTCTATGATCCGGCCAGGCCTCATGAGGTGCAGGCAGCGCAGCGCCAGCGGGGCCTGCCGCCCGCGTCTGCAGTGCCTCAGAGCAAGCCCATTCCTCCGGCATAGCCGGTCAGCTCGAGATAGCCCAGGCCCAGGCGCTTGCCATCAGGGGTCAGCAACTCCGCAGCTCCTTCCCAGTAGCGCATGCCGGTGCTCAGGCGCGCATCGATCTCCTGGGCATCGAACAGCGCTTTCAGCTGCATCGTTCCAGCCGGCGTCTGCAGCGCCCAGTCGAGCGGGTAGGCAGCCCCCTCGGCGCTACGCCAATGGCGCAGCGGCTGCATGCTGACATCAGCCGGCGCGAAGTTCAGCGTGCTGCCGTCTGAGCGGCGCCAACTGCCGCCGCGCCAGAGAATGCTGCCATCCTTGCGGCGCAGGCGAAAAACGGTCAGCGCGCCACCATCGATCAGGTTGATGCCCAGCCAGTCCCAGCCCGCAGCCTGGTCAGCGCCTGGCGGGCCGAGCAGGCTGTCTGACCATTCATGGTCAAGCCAGGACAGGCCTTGCAAACTCAAGCGCCGGCCCTTGATTTTCAAACTGGCCTGGGTCAGCAGTTGCACCTCGCTGGTGTAGAAGCTGGTCTGCTGCGGGCCTTTGCGCGACAGGCCTTGCTCGCCTTGCAGCAGCAGCGGCTGGCGAGTCTGCAGTTGCAGCTCGAAGCTGAATTCGGGGCTGCTCATGCTGGCGCTATAGCCCGCAGCGCCGCGCCGCAGGGACCAGTCGCGCAGTTGCAGCGAACAGTCGCTCGAGTCGGCTTCGGCCAGGCCGAAACCAATGCGTGCAAGGCGCTGCTGCTGCAGCAGGCGCCGCTCGGCCAGGTCACTGACCGCCGCATGGGCGAGCAGCAACTGACGCGCGGCAAAGCGGCTTGGATGGTCGGCAGCCGCCGGGCCTTTGACGCGGAAGAAGGTCAGCTGAAAACCGTACAGCGGATCCTGGCCGCCGGCCCCGAGCAGGCCGGTCAGGTACCACCATTCGGTCCTGGTTTCGGGGTGCGCGCCATGGTCGCGCGGGAACTGCAGCCGGGCCGGAATGGCTGCTGCTGCTGAGGCCGCCAGCGGGCTGGCGAGCAGCCATCGGCGCAAGCGGCTGAAGCTCATCACCAGTCCTCCTTGACCGCTTGCACCGCATCGGCCCGGGCCGCCTGGCGCCCCGCCAGCAAGGCCGAGATCAGTCCGGTGGCAAAGACCGCAGCGAGCAGGCCGATCAGCCGCAGCCAGGGCAGGCTGAGGTCCATGCTCCAGTGGAAGCTCTGCGGATTGACGACGAAGATCAGCACCGCGCTCAAGGCCAGCCCGAGCGCCAGACCGGCCAGCGCGCCGACCCCGCAAAGCAGCGCGGCTTCCATGGCCAGCAGACGCAGGATGCCGGCGCGGGTGAAACCCAGATGCAGCAGCAGGCCGAACTCGCGTTTGCGCGCCAGCACCTGTGCCGATTGGCTGGCGGCAATGCCGAACAGGCCGATGCCCAGCGCCACCGCCTGCAGCCAGACCGTCACCGCAAAGCTGCGGTCGAAGATCTTCAACGACAGGCTGCGCAGCGCATCGGTGGCGACCAGTTCCAGGTCCTGCGCTTCAGGCGCCAAGGCGCGCAGCTGGGCGCTGGCTACCTCGACAGGGATGGCCGGCGCCAGCCAGACGAACAGCTCGGTGATGCGCAGGTCGCCGCTCCAGCGCTGGTAGTCATCCAGCGACAGCAGCAAGGCGCCGCTCTGCCGCGCATAGTCGCGCCAGACGCCGCGCACATAGGCTGGCAATTGCGCGCCGGCCTGGTTCAGCGTCAAGGTCTGGCCCGGGCGCAAGCCGAGTTCAGCTTGCAGCGCTTCGCTGATGTAGACCGGCGCCAGGCCCGCTGCCGGGGGCAGTGCCAAGGCTTGCGCCAGCGGCAATTGGTTTTCGTCGATCATGCGGGCCAGCAGGGTGACCTCCTTGCCGCCGAGCTGGATCTGGCTGATCCGCTGACCGGCAAGCCGAGCCGCCAACCCGCTGCCTTGCACGGCGTCGAGATAGCTGGCCGGCAAGGCGGCGTTCTCCTTGGCGTTGACCTTGAGGCTGCTGCGCAGGTACAGATCGGCCGGCAGCATCTGTGTCAGCCATTGGTTCAGCGACTCGCGAAAGCTGCCGACCATCACCAGCATCGCTACCGACAGGCTCAGGCTGACCAGCACGCCGGCCAGCGCGCGGCTCGATTCTCCGGCCTGGTCATGCGCGCGCTCACGCACCAGCAGCCGGGCTGGTGTTTGCGGCAGCCAGGCCAGCATGGCGGTCGCCAGCTTCAGCAATTGCGGCACACAGGCAATCCCGCCGAACAGCAGGCTCAGCATGCCGGCATAGGCCGCCAGCGGCAGGCCATGAAAGATCTCTAGCGGCGGCAGCATCGCCAGACCCAGACCGAGCAGCAGCAAGGCCGGGCCTAGCCAGAGGGGCAATTCGGGATGCATCTCGTTGCCGAGGCCTTTGAGCACCTGCGCCACCGGCATCCGCTGCACCGCCATTGCCGGCATTGCTGCGGCAGCCAGGCTGATGGCCACGCCGAGCAGAAAAAACACCAGCGCGGCGGGCAGTTGCGAGGCATCGAGTTGCAGGCTCGAGCTTTGGCCGGCCGTGACCGCCAGCCCCAGGTCGGCGCCCAGGATCCGCAGGCCCAGTTGTGCCAGGCCCCAGCCCAGCATCAAGCCTGCCAGGCTGCCGAGCAGGCCCAGCAGCAAGGCTTCGCCCAGCACCAGGGCGGCGCGTTCGCGCGCTGTCATGCCGAGCACACCGAGTAGGGCCAGTTGCGGCAAGCGCTGCGCGACCGACAGCGACAGCACCGCAAAGACCAGGAAGCTGCCTGTGAACAAGGCCATCAACGACAGCACACCGAGGTTGACGCGGTAGGCGCGGGTCAGGCTGCTCAGGCGCTCGGCTTCATCCGGCGGCGGCGCGGCCTGCGTGCCGGCGGGTAGCTTTGTCTGCGCCAGCCAGGCGGCGGCGCTGAGGCCAGGCTGCAAACGCAGATCGATGCGGTCGATCTGGCCGAGGCGGCCGAGCAGCAGCTGCGCGCCGGCGATGTCGAGCAGGCCCAGCGGCGGCCCGGTTGCGGCGATGCGCCCGCCCAGGATCAGCTGGCTGTTGATCGCTGCCGATCCGTCTGGCGGGGCTGTGCGCAGCTGCAAGGCCGCGCCGGTCTGGCTGGCCGCGGCCAGTAGCGCTGTGTCGTTGAGAAAGATCCGCTGCGGGTCGAGCATCTGCAGCGGGCCGGCGGCGGGCAGCAGCAAGGGGTTGATGGCGACTGACTGCAAGGCGTCGATGCCGAGCACCCGCAGTTTGAAACGCTGGCCATCGGCGCCTGTTGCCTGCGCCTGGCCCTCGAGCAGCGGTGCAGCGGTCTGCAAGCCGGGCAGGGACGCGACCTGCGGGTAAAGCCGCTCGTCCAGCGCACCGGTCTGGCTGCGCAGCACCAAGTCGGGTTGGCCGTTGACGGCTGCCGCAGCCTGGCCGAATTCAGCTAGGGCGCTGCTGTTGAGCAGATGCACGCCATAGGCGAGTGCCACGCCCAGCATGATCGCCAACAGCGCGAGCAATTGGCGCAAAGCCTGGTGGCGCAGCGCTGGCCAAGAGAGCTGAACAAACCAGCTGAACATCAGGCCGGCTCGATCAGGCCGGCTTCGGTCATCAGCAGGCAGCGGTCGGCACGCGCTGCGGCTTTTTCGGAATGGGTCACCAGCAGACAGGCTGAACCTTGCTCGCGCACCTGCGCCAGCAACAGGTCGAGCACGGCCTGCGCGTTCCTGGCATCGAGGTTGCCGGTCGGTTCATCAGCCAGCAGCAGCGCCGGCCGGTGCACCAGCGCGCGGGCGATCGCCACCCGCTGCAATTGCCCGCCCGACAGCTGCCGTGGCAGCCT
Source organism: Roseateles sp. (assembly GCA_044357665.1). Classification (GTDB taxonomy): domain Bacteria; phylum Pseudomonadota; class Gammaproteobacteria; order Burkholderiales; family Burkholderiaceae_C; genus Paucibacter_A. Next base: position 2,908 of record JBIKPD010000064.1, on the reverse strand, counting down.
GGCCCCCAAATCACCGAGGCCGACTGCTTCGAGCATTTGCTGCACCCGCGCTTTGTCGGGCCGCTGCAGCAAGAGCAGGGGCAGGCCGATGTTGTCGGCCACGCTCAAATGCGGCAGCACATGAAAGGCCTGGAAGACGAAGCCGAGCTTGGCGCGACGCAGCAGCGCGCGCTGGCCCTCGTCCATCCGGGTGAGGTCGGCGCCAGCCAATTGGATGCTGCCCTGGTCGACCTCGTCCAGACCCGCCAGGCAGTTCAACAGCGTCGATTTGCCCGAGCCCGATTCACCCAGCAGGGCGACCAGCTCACCGGCCTCGAGTTGCAGATTGATACCGCTGAAGACTTTGGTTGAGCCATAGCTCTTGGCCAGGCCCTGCGCTACGAGTAGGGGCATGATTTATGAAGGCTGCAGCAAGCGTTGTACCGCTGCCAGCAGATGCAAATGCGCTTGAGGGTCTTGGCAAGCGATCACCTGACGCCGCGGCATGCTGCGCAGCCAGGTCAGTTGGCGCTTGGCCAGCTGCCTTGTGGCGATCGTGCCTTGCTCGGCCAGCCTGGAAAAATCGCCGCTTTCCTGTGCCTCCCAGCTTTGCCGGTAGCCAACGCAGCGCATGGCCGGCAAGGTCGGGCTCAGCGCGAAGCGCTCGCGCAAACCACGCAATTCGTCGAGCAGACCGGCTGCCAGCATCTGCTTGAAGCGCAATTCCAGCCTGCGGTGCAGCCATTCGCGCCCGTCCGGGCTGACCGGCTCGAGCGACAGCAGCGGCCAGTCGACCCCTTCGCTGCGCTGCTGGTAATGCTCGCTGAGCGGCCGGCCCGACAGCGTGCAGACTTCCAGCGCACGCTGAATCCGCTGCGAATCGCCGGGCGCCAGCTTGGCGGCGGTGACCGGGTCAATCAAGGCCAGTTCGGCATGCATCGCCGGCCAGCCGATCAGTGCCGCACGCGCATCGAGCGAAGCGCGCAGGGCGGGGTCGGCCTGCGGCAGCTCGCTCAGGCCGTCGAACAAGGCCTTGAAATAAAGCATGGTGCCGCCGACCAGCAAGGGCAGGCGCCCACGGGCGAGGATTTCGCCGGCGAGCTGTTTGGCCGCGTCGACAAACTGCCCGGCCGAATAGACCTCGGTCGGGTCGATGATGTCGATCAGGTGATGCGGCACCGCAGCCCGCTCGGCCGCAGTCGGCTTGGCCGTGCCGATGTCCATGCCGCGGTACACCAGCGCCGAATCCACGCTGATGATTTCCACCGGCAGCAATTCAGCCAGCGCCATCGCGCAAGCCGTCTTGCCACTGCCAGTCGGCCCCGCGATACAAATTGGGGTCAGAGTCATTTTTTAAAATGGGGTCAGAGTCGATTTATTTCCGAGGCTTTCCCGCATTGCGCTGCGCTGCATGGCGGGCTACGGCGTTACGGAGTTCGGGGGTAAAAATGGGGTCAGAGTCGATTTTCCCTGAGGCTCTCCCGCTACGGTCTTGCGGCTACGGCGTTCCGGAGTTCGGTGAATCAAGCTGATCCCGGCATCAATCAAACCGCTCCCAGGGTGTCAGGAATCGCCATTGGCCGACCGGCAGATTGCCCAGGCTGATGCGGCCGATGCGCACGCGCCGCAGACCGACAACCTTCAAGCCGACCTGTTCGCACATGCGCCGGATCTGGCGTTTGCGGCCCTCGCGCAGCACAAAGCGCAGCTGGTCTTCGTTTTGCCAGCTGACCTTGGCCGGCTTGAGCTGTACATCGTCGAGCATCAGCCCATGGTTGAGCAGGGCCAGATCGGCTTCGGGCAGGCGACCGTCCTCGCTCTTGATGCCGTCGCGGCCTTCGTACTCGACCCGCACCAGGTATTCCTTCTCGATCTTCGAGTCTTCGCCGATCAGCAATTTGGCAATCCGGCCGTCTTGCGTCAGCACCAGCAGACCGGTGGAATCGATGTCGAGCCGGCCGGCAGGCGCCAGGCCACGGCTGTGGCCGATGTGGTACTTGATTCCCGAGGTGTCTTCAGCCCAATGGGTGTCGGAGCGGATCAGCGTCGAAGCGTTTTCATAGCCGTCTTCGGCCTGACCCGAGACCAGGCCGATCGGCTTGTTGATCAGGATCGTCACGCGCTTGGCCTGCTCCTTGTTGGCGAGTTGGTCGACTTCGATCTTCACGTCCGGGCCGACGCGCTGGCCCAGCACGGCGAGCTTGCCATCGACGCGGACCCAGCCGGCCGCGATCCATTCATCGGCTTCGCGGCGCGATGCCATGCCCAGCAGACCCATCTGCTTGGACAGGCGTACACCTTCCCTGGCCGGGTCGACATAGTCTTCGTCGTCATCATCGTCGTCGACCTGGCGGCGCGGCGCGGCCTGAGACTGGGCCCGGGCCTGGGCCTGCCGCTGCATATAGGACAGGGCAGGGCGTGGGCCGTTGTTGCGGCGCTGATCCTGGCGCTGATCGCGGCCTGGCTCGCGGTTGTCTTGCTGGACCTGCTCGCGCTGCTCGTACTGGCCTGGATAGCCTTGCTGGCGCTGCGCATAGCCGCTTTCGGGGGCGCCGCCGCGCGGCGGATAACCGCCCGGACGCCGCTCATCATGGCGGGGGCGCTGGTCCCAATTGTTCGGGCCGCGCGAGTCCTGTGTGCGCTGCTCAAACGGGCGCGCCTGATCCTGGCGCGGCCGGCGGTCGTCGAATCGCGGCGCTTCGTTGCGCTGGCCCTGATAGCCTTCGCGCGGGTCGCGTGAACCCTGTTCTTGCGGCCGGCTGAAGCCGCCACGCTGCGGATCAAAGGCCGGCTTATCGTGGCGCGGACCGGATTGATCGCGCTGGCCTTGATAGCCGCCCTGGTCATGGCCTCGCCCGTGGAATTCGCCTGAGCCCTGCTGCGCTGGACGGCCGCCGCGCTGCGGGTCAAATGCCGGGCGGCGCTCATC
>JBIKPD010000348.1:0-4367 GCA_044357665.1 Roseateles sp. | reverse complement strand
ATGCCTGCGCTGCGCTGCGCAACAACACGCTGGGCACCTACCACGCAGCGCTGGCAGCGGCCGAGGCCGGCGTGCAGCGTTTCGTGCTGATCAGCACCGACAAGGCCGTCAACCCGACCAATGTGATGGGCGCGACCAAGCGCGCGGCCGAGTTGGTCATCAGCCATATGGCCGCTCAAGGCCACAACACAAGTTTCATGGCGGTGCGCTTTGGCAATGTGCTCGGCTCCAGCGGCAGCGTGATCCCCAAGTTCAAGCAGCAGATCGCTGCCGGCGGCCCGGTCACCGTCACCCATCCCGACATCACCCGCTATTTCATGACCATCCCCGAAGCGGCCCGCCTGGTCGTGCAAGCCGCAGTGATCGGTGAGACCGGTCAGGTCTATGTGCTCGACATGGGCGAGCCGGTGCGCATCGTCGATCTGGCGCGCGACATGATCAGGCTTTCGGGCCATAGCCTGGCCGAGATCCCGATTGTCTTCAGCGGCCTGCGTCCGGGCGAAAAGCTCTATGAAGAATTGCTGGCCGACAGCGACCGCACGTTGCCCACCGCCTGCCTCGAACTGCGCATCGCCCGGCTCGACGACCAACAAGCCGCGCAACGCGTGCTGCCCTGGTTGCTCGAGGTTTCAGAAACCCTGCGCGGCCAAAGCGATGCCGCCGTGCGCGCCGCTTTGCGCGACTTGATCAGCGAGTTCAAGTCGGGGCATTAGTCGCCAAAGCGGCAAGAAGATGATTTCGCGGATGGGCCTGCCGGAGGCCCGATCCATCGTCAGGCATGGACAGTCTCCTCCCAAGGCAAGCAAGGATCCAGCTTCAGAGCAGTTTCACCGGCAGGCAGCGGATAGCCCTCATGGCGAACCACCTGCAAGGTCGGCCCGCTGACGCCGACGTCGGTCAGCTTCTTGCGCGGTAGTCCAGCGCTGCCAAGCAAGGGCGAGCGCTGGTGACCGCCCATCCGCTGGTGTCTGCAAAACCGATGATTTCGTGTTTTTGCATCTACAATTAAGCCGATGAGAATCCGGTTAAGCTGGGATGAAGCGAAGCGGCTTGCCAATCTGCGCAAGCATGGCTTGGACTTTGCCGACGCCGGTGAGGTTCTCGATTCGCGCTACCGGCTCGACGCATGGGTCAGCCGAAATGGCGAGGAAAGGGTTTTCTCGCTGTCTTACGCGCTGCGATTTCTGGCGGTGCTGACCGTGGTCCTACCGGGCGCGACGGCACGGCGCGCGTGATCAGTTTTCGCCGTGCAAGCCATGAAGAACGTGAGGTCTACGATGCCTGGCTCGAAAACGAATGCGATGAAGCGTGATGAGGTGCTGGCGGCACTGCGTGCCGTGCCGCCCGACGAGAACTTCGTCTGGGACGGCCAGAATGAAGACGAGCGACCGCTAGGGCGGCTGGAGATGCAGGCGGGCGTGGTGGCCAAGGCCGGGGCCAAGCGCGGCCGCCCGGCAGGGTCTGGCACCAAGCAGCAGGTGGCAATCCGGTTTGACCGCGATGTGCTGGCCGCGCTGCGTGCGACCGGCCCGGGCTGGCAGACCCGCGTCAACGAGGCCATGCGCGAATGGGTCAAAAGCCACAATTCCTGAAGACTATTTCAAAAACCTCTGAATCTGCGGCCAAGGCACGCCAATCATGGTGACTTTGCGCTGGTCGGCACGTCCAAGCCGCGCCATAACAAGACCTTCTCGGGCCTGCCGCTGGACGAAGCGCTGAAGTCGCGCCAGGCCGAGGCGCGCTGCGGCGTACAGGTGATCGACCTGCGCACGGGCGACGCCGTGCACTGGCTGCGCTTTGAGGGCATGGTCGACGAGCTCTACGACGTGATCACGCTGCCGGGCGTACGCCGCCCGATGGCGCTGGGCTTCAAGACCGACGAGATCCGGCGCGTGATCAGCATCGAGGAGTGAGCGTTCCAGGCTGATTGACGGGCATTGATGCCCCAATCAAGCTGGCTTGGCGAGTTCAGGCAGGTCAGGCCAGCATTTGCAGCAAGACCGGATGCCACAGCGCGATGTCGATCTCGCCCAATGGGCTGACCAGGCGCGACTTGTCGACGCAGCGCAGTTGGTCGAGCAGGATGCGTGCGGGTCGGCCGTCGAAGATGACTTGAGGCCTGCAACCCAGCGGCTGGCCCTTGCTGGTCAAGGGCGCCACGATCAGCCGTGGCAAGGCGGCGTTCAGGTCGTCCGGCGAAATCACCAGCCCGGGGCGGATTTTTTTGATCTCGGTGCCCACCGTCGGATCGAGATTGACCCACCAGACCGATCCGCGTCGAAAGCGCTGCGCTGCCATCACCAGACCCAGTCGGTGCAATCGAGGTCCTGGGCCGATGCCTCCCAAGCGTCGTCGTCATTCTCGGCGCTGAAGCCTTCGTACCAGGCTTCACGCGCAGGCCGTACAGCGGCGATGACGATCGTCTTGCCTTCCAGGCGCATGTCGATCTCGTCGACCACGCCACATTCCGCCAGCAGCGCGGCCGGGATCAGGATGCCGCGCGAGTTGCCGATTTTTCGCACTTTGGTTCGCATCGCAGTCTTCGAAGTTGAAACTTTGTTATTACATCATCCCTTCTGTCGAATGCAAGGTCCTTCATGCACTCCATGCCGGATTTATGGTCATTGACGCCACAATTATTTATGGTTAGAGTGACCCTATGAAAGCGGCGCGGATCTTCCATGACAAGGCGGTTTTGCCTGATGGCAGCATCGTTGAAATGACGATCTGGCAGCTTCCGGAATCGTCACCTGAAAGACCGCATCGGCGGAAAAAATACAGCCTGTTTTATGGCCGTGACGGAACGCGCATCGTGGGCTATGACAACGAGCGCGGCAAAGGCGATCACAAGCACCTGGGTGCGATTGAAGCCCCTTACAAATTTGTGAATGTCGAGAAACTGGTGGCGGATTTTCTGGCCGATGTAGAAAGGACGATCAATGAGCAAGACGCATAAAGTTCAGGTCAATGTGGGCAGCCTGACCGAGATGGGTAAACGGTTTGCCGGCGCATGGAATCGGGCTGCTGCGGGTGAGCAAGTCGATGAAACCCATGTGACGTTTCTCAACCTGCAAACCATGCTGGACACGCTCTCACCCCGACGTCTTGAATTGCTGCGTCATGTTCGGCAGCATGGGGCCAACAATGTCAGATTGTTGGCGCAGGCGCTGGCGCGTGATTACAAGAATGTGCATCAGGACGTTGCAGTCCTGGAGACAACGGGATTGCTGATCCGGGACGGTCGAAAGTTGTCGGCACCCTGGGACGAATTGCAGGCGAATGTTTCATTGCTGCAGACCTGAATTATTCCGAGGCGCTGCCCGCAATCCCCTTTGACGTCGGCGTGCCATTCGCAGCGGCTGTTCGGCTGGGTGTTCTGCGGAGCGAAGTAAAGGGGGAGGCAGCGGCCAAGGGCCGATGCCGGAGGACATGAGCGCAGCAGAACGCCCAGCCGATCGGTCGTCGGTTGGAGCCACAAGCGAATGACTTTGCCGAATCCCGGGCCGCTGGCCCGAGCATGAGCGCAGCAGAACGTCCAGCCGATCGGTCGTCGGTTGGAGCCGCAAGCGAATGACTTTGCCGAATCCCGGGCCTCTGGCCCGAGCATGAGCGCAGCAGAACGCCCAGCCGATCGGTCTCGCTTCAGGCTTCTTGCCCTTACCGTGCGCCGCCGACCGACCCGAGACCTGATCAGCCCTGCACCGCGGCTGCGCGGCGCGGCGAGATCAGCCAGAGCCCGGCAAATGTCAGCAGGCCGTTCAGCAGCAGCAACTCCAGGCCGATTTCGTAGCTGCCGAACAGGCGGCGCTGCTGGCTGTCGAGCAACCAGCAAAGCAGCGGCGCGGTCAGCGCAACCGCCGGCACCCAGCCATCGCGGGGCTGCAAGCGGGTGAACAGGCCAAAGGCGAAGAGCCCCAGCAGCGGCCCGTAGGTATAGCCGGCGAGCTTCAGGATCAGGCCGATCATGCTGGGGTTATCGACCCATCTGAAACCCAGGACCAGCGCCAGGAAGACCGCTGCAAAAACCAGATGGATGGTTTTACGCAAGCGGGTTTTCTTCGCCTCGCTCCAGTCCTGGCGCACTTGCATGCCGAGCAGGTCGATGCAAAAGCTCGAGGTCAGGGCGGTGATCGCACCATCGGCGCTGGGGAACAACGCCGAGATCAAGGCGATGACGAAGACCAGTTGCACCCAGGCCGGCAGATGGTCGAGCACGACCGCGCCGAACAGTTTGTCGCCGCGCTCGCTCATGCCATGGGCCTGGGCAAAAAGATGCAGCAGGCCGCCGAGAAACAGGAACATCAGCACCACGACCAGCATGATCAGGCTCAGAGTCAGCATGTTTTTTTGCGAGTCTTCCAGGCGCT
>JBIKPD010000347.1:0-4370 GCA_044357665.1 Roseateles sp. | reverse complement strand
GGGCTCGCTCGAGCCTGAGCTGATCTTCAAGCTGGCGCAGCGCAATGGCGTGCAGCTGGTCTATGGAGATGTCGAGGCGCTGCGCAAGGCCTATGCGTTCAGCGACCTGCAGAGCTTTCTCGACATTTATTACGCCGGCGCCAGCGTGCTGCTGACCGAGGCTGACTTCTTCGACATGGCCTGGGCCTATTTCGAACGGGCAGCGGCCGACCATATCGTCCACACCGAAATCTTCTTCGACCCGCAGACCCATACCAGCCGCGGTGTCGCGATGCAGACGGTGATTGCCGGCCTGCACCGGGCCTGCCAGCGGGCGCAGACCGAGCTCGGCCTGAGCGCTGAATTGATTCTCTGCTTCCTGCGCCATCTGAGCGAGGAAGAGGCGCTGGCCACGCTGGAGGAGGCGTTGCCCTGGCGCGAGCATTTCATCGGCGTGGGTCTCGACAGCAGCGAGCGCGGCCATCCGCCCGAGAAGTTTGCCAGGGTCTATGCGCGGGCCCGCGAGCTGGGCTTGCATCTCGTCGCGCACGCGGGCGAGGAAGGGCCGCCCGCTTACATCAGCAGCGCGCTCGACATCCTTCAGGTCGAGCGCATTGACCATGGCGTGCGTTGCCTTGAAGACGCCGCGCTGGTGCAGCGGTTGAAGGCTTCGCGGATGCCGCTGACGGTCTGCCCCTTGTCGAATCTGAAGCTCTGCGTGGTTGACTCACTGGCCGCACATCCGCTGGCAGCGATGCTTGATGCGGGCCTGTGCGCGATGGTCAATTCCGACGATCCGGCCTATTTCGGCGGCTATCTGAACGCCAATCTGGTTCAGACTTTTGCCGCCAACAAGGCGCTGAATGCGCGCCATGCCTGGCAGCTATTGCGCAACAGCTTCGAGGCCAGCTTCATCGACGAAGAGCGGCGCGAGCGCTGCTACGCCGAGCTCGATGCGCTGTTCTTTGCCGCTGCGGCCTGAGCTTAAACGCTGATCAAGGATTTGTCGGTCTCTGCGGTGGCGCTTTGCTGCGCCCGCCGGCCGAGGAGCCACAGACCTGCTGCCATGCCGATATGCAGCAAGTCACCGGCTTGAAGACCAGCCAGCTGCAGCTTTGCCACAAAGGCCAGCGATGCCGCCAGCAGGCAGGCACCGCCGGCTGCCGCCAGCCAGTCTTGCCTTTTCAGCGAGACCAGCAGCAGGCTGACGACGGCCAACAAGGTGCAGGCTGGTGCCCATGGCTTGAAGCCGAGCTGGACGACGATCATCATGCCCAGCGTCGCTGCGACCACCGCGAAAATCCAGGCCGAGCGCCGCTGTGTGGCGACCGTGCCCTCGGGCCAGATCACCGAAACCGCCAGCAGCGGCAAGGCCGCAGCAGCGCCGAGCATCGAGATCAACTGGTGCAGCGAGGGCAGGGGTAGCAGGCCGGAAAAGCGCAGCGTGCCGAGCAGCGCGGCTGTGCCAAGCATGGCGCAAGCCAGGCGTAATGCCGGGGCCTTTGCCGATTGCCAAGCCACCGAGAACGCCACCAGGGCCAGCATGCCGTCGAACAGCGCTTGCAAGTTCATACCTGCTCCAGCGTATGCAAATTGGCGACAACAGGCTTTTGTTCGCCCGCGGCCTTGGCCAGCAAGGCCAGACTGATCAGGCCCGCGACCAAGGCCACGATCTGTGCCTGGCTGGAGACCTGCGAGAACCATTGCCCGCTGGCCAAGGCGCCGAACATCAGCAGCGCGCGCAGCGCCTCGATCTCGACGCTCCAGCGCCGGCCGGCAAACATGCGGCTCAAGCTGAAGGCATTGATGGCCAAGAGCAGGCCGTAGCTGGCGCGCATCGGCACGGTCAGGCTGTTGGTGACGCTGAGCCAATGCATGAACAGCGCAAAGCCAACCAGGTAGGCCATCAAGGCGTAAATCTTCTGCCACTTCGGCGCCGGGGTTTCGAAGCGTTCGGTCCGGCTGCTCTCGGGCAGCACGGCTTTGGGCACGCCATCGGGCGTCCAGGAAGGGGTGGCAAAGACTTCCATCAGCTTGTTCTTCCAACCCGGCGTGTTGCGCACGCCATGCCAGATCTGGGCATAGTTTTTCAGGTTGGCCCAGACCGGGTTCCAGCTGCGCAGCGGCGTCTGCAAGCCGTAGACGACGGGTTCGTCATCGCGCTCTTCGGCATAAGTGCCGAACATGCGGTCCCAGATGATCAGGGTGAAGCCGTAATTGACGTCGATGCAGTAATCGTTGCGGCCATGGTGGCAGCGGTGGTTCGACGGGGTGACGAAGATGCGGTCGATCCAACCCAGCTTGGGCACCAACTGGGTATGGACAAAGAACTGATAGATCGCGCTGAGCAAGGCGACGGTGACGAAGACCTGCACCGGGATGCCGACGACGGCCATCGGCACATAGAAGATCCAGTAAAAAATCTGGTTCGTCGAAGACTGGCGCAGCGCGGTCGACAGATTGAAATCTTCGCTCGAATGGTGCACCACATGGGCTGCCCAGAGCAGCCTGACTTCATGCCCGGCGCGGTGCGCCCAGTAGTAGAGAAAGTCATACATGAAAAAGGCCAGCACCCAGACCCAGGGCTGGCTCATGTCGAACTGGAAGGTGCCGACGCGTTCGACAAACAGCGCGTAGAAGATCACCGTCACCATCTTGACCAGCGAGCGCACCGCCTCGCTGATGAAACCGATATTCAGACTGGTGACGGCATCATGCAGACGGTAGACCGGCCGGTTCATCCAGCGCGAGGCCAGCAATTCGAGCAACAGGAAGGCCATGAAGACCGGTACGGCATAGAAAATCGGCGGCATAGAGAAGGCTCCTGGCGTGGTGCAAAACGCATCGAATGCATGGGCAGATGCTAAAATGATACTATGGATAGAACCTTTAGCACAATCGAACTTTCCTGATCACTTTTGCCTGTTCCCCACCGATGAATTCCGTTTTCGAGAACAGTCCCTTGCCGCGTTACGCGCAGTTGGCTGATCTGCTGCGCCAGCGCATCACGCGTGGCGTCTGGGCGGTCGGCCAGAAGATGCCGTCGCTGGAGGAACTCGTCGGCGAGTTCAATGTGGCACGGGTCACGGTACGTCAGGCGGTGGCGATTCTGGCGCGCGAGGGCCTGCTCTCGCCGCAGCAGGGGCGCGGCACTTTTGTCACTGCAAAGCCTGAGCATGACCGGTCCTTGCGGCTCGAGACTTCGCTGCGCGGCTTGGCCGACGCCTACCGCAATGACAGCCCGCAGCTGACGATCCTGGAAGAGGCCGGCGCGATGCCAGCCTTGCAACCAGGCGATGGCCAGGCGGCACCGAAATACCATTTCATGCGGCGTGTGCATGCGCGCGATGGCCAACCCTATTGCGTGATTTCGATCTATCTCGATCAGCGGGTTTTCCGTCTGGCACCGCGGCGTTTCAGGACTGAAACGGTGGTGCCGGTGATGCTCGATCTGCCGAGCGTAAAAATCGCCAAAGCGCGCCAGACGCTGCGCATCGCCAGCGCCGATGTCGAAGTGGCGCGCCAACTGGGCATTGCCGTCAATGCCCCGGTCGCCGAGGTGCGCCGACTCTGTCACGCTGCCGATGGCACTTTGCTCTACCTGGGTGAAGTGACCTATCGCGGCGACTACATCCACTTCGAGATGGACCTGATCACCTGATTGCCAAGAGGAGAATTCAATATGAAACCAACGATCATCGGCCTTGCGCTCGCCAGCGCCTTGTTTGCACCCATGGTTGCGGCGCAGGACTACCCGACCAAGCCGGTGCGGATCATCGTTCCCTGGCCTGCCGGTGGCTTGGTCGACGTGGCCGCCCGCCAGGTTGCTGCCAGGCTGCAAGCGGCATTGGGGCAGACGGTGATTGTCGACAACAAGGTCGGCGCCGGCGGCAATATCGGTGCCGATCAGGTGGCCAAAGCCGCCGCCGATGGTCAGACGCTGCTTTTTACCAGCAGTGCGTTGACGATCAGCGCCGCGCTGCGCAGCAAGACCTCGTTTGATGCGGTGAAGGACCTGGAGCCGATCTCCGCCGTGGCCTATGCGCCCTCGGTGCTGGTGGTCCATCCGGTAGCCGGTGCGGCCAATGTGCAGGATCTGGTCAAGCAGGCGCGTGCCAATCCTGACAAGCTCAGCTACGCCTCGGCCGGCGTCGGCTCACCCGCGCACCTGACGGCCGAGTTGTTCAAGTCGCAACTGCAGTTGTCCATCGTGCATGTGCCTTATACCGGCGCCCCGGCGATGATGATCGACCAGATTGCCGGGCGCGTCGATCTGCACTTTTCCAACGCTGCGGTGGCGATTCCGCAGATCAAGTCAGGCAAGGTGCGGGCGCTTGCCGTTACCAGCAGCAAACGCATGGCCAGCTTGCCCGATGTGCCGACGATGATCG
>JBIKPD010000346.1:0-4375 GCA_044357665.1 Roseateles sp. | reverse complement strand
GACTGGCACCGGTGACCATCGCGACCGGCCTGGTCATCAGGCTGAAGCTTTACGGGGGAAATAGCGCCCGATGAATTCTTCGCGGCCGATCTGCCAGGCGCAAGGCCAGTCGTCGCTGCGCCAGGCCGCTTCAATACCGCCATCGATCATGATGATCTGGCCGACGATATATCTGGCCTTGGGGCTGAGCAGGAATTCATACAACTCGGCCACCGCTTGGGGCGTGGTGAACTCACCCAAGGGCTGCGGCAAGGCCCGGATCATCGGGCCCTTTTGCGGATCCAGCAGGTCATGGGCCAGCAGCGGAGTCATCACCGGTCCGGGGGCGACGCCGTTCAAGGTGATGCCGGCACCCGCCCATTCGGCGCTTGCCGCATTGCGCCGGATCCAGCGCGCCAGCGCCATCTTGCTGACCTGGTAACCCAGATTCGGGCTCGATGCGAGCGCCATCGTCACCGTCGTCAAAGCGTCCTGTCCGCGCGCCAGTAACTGCTCGACCAGCGACTCGGGTATGCCGGGCGAGATCGCCACCGAATCCGACACCGTTGCGGCAGCGCCAGAGCGGCCGGCAAGGGCCAGCGCCGGGCGCAAGCCTTGCAGCAATTCGATCGCGCCGAGATAGTTGAGCTCCAGCATCAAGGGCAGATTGCCCGGCAGGTCGACGCCGGCGTTGGCCACCACGCCATTGAGCGTTCCGCCACAAAGTTCGAGCGTCTGCGCCACGGCTGCAGCCCGGCCGGCCCGGTTCGACAGGTCAGCCTCGACCTCGGCGCCCTTGCCGGGCAGATCGATGCCGATGATGCTGGCGCCTTGGGCGCTCAGGTGTTCACGCAATGCCAGGCCCATGCCTGATTGCGAACCGGTGATGACGATCTTGTTCATGTCTTGCTCTTCTTTCTCAAGCGTGGGCGCTGTTCTGCATGAACTGGGCGCGCAATACTTTCTTGTCGACCTTGTTGGCTGCATTGACCGGCAAGGCGTCGACGAAGAACACCTTGCGCGGCACCTTGTAATTGGCCATATTCAATCGACACCAGGCGATCAATTCGGCCGCATCGAGCTGACTGCCGCTGCGCAGCACCACATAGGCACAACCGACCTCGCCCAGGCGCTCATCCGCAATGCCGATCACCGCGGCCAGGGCAATTGCCGGATGCGGCGCCATCAGGCGTTCGATTTCGGCCGGGTAGCAATTGAAGCCACCGTTGATGAACATGTCCTTCAGCCGATCGGTGATGCGCAGGTAACCGCGTTCGTCGAGCACGCCGACATCGCCGGTGTGCAGCCAACCCTCGGCATCGATGGCTTCACGGGTGCCGGCTTCGTCTTCGAAATAGCCCTTCATCACATGGTAGCCACGCAGTTGCACCTCACCCGCTTCACCGGTTGGCATGGCCTTGCCCTGGGCATCGGCCACCCGCAACTCGGTGCCGGGCAAGGCATGGCCGCAGGTGTTGGCAACGGTCTCGGCGCTGTCGCTGGGTTCGCACAAAGTCGCGCAACCGCCGCACTCGGTCAGTCCATAGGCGGTGGTGACCAGCTGGATGCCCAATTCCTCACGCATGCGCTGGATCAGGATCGGCGGCACGCTGGCCGCACCGGTGACTGCGGCGTGCAGCGAGCTCAGGTCGAAATCCTTCAACTGCGGATGGGCCAGCATGGTCAGGAACAGGGTCGGCGGGCCGGGCAGGAAACTGATGCGGTCGTTGGCGATCCGCTGCAGCATCTGCCCGGCATCGAACAACTGCTGCGGAAAGACCGTGGCGCCGCTGAGGAAGGCAGCCACCCAACCGGCCTTGTAACCGAAGGTATGGAAAAACGGGTTGACGATCAGATAGTGATCGCCGGCACCCAGACCGACGCAGGCCGACCAGACGCTGAAGGCCTGGATCGTCGGGCCATGCGCTGCCATCACGCCTTTGGGGCGCCCGGTCGTGCCCGAGGTGAACATCAGATCGGCCAGACTGTCATAGCCTAAAGCGGCCTCCCGTTCATGCACGGCTTGGCTGGGCACCGAATCACCTTGCTGCAAAAATTCCGCCCAAGGGGTCTCGCCGCTGCGCGTCTGACCTGCACCGAGCACCACCAGATGCTGCAAGGTCGCCGGGCGCTGCCCGTCGAGTTGGGCGGGCGTGTATTGGCCAAGGAAATCACCGACGCAAAACAGCAATGAGGCCTGGCTGCGCGCCAATATATCGGCCGCCTCAGCACCTTTCATTCTTGTATTCAAGGGCACCAGCATTGCGCCAGCCATATGGATGCCGCAGGCGGCCAGGATCCATTCGTACTGGTTCGGCGCCCAGATCGCAACCCGGTCTCCCGCTTGAATACCCAGGGCCAGCAAGCCGCGCGCAACCTGTTCAGCCTTGTCGGCCAAATCGGCATAACTGATCACGACAGCGCCGTCGACGATCGCCCGGCGCCTTGGATGGGTTTGGGCGGCCAGGCGGATGACCTGTGGCAAGGTCTGTGGAAGGCTGGGATTCATTCGGCGAATTTCAAGGTCAAGCGTTGACTGGTGGGGACTGCCTGACAGGCCAGGATCCAGCCCCGGCTCAAGTCTTTCTCGTCGAGCACATCATTGCCCCGCATCTGCACGGTTCCCGATTGCAGTTGGCACATGCAGGCTGCGCACATGCCGGCCATGCAGGAATGAGGCAGTTCTATTTTCTGGCGCAGCGCTGCGTCAAGCACCGATTCATTGCCACCGCATTCAAGTTGCAGGACCTGGCCCAGGTAATGGATTTCGACCTGGGCTGAATCGACGACGGACGGCACCGCTGCGCTCGGCACCAGGTCTTCCTCATCCGGCAAGGAGGCAAAGCGCTCGACATGAATCATGTCACTGGCCATGCCCAGCATTGACAGCGCGGCTTCGCAGGCCTGCATGAAGGGGCCGGGGCCGCAGATGAAGGCCTGGGCCGAATTCCAGCCCTTGGCGGCCTCGGCCAATTGCGTCAGCGAAGGGATGCCCTGGACCGAATCGAGCCAATGAATGACTTGCAAACGCTGTGGATATTGGCTCAACAATTGATCCAGTGGCTCGGCAAAGATGACCGAACGCTGATCGCGGTTGGCATAAAACAGCAGAACCCGGCCGCTGCCGGCTTCCAGCACCGAGCGCAGGATCGAAAAGACCGGCGTGATGCCGCTGCCACCGGCGAACAGCAGGAAATCGCCGACCAAGGTTCGCGGTGTGAACTGTCCGGCAGGTGGCAGCAATTCGAGGCTGTCGCCCACCTTGATCTGGTCGCACAACCAGTTTGATCCGCGCCCGGCATCCACCCGCTTGACCGTGACCCGGGGCGCTGCATCGAGCCCCGGCGCGCTCGACATCGAGTAGCAGCGCGGCAGATGCCGGCCGGCCACCGGCAGGCGCAAGGTCAGGAACTGGCCCGGACGGTAGCGGAAAGCCTCGGCCTGATCCTGCGGCACCTCGAACACGAAAGACTTCGCATCATGGGTTTCCTCGATCACGGCAGTCACGCGCAACCGGCGATAGCGGCTGCCTGCCTCGGCAATCGCTGTCACGCTCAAAGGCCCATGCCCATCACGGCGTTGTCGGCGTGGAGTTCGGAGCCGCTGATTACGCTCGACGCATCCGAGGCCAGGAACAAGATCAACTGGGCAATGCGCTCGGGCAGATAAGCCCGGCCCGCCGGATTGGTCTGCGCGTTGTGCAGCACCATCTCGGCTGTTACGCCAGCAGGCAGCGCGGCCTTCATCATCGGCGTGTAAATGCCGTCGGGATGAACCGAATTGATGCGCACCGGATAGCCTTTCTTGCGGCAATGCAGAGCGCTATTGCGGCTGATCGCAGCCACGGCGGCCTTGCTCGCGCTATAGGCCAGATAGTCATCCATCGGCAACCAGGAAGCGATCGACGCCATATTGATGATGGAGCCGCCTTTCTCCTTCATCGCCGCCACGCCATGCTGGCAGCCGAGAAAGCAGGATTCAGCGTTGACCTGCATCAGGCGCTGGAACTGCTTCAGATTGGCCGACTCGATCGTTCCCGGCATCAGGATGCCGGCGTTGTTGACCAGGATGTCGAGCTTGCCAAAGCGCGAAGTGACAGCCGCCATAGCCGCTGCCCAGTCCTGCTCATCGGTCACATCGTGGCGGATGAACATCGCTTGCTCGCCGAGTTCAGCGGCAAGTTGCTCGCCCGCCGACAGGTTGATGTCGCAGATCGCCACCGACGCACCCTGGGCTCGCAACAAACGCGCAGTTGCTTCGCCCACACCACTGGCGCCACCGGTCACCAATGCCACTTTACCGATCAAACTCCCGCTCATATTGAGATCCGTTTCACTCGTTGACAGCCGCACGACCCGCGCGTCGGCCTGAAAAAACACAATCCGCCAGCGACAAG
>JBIKPD010000378.1:0-4024 GCA_044357665.1 Roseateles sp. | reverse complement strand
CCGTGGTAGCAGGCAACTTCAGTCCGCAATTCCCGCTCGATGGCTCGCAACCAGTTGCGCAGACCATGACCGGCACGGAACTGGCGGACATTATTGTGGGTGGCTTGGGCCACGACCAGATCACCGGCCTGGCTGGCAACGACCAGATCGATGGCCAGGCGGGCAGCGATCGCATCGACGGGGGCGACGGCAATGACAGCATTGCCGGCGGAGTGGGCAATGACACGCTGGACGGCGGCCTCGGTAGCGATACGCTGTTGGGCGAGGCGGGTAACGACACGCTGAGCGATAACCACGGCAATAACTTGCTGGCTGGCGGGTCCGGTGATGACAGCCTGAGTTCGATTTCACTGACCGGAAGCCAGGCCCTGCTCGGCGGCACCGGGAACGACAGTCTCAACGCGAAGGGGTTGGTTGTCAGCCTGGACGGTGGTGACGGGGATGACTCCTTGTCTGCTTCGGGCCGGTGGCCCTTTGACGATTCGAGCTACGTCAATGGTGGCCAGGCAAGCCTTGTCGGCGGCCTTGGCAACGACCACCTGGTGGCGTCCTATGAAAGTAGCGCAATTCTGGATGGCGGCGCAGGCATCGACTATCTTTTATCTGACAACAATCGGACTGCGGCTCTTGCCGGTGGAGGTGGCGACGACATACTTTTGGCCTATGTCAACGGCCTTATGAGTGGATTTACCGATGGCGACACCGGCCTGAGCGAGCGTGCCTTACTGGACGGTGGCGATGGCAACGACTCGCTCACGGTCTCATTTGGGACAGTCAGCGATGTAAGTTTTGGCTTATCGGATGTCAAGTTGATCGGCGGCGCTGGAAACGACATTCTGACCCTGAACCACGACCTGGCAGGGGGTGTCAGCAACCTCGGTCAGGCCTACGGGGTCGCTTCCGGCGGTCTGGAGGGTGGTCTAGGCGAAGACGTTCTTACGGCTTCAGGGGTTTTGCAACTGAGCATGAGCGGTGGTGCAGGGGCAGACACCTTTGTGCTGACGGCGCAGCAGTACCGGACGATGCTGGGTGGTACGCGCACCTTCACCGGGGTTGAAGGCGTAACCAGCAATGTCAACGCTGACCCGACGGTGATCACCGACTTCGAGGTCGGCGCAGGCAAAGACGTTCTCGATGTATCGGATCTCCTGCGCAACGCAGCAATAGGTTATGACGGATCGAACCCGTTCAGCGCAGGCTACCTGAAGCTGTCGCAGTCGGGTGCGAACACAATGGTCAGCTTCGATGTTGATGGGACTGCAGGGTTGGTCCAGCCGCCAGTGACGGTTGCTGTGCTTCAGAACGTCGTCGCATCCACGCTTCTGGCGGCAAACTTCAAGCCGATGTACGACTGGAATTCAGTTGCAACGGGCAGCGTGACCATCAGCGGTATCGCCACGCAAGGTCAGATCTTGACGGCGGCCAATACGCTGACGGATGCCGACGGCATGGGTCTGGTCGGCTACCAATGGAAGGCGGACGGAACGCTCATTGACGGCGGGACGGGACCTACCTTACCTTTGACGCAAGCGCAAGTCGGCAAAGCTATCACCGTGGTCGCGAGCTAGGTCGATGGCCAGGGCACGCTGGAATCGGTGGCCAGTACCCCGACGACTGCCGTGGTCAATGTCAATGACACGCCAACTGGCAGCGTGGCCATCAGTGGCACGGCCACTCAGGGCCAGGCGTTGACTGCAGCCGATACCTTGGCTGATGTCGATGGCATGGGCACTGTCAGCTACCAATGGCTGGCGGCCGGCGTGGCGATTGCGGGCGCGACGTCTGGCACCCTGGTTTTGGGTGAGGCCCAAGTCGGTACGGCGATCACGGTGGTGGCGAGCTATACCGATGGCCATGGCACGCTGGAATCGGTGACCAGTATCTCCACGCCGGCGGTAGTTAACGACACGGTGGCGCCAACTGCGGCTGTCACTTGGGCTGGCACGACCGCGCTGGCCCTGAACGCATCGGGAAGCCTGACGATCACCTTTGACGCCACAGTGACCGGGTTCACCGTTGCTGATCTGGTCGACGCCAAAGGTGGCACCTTCGCCAATCCGGTCACTTCAGATGGTGGAACGACCTGGACGGTGGACTTCACGCCGAACCCTGACAAGCTCGGCCCTGCGTCGATCACAGTGCTCAATGGGAGCTATGCCGACATTGCCGGCAACAGCGGCAGTGCAAGCGCGGCCTTGTCGGTCAGTTACTTCGCCAACACCACGGCCACTGACGGCTATGTCAGCGGCGCCAGCGTCTACCTCGACATCGACAAGAGCGGCACCGTCACTGCGGGAGACACGCTGGTCGGCACAACCCTGGCCAACGGTTCGGTCTCGGTTGCCTTGAGCGCTGGTCAGGATGCCTACGATCTATTGGTGACGGGCGGTACTGACATTTCCACCGGACTGGCTTTTGGGGGGCTGCTCAGAGCCCCGGCAGGCTCCACCGTGATCAGCCCGCTGACCACGCTGGTGCAGGCGGTCATGAGTGCTGACACGTCGAGCTTGTCAACAGCGGCCAAACTGGCCGCAGCCCAAGCCACTGTCATTTCTGCGCTGTCTTTGCCGACAGGCGTTGACCTGACCAGTTATGACCCCATGGAAGTTGCCCTGGGCAGCGGTGCCGCTGCAGAGAAGGCCGTCGCTGTGGCGATCCAGTCGCAGTCGATTGTGGTGGCAAATTTGCTGGTGGCCGGCGCGGCCGCCTTGCAAGGTGCGTCAACCACAGCGGGCGGCGTGACTGCCGCGGAAGCCGGGGCAGCGATCATCGGCGCCATGGTCACGCAGATTTCTTCGGGCACAGCGGTCGACTTGAATAATTCAACGACGCTGAGCACTTTGCTGACCACGGCGGCGGCCGACACCACGATCGCCAGCGACTTGAATGCTGCGACCCAGGCGAGCTTGATCACGGCAGCTTCGACCTCGTTGTCGGTCTCGAACCAAGCGGTCTCTGATGCAATGTCGCTGGCCGCAAGTAATGTGTCCGCCGGCGCTGCCAGCAACCAGTTCCTCGCTTCCCTGACCGATGCGGTGCAGGTACAGACCGTGGCCCAAGGCAGCTTCAGCACCCAGTTGGCTGCCGGCACGGCGATCACTTTGACTGCCACAACGCTAGCCACAGCGGCTGACGCGGTCACAACGGCGCAGTTGACGACGACCCAAGCAGGTGTAGTCGACACCACGGCGCCTTTGGCACCGGTGGTGAAATTGCAACTGGACAGTGGCTTATCTGCCAGCGATGGAATCACCAACAGCGGCGTTGTCAATGTGACCGGCATCGAAACTGGCGCCAGTTGGCAGCACAGCAGCAATGCCGGTGCGAGTTGGGTAACCGGCAGCGGCACCAGCTTCACGCTGGCTGCGGACAGCTACGCCGCCAATGCGGTTCAGGTGCGCGTGACCGACATTGCCGGCAACATCAGCGCGGTGGGAGCTACGACTTCAGCCTTGGTCGTCGACCAGACTGGGCCGACAGCGACCCTCGTCGATGCCACAACCGTGAACAGCACTGATGGATTGCTTTATGGTTTCAATTTCAGCGAAGCGGTGACCGGCTTTGACCTCACAGACATCAATGTCATCAACGGCGTGGCCAGTGCATTCACCATGGTCGACAGTTCGCATTACACGGCGGTAATTACGCCGAATTCGTCGACTTCACCGCTCAGCATGACGATCAATGTGGGCGCAGGCGCCGCTACCGATGCGGCTGGCAATACATCGACTGCTGCAGCGCAGATCCGCGACGCAGGCATGACGGTTGAGCAATTGGTCAACAGCTACACCGCTGGCGAGCAGACGAAGTCCTCGATGACCAAGTTGACTGACGGCGGCTATCTTGTGGCCTGGAATTCACTCAGTCAGGATGGCAGCGGCTGGGGCGTTTACGGCCAGCGCTTCGCCGCTGGTGGTGGTCGGCTTGGCGGGGAGTTTCGGATCAATACCGGGACCGACGGTGATCAGTATTTCGACGATGACAACATCTGTTTGCAGGCGGTCGCAGGTCTGTCCGATGGCGG
>JBIKPD010000063.1:0-14968 GCA_044357665.1 Roseateles sp. | reverse complement strand
CCGCGGAAGGTGATCGAGCCCTGCTGCGGTTGATAGACGCCGTTGATGCAGTTGAGCATCGAACTCTTGCCCGCGCCATTCGGGCCGATGATCGCGCGGACCTCATGTTCACGCACATTGAAGCTGATGTCGGTCAGCGCTTTCACCCCGCCGAAAGCGAGCGAAATGTTCTTCACATCGAGGATGATTTCGCCGATCTCTTTCATCAGGCCGCCTTTTGCGTTGCAGGAAAAATCCGCGCATCGACGATTTTCAGATCCGCCGAAATCGACCCGCTGCGGCCATCCTCGAACTTCACCGCAGTCTCGATGAACTGGGAGCTCGCCCCGGAGTAAAGCGCCTCGATCAGCAGCGCATATTTTTCGGCGATTGCCCCGCGTTTGACCTTGCGCGTCCGGGTCAGTTCACCATCATCGGCATCGAGTTCCTTGTGCAGGATCAGGAAACGGCTGATCTGGCTGCCGGCCAGCAATTGATCCTGGGCCAGGTCGGCATTGATCTGCTCGACGCATTCGCGGATCAGCTGATAGACCTCGGGCTTTTGCGCCAGATCGGCATAGCCGGCATAGGGCAGATTGCGCCGCTCAGCCCAGTTGCCGGCGGCGTCAAAGTCAATATTGATGAAGGCGCAGGCCCGGTCACGCTGGTCGCCGAAAGCCACCGCCTCCTTGATGAAGGGGAAGAATTTCAGCTTGTTCTCGACATATTTGGGCGCAAACATCGCCCCGTCAAACGCGCCACCGATCAGGCGTCCGACATCCTTGGCCCGGTCGATGATCTTCAGGTGGCCGGAAGCATCGATGAAGCCGGCGTCACCGGTGTGGTACCAGCCATCAGCCGTCAACACCTCGGCGGTAGCGGCTTCGTTCTTGTAATAGCCTTTCAGCAGGCCGGGCGACTTGACCAGGATTTCGCCGCTGTCTGCCAGCTTGATTTCAACCCCTTCGATCGGCACGCCGACCGTATCAGCGCGCGCTTGATGGTCGGGCTGCAGGCAGACAAACACCGCGGTTTCGGTCGAGCCGTAGAGCTGTTTCAGGTTGATGCCGATCGAGCGATAGAAACTGAACAGGTCCGGGCCGATCGCCTCGCCCGCCGTGTAGGCGACACGCACGCGCGACAGGCCCAGGGTATTGCGCAGCGGCCCGTAGATCGCCAGATTGCCCAAGGCATATTTGCAGCGGTCAAGCAGGCTCACCGGGCTGCCCGACATCAGCGCCGGGCCGACGCGCCGCGCCAATGTCATGCAGGTCGAAAACAACCAGCGCTTGGTGCTCGACGCATCTTCCATGCGGATCATCACGCTGGTCAGCAAGCCTTCAAACACGCGCGGCGGCGCAAAATAATAGGTCGGGCCGATCTCGTTCAGATCGATCGCCACCGTGCTCGCCGACTCCGGGCAATTCACCACATAACCGCAGGCCATCCATTGCGCATAGCTGAAGATGTTCTGGCCGATCCAGGCCGGCGGCAAATAAGCCAGCACTTCCTCGGCATGGCTCAGATTGTCGAAGCGCGCACCGGCCTGCGCGCGGTCGATCAGGCTGCTGTGCGTATGCACGACACCCTTCGGGTTGCCGGTCGTACCCGAGGTGAAAAACATCGCCGCAACATCGCCCGGGGCGCCGATCGCGACCTGCTTGTCGAAGAAGTCCGGCTGCGCCTTGGCATGCTCGCGGCCGCTGGCGCAGAGTTCATCGAGCGATGCCAGGCCGGTCTGCGCATAACCGCGCAAGCCGCGCGGATCGTCGAACCAGATATGTTGCAACTGCGGGCATTGAGCGCGCAGGTCGAGCATCTTGTCGACCTGCTCCTGGTCCTCGACCACGGCAAAAGCGATTTCGGCATTGTTGATGGGAAAGACAAATTCCGCCGCCACCGCGTCCTGATAAAGCGGCACCGGAATGGCCCCGAGCGACTGCGCAGCCAGCATGGCGGCGGACAGACGCGGCCGGTTTTCGCCGACGACGACGACATGCTGACCACGCTGCAAGCCGGCTTGGGCCAGGCCATGCGCGAGCTCGCGCACCAGCGCAGCCAACTGACTCCAGCTCAAGGGCTGCCAGATGCCATATTCCTTCTCGCGCAATGCGGTCGCTGCAGGCCGCTGCGCTGCATGTTCAAGCAAGAGCCGGGGGAAAGTCGTCGCCACCTTGGAACCTCCTGTTCGATGCATTGCGCCCGGTATTCGGGCTTCATCGCATCAATACGGTGCAATACTAGACCTCACTTTGACGTCATGTTGTCGTTGCGACGACATTCCTAGGGACTACCCGGGGCGGACTTTCCCTGACTCACGGGTTAAATCGAGACCGACAGCGATGCATTCATCACCGATCCAGCCAGGCGCACTGCGCCAGCGTGCACGTGCAGCGACTGCCGCCGAGCTTGAGGTGATTCCCTGGCTGGCCCTGCTGGAACCTGCACAGCGACAAGAAGTTGTCGCTCGCCTGCAGGTCGCAGATGCTGAAGTCGGCGAACGCGTCTGCCGCATTGGCCGGACCGCCAACCTGTGGTTTGGTGTCATCGCCGGCCTGCTGAAGATGAGCAATGATGACTCGGGCAGCCAGGCGATCACCTTCACCGGCTTGCCACCTGGCGGCTGGTTCGGCGAGGGCACCCTGCTCAAGCGCGAGGCCTACCGCTACAACGTCCAGGCCTTGCGCCGCAGCACTGTGGCCGGCCTGCCGATCGAGGTGTTTCACAGCCTGCTCGCAACCAGCATTGGCTTCAACCATTTCATCCTGAAGCAATTGAACGAGCGGCTGGGCCAGTTCATCGCCGCGCGCGAAATCGACCGCATCTCGGATCCCGACCTGCGCGTCGCACGCAATCTGGCGGCGCTCTTCAATCCGCAGCTTTTTCCCGGCGTCGGCAGCATGCTCAATATCACCCAGCAGGAGCTCGCCTATCTGGTCGGCCTGTCGCGCCAGCGCGTCAACCAGGCGCTCCATCACCTGGCAGCGTTGGGCTTGATCCGGATCGAATATGGCGGGCTGCGGGTGCTCGATCTCGGCCGCTTGCAGCGCTTCACCCCGGCATAAAAACTCTGTCAAAGCCAGCCTGAGCAAGCTGTGCCGGCCCACCGGCCTGTCAATCCACCCTTGGTTTGGCGTTCGCAAGCCATCGTCATATACTGTAATTAAATACAGTAATTTGACGGATTCCTCCTGCCATGACAACGCCCGCCGCACCACCCGACCCAGCGCCGCAAACAGCCGCGCTGGAGAGCCTGCATGCCGGTCTATGGCGCGCCAGCAGCCTGGGTTCGTGCAGCAGCGCCAGCCTGCCCAGCGGTTTTTCTGCACTCGATGCCTTGCTGCCCGGCGGCGGTTGGCCGACCCGCTGCCTGACCGAAATCATTGGCGACGATAGCGACTTGCTGGAATGGCGGCTGCTGGCGCCCGCGCTGGGCTCGCTGCTCGATTCATTGCCCCCATCTGCACCCAAACGCCAGTCCAGCGTCAGCCGCCCGCTGCTGCTGATCAACCCGCCGCACCACCCGCATCTGCCCGGTCTGCAGGCCTGCGGGCTGCCGGCAAGGCAGTTGGTCTGGGTTGCGCCGGCAACAACGCAGCAGCAACTCTGGGCCCTCGAGCAGGCAATCAAATCGAATGCGGCCGCAGCCTTGCTGGCCTGGCTGCCGCAAGCCAGGCCCGAGCAGATCCGCCGGCTGCAATGCTGTGCGCAGGGCTTTGATGCGCCGATCTTTTTGTTCCGCCCCTTGTCGGCCAAGCAACAGGCATCAAGCGCGCCGCTGCGCTTGCTGTTGAAGCCGGCGGGCAATCATCTGCAACTGCAGATCCTGAAACGCCGCGGTCCGGCCAGCGCCTTGCTGTTGAACCTTCCGGCAATGCCGGCAGGACTCGGCCGGGTCTTGACACCCGCGATGCTGGCAAGGGGCGAAGGCGGCCCGGCAATCCCGCCGATTGGCATCGCTTTGGAGCCGCGTCATGCATTGGCTCGCCTGCCTGCCTTCGCCCATTGACGACGGGCAGGCCCTGGCAAAGCTGCGGCTGCAGGCCCTGTCCTGGTGGGCGCTGCAGTTCACGCCCCGGGTCGCCCGACTGGAAGACGCTGTGCTGTTCGAAGTGCAGAGCTGCCTGCGCCTGTTTGGCGGTGCTGCGGCGCTGCATCAGCGCGTGCTGCAGCAGGCCGACGCCGCGGGCATGGAACTGCACGCCACCGCCTGGGCACCGAGCAGTCTGGGCGCCCTGGCGCTGGCGCGCTGCGGTATCGAAGACGGCATGTCAACACCGCTCGAACCATTGCTCGATGCCCTGCCCCTGCATGCATTGAGCGCCGCGCAGGCGCATCGCGCCATGCTGGCACGGCTCGGCTGCCGCAGCCTGGGCGATCTGCGCCGCCTGCCGCGTGCCGGCCTGGGCAGGCGTTTTGGCAAGGGCCTGGTGCAAGCGCTCGACCAGGCTTATGGCCTGGCGCCCGAGGTGCATCAATGGCTGCAGGCACCGGATGTCTTCGAGGCCAGGCTCGAGCTGCCGTTCCGGGTCGAGCAGTCGATCGCCTTGCTGCATTACGCGCGCCATTTGCTGGCGCAACTCTGTGCCTGGCTGGCCGCGCGCCATGCCGGCATCCAGCAGCTCGAACTGCATTGGCTGCATGACAGCATGCGCTCGCGCGAAGCCGGCAGCGGCGCTCATCTGACCCTGCACACGGCCAACAGAACGCGCGACTTCAGCCATCTCTCGCGTCTGCTGGCCGAACATCTGGCGCAACTGACGCTGGCTGCACCGGTCGGCGAGATCAGCCTGAAAGCCGGCCAGATCCTGCCGCTGGAGGAATTGCCGCTGAGCCTGCTGCCGCAGTCACCCGACCAGGCCAATGAAGCGCTGCCGCAATTGCTCGAGCGCCTGGCATTGCGGCTCGGTAGCGACAAGGTGCGCGTTGGCCAGTTGCAGGAAGACCATAGACCCGAATGCATGCAGGTCTGGCAGGCCTGGCCCGGCACCACGGCTGCGCCGCCGGCGCGCCGCAGCGACTACCCGCAACCCAGCTGGCTGCTCGACCCGCCGCTGCGTCTGGAAGTGCGGCAAGACCAGCCGCAATACAGGGGCAAGCTGCAATTGCTGGCCGGGCCGCAGCGGATCGAAGGCGGTTGGTGGGACGCGGCTGAAAGCAGCAACCAGCATCTGCAACGCGATTATTTCGTCGCCTTGAGCGCGCAAGCCGGTTTCCTGTGGATTTACCAGCAGCGCCTGGACCGCGACAAGCCGGGCTGGTTCCTGCACGGCATCTTCGCCTGAAGCCCCATGGTCCCCGACTACGCCGAGCTGCATTGCTTGAGCAATTACAGCTTTTTGCGCGGCGCTTCGAATCCGTCCGAGCTGGTTTTGCGTGCTCATCAGCAGGGTTATGCCGCGCTGGCATTGACCGATGAATGCTCGCTGGCCGGCATCGTGCGCGCCCATGTCGCCGCCAAGGCCTGCGGCCTGAAGCTGCTGATCGGCAGCGAATTCTGCGTCCTCGACGAGCAGGATCAGCCCTTGTTCAAGCTGCTGCTGCTGGCGCGTAATTTGAATGGCTACGGCAACCTCTGCCAGTTCATCACCGATCTGCGGCGCATCTCGGAGAAAGGCAAATACAAACTGAACCGGGCCCGGATCGACGCGGCTGCGCTGCAGGATTGCCTGGCCATCCTGCTGCTGCCGCGCGCGGCCGCTGAAGCAGAACTGCTCGCTGCCGGCGCTTGGTTGAACCGGCAGTTCGGTGGCCGCTGCTGGATTGGCGTCGAGTTGCTGCGCCAGCTCGGCGATGCGCTGTGGCTGCAGCGGCTGCGCGCGCTGTCGATCGCCACCGCCCTGCCCCTGGTCGCCTGCGGCGATGTGCATATGCACCTGCGTTCACGCCAGGCGCTGCAGGATGTGATGACGGCCACCCGACTGAACAAGCCGCTGTCCGGATGCGGGCTGGACCTGCAGCCGAATGCCGAAGCCCATCTGCGCAGCCGGCTGCGGCTGGCGCAGCAATATCCGCCCGACCTGCTGGCGCAGACCCTGGTCGTGGCCTCGTTGTGCGACTTCTCACTCGACGAAATCCGCTACCAATACCCGAGCGAAGTGGTTCCGGCCGGGATCACGCCCGCCGCCCATCTGCGGGCCCTGACGCTGACCGGCATGGACAGGCGCTGGCCCGCTGGCGTCGATCCGCGCTGGCGCGCGCAGATCGAGCATGAACTGGCCTTGATCAATGAGCTCGGCTATCAGCATTACTTCCTGACCGTCGCCGACATCGTGTCTTTTGCCCGTGGCCAGGGCATCCTCTGCCAGGGGCGCGGTTCTGCCGCCAACTCGGTGGTCTGCTTCTGCCTGCATATCACCGAGGTCGACCCGGCGCGCAGCGCGATGCTGTTCGAGCGCTTCATCAGCCGTGAGCGCAACGAGCCGCCCGACATCGATGTCGATTTCGAACACCAGCGGCGTGAGGAGGTGATCCAGTATCTGTACCGGAAATACGGCCGCGACCGCGCGGCGCTGACCGGCGTCGTCATCAGCTACCGGCCGCGCAGCGCGGTGCGCGACATCGGCCGCGCGCTCGGTCTGACTGACGCGGTGATCGAGCGGCTGGCACGCGACCATCAGAGCTGGAGCGATGAAGGTCTGCCGGAGTCGCGCTGGCAGCAGTTACCGGCCGAACTGGGCTTGAGCGAATTGCAGCTGCGCCAAATGATCGTCCTGACCCGCCAGTTGCTGGGCATGCCGCGTCATCTGAGCCAGCATCCGGGCGGCTTCGTCCTGACCGCGGGGCCGCTGTCGCGCCTGGTGCCGATCGAAAACGCCGCCATGGCCGAGCGCACGGTGATCGAATGGGACAAGGACGATCTCGACGCGCTGGGGCTGCTGAAAGTCGATGTGTTGGCGCTGGGCATGCTCAGCGCCTTGCACCGGGCTTTCGATCTGATCAGCCTGATGCGCGGCAGCGAATTCGGCATCAAGGATGTGCCCGAAGGCGATGTCGCCACCTACGACATGATCTGCAAGGCCGATACCGTCGGCGTGTTCCAGATCGAATCGCGCGCCCAGATGTCGATGCTGCCGCGCTTGCAGCCACGCTGCTTTTACGACCTGGTGATCGAAGTCGCGATCGTGCGGCCCGGCCCGATCGAAGGCGGCATGATCCACCCTTATCTGAAGAACCGGGCCAAGCAAGCCGCTGACATCGAATACCCCAGCGAAGCCTTGAAAGCCGCGCTCGAACGCACCTGCGGCATCCCGATCTTCCAGGAGCAGGTGATGCAGGTGGCGATGATCGCGGCCGGGTTTTCAGCTGGCGAAGCCGACCAGTTACGGCGCGCGATGGCGGCCTGGAAGCGGCCCGGCGAGCTGGCCCAGTTCCAGGAAAAAATCATGCAGGGCATGCGCGAGCGCGGCTACAAGGACGAATTCGCCGAAGCGATCTTCAGGCAGATCAAGGGCTTTGCTTCCTACGGTTTCCCCGAATCTCATGCCGCCAGCTTTGCGCTGCTGACCTATGTGTCATGCTGGATCAAATGCCATGAACCGGCGGCTTTTTTGTGCGCGCTGCTGAACTCGCAGCCGCTGGGGTTTTACGCACCGAGCCAATTGGTGCAGGATGCGCAGCGGCATCAGGTCGAGGTGCGTCCGGTCGAGGTCAACGCCAGCGGCGTGATGAGCCAGTTGGCGCGGCGCCCAGGGCACAGGCAAGCGGCAGTCAGGCTCGGCCTGCAGCTGATCGATGGTCTGGGCATGGCTGCGGCGCAACGCATCGTCAGCGCAAGATCAAGTGGTCGTTTCAGCGATGCACAGGACCTGGCCCTGCGCGCCGGGCTCGATCAACAGGATATGCAGCAACTGGCCGCGGCCGATGCGCTGCGCTCGCTTGCCGGCCATCGCCGCCAGCAGGTCTGGCAAGCTTCGGGCTTGCGCGCGATGCCGGCGCTGTTGCGCGGTGCGGCCGGCGCTGAAGCAGCGCAAGAGCTGGCGCCAGCCGCCGAGGGCGAGGAAGTCGTCTGGGACTATGCCGCCACCGGCCTGACGCTGCGCAGCCATCCGCTGAAACTGCTGCGACCACAACTCGCCAAGCGCGGCCTGATGAACGCCGAACAACTGCTGGATTGGCCCGATGGCCGGATCGCCAAAGCCTGCGGCATCATCACCGTGCGCCAGCGCCCTTCGACCGCCAAAGGCGTGCTGTTTCTATCGCTTGAAGACGAATGCGGCAGCGTGCAGGTGATCGTCTGGCCCGATGTCTATGCTGCCAATCGCCCTTTGATCCTGGCCGCCAGACTGCTGGCCGTAGAAGGTGTCTGGCAGCATCAGCAAGGCGTGCGCAACCTGCTGGCACGCAGCTTCGAGGACCTGACGCCACTGCTCGGCAGGCTGCAGATGGAAAGCCGGAATTTCAGGTGAGCGGGGTCGGTGAAGCGAAGATGTGCGCGCCCGACAAGCGCACCGGGATGCGCCGGCGGCCAAACCCAGGCTCGAAATGCGCCGCGAAGCGGCCGGCGATGCTTGTGCCGCAATGCGGGCATGAACCCTGCTCGTTGAGCTCGTAATGCAGCAAGTCATACCAGTCGCGTTCGATCAGCGCGGCTTTGCAGCCGGGGCAGAAAGTCGTGCCGCCTTCGACATCGTGGACATTGCCCGTATACACATGATGCAGGCCATTGGCCAGCGCAATCTGGCGCGCGCGCTGCAAGGTGGCGGCCGGCGTGGCCGGCACATCGAGCAGCTTGTAGTCGGGATGGAAGGCGCTGAAATGCAGCGGCACATCGGGACCCAGCTCGGCGGCGACCCAGCGCGTTAAAGCCTCCAGCTCGGCCTTGCTGTCGTTCAAGCCTGGAATCAGCAGCGTGGTGATCTCGAGCCAGCAATCGGTTTCATGCTTGATCTGCTGCAAGGTGGCCAGCACCGGCGCCAGATGCGAGCCGGTCTGCTGCTGGTAGAACTCGTCGGTAAAGGCTTTCAGGTCGACATTGGCGGCGTCCATTTTGGCGAAAAACTCACGCCCGGGCTCCGGATGAATATAGCCGGCCGTCACCGCCACCGTCTTGAGCCCCAGCGCATGACAGGCATCGGCCGTGTCGAGCGCATATTCAGCAAAAATGACCGGGTCGTTGTAGGTGAAGGCCACGCTGGCCGCAGCGCTGGTGCGCGCGGCCTCGGCGATCTGCTGCGGCGATGCTGCGTCCATCAGACGGTCCATCTCGCGGCTCTTCGAAATGTCCCAGTTCTGGCAGAACTTGCAGGCCAGATTGCAGCCGGCCGTGCCGAAGGAGAACACGCTGGAGCCGGGCAGAAAGTGGTTCAACGGCTTCTTCTCGATCGGGTCGATGCAAAAACCGGAACTGCGCCCATAAGTCGTCAGCACCATCGCGTTGTCGATCCGCTGGCGCACGAAACATAAGCCGCGCTGCCCCTCATGCAGCCTGCAGTCACGCGGGCATAAATCGCATTGGATGCGGCCATCGGCAAGCGGGTGCCACCAGCGGGCGGGGTAGGCTTTGCTGTCCATCATTGAACTCCATGAACCTTCTCGCTGAAGCTGTGCACTTGGTAGCGCGACAACAGCAGATCAGGGGCCCAAAAATTGGCCGGCAAGCCGGCCTTGACCTTCAAGGCCGCCATGAAATCGGCGGCTTTGGGTAACTGCTGCCAGACCTGTGGCAGAAAGGTGGCGTGGCGGCCCTGCCATTCAAGGATCACGCCGTCGATGCCAGGCCGCAATGCGGCCAGCGCTTGGGCCTCGCTGCCAGCCCGCAGCGGCGAGACCGCGCCGAGCAGGGAGACCTCGATCTGCATCCCCGGCCATTCTTCGGCACGCAAGGGCGCAAAGCGGCTGTCATGGAAGGCCGCAGCCAGGGCGTTGGCGCGCACATCTTCGAGCAGCGGACGGCTCGCTTCGAGCCGGCCGACACAGCCGCGCAGCCGGCCCTGGCGGTCATGCAAAGAGACAAAGGTAGCCCCTGGTTGCTGCAGTTCGGCTGGCCCTGCCGGCGCAGGCACAGCCTCAGGCGCCAGACCGAGCGCAGCCTCGATCGCCTGGCGCGCGGCAACCAGCAGCGAACGCCCCAGCGGTTCGCGCTCGGCGGACAAGCCATCGGGCGCCGCGTCGAAGGCCAGCGCACCATAACCGACGACGCGATTGCGGTCGCCTGCAGGGCTGTCGCCGGAATTGAGCAGCCCCAGCAGCCTTGGCTGCAATTGATGGCGGCGCGCCGCCAGCAAAGCACCGTTCAAGGGGGCGGCGCCGCAGGCTTCCTCACCGCGCAGATCAGTGGCGAAGCTCAGGATGCGCTGCGCGGTCGCCGCATCGTTGGCCTGCGCCCTGGCATAGGGCAGGTAATGCGACAGGTCGGTGCTGATGACGATCAGCGTCTCATCTCCGCCCCAGAGGCAGTCGAGCACAGCCGCCACCTCGGCAGCGCTGGCCTCGCCGACCACCAGGGGCACCAGCTTGAAATCATCGCCGAGAACCATCTGCAAGAAGGGCAGTTGCACCTCGAGCGCATGCTCCTGGGCATGCGGCCTGTCGGTCCAGACCAATTGCGGCAGCTTGGCCAGCTTGGCCAAGGCCTCGAGGTCAAGCGGGATCCGGCCCAGCGGCGTTTCAAAGGCATCGACCGTCGGTGCCGCAAGCCCGCGTATGGCCACGCGATGCCCGGGGCCCAGCAGCAGCACGCGGCTGATGCAGTCTCGCCATGGGGACAGCTGCGCATAGGCCAGCGCAGCGACCGCGCCCGAATAGACATAGCCGGCATGTGGCACCACCAGCATTTTGGGCGGATGGGTGGCGCCAACCGGTCCGGCCTCGGGCAGAGCAGCAGCGCTCAACCCGCGGTTCAGCGCCGCGCGTAAAGCCGCAGGGTCAGCGGGATAAAAACTGCCGGCAACAGCAGCAGAACGAATCGAAATCATGGCGTGAACTCCTTGGTTTGCGGAGATTCATGCACAGCCCGCCTGTCCCGGATGAGTCAGATCAACCCACGACCGTTTTCCAGGTGCCGCAGCGACCGGTCAGGCCGGACCGGACTCCTATACTTTCAGACTCCGGGCCTGCGGCAACTTCATCTCGCGAATTCTCAAATGCATGGATAAGGCTTCTGCATCGATGCCCAATGACGGCCAGCAAGGCCGGCTCCAGCGCTGGGCGCCCGGACTGGCGACGCTATTGCAGTACCAGCCAGCCTGGTTGATCAAGGACATCGTGGCCGGACTGGTACTGAGCGCTTTGCTGGTGCCGGTCGGCATCGGTTATGCGCAGGCCTCGGGCCTGCCCGGGATTCATGGCCTCTACGCGACCATCATTCCCTTGATCGTCTACGCAATCTTCGGCCCCAGCCGCATCATGGTGCTGGGCCCGGATTCGACCCTGGCCGCGCTGATCGCGGCCTTGATCCTGCCGATGGCCGCCGGCAATGTCGACCGCGCGATCGCGCTGGCCGGCATGCTGGCGCTGCTGTCGGGCGCCTGCTCCTTGCTGATCGGGCTGGCCCGGCTGGGCCTGATCGCTGATCTGCTGTCCAAACCGATACGCATCGGTTTCCTCAATGCGATTGCGCTGACGATCTCGATCAGCCAACTGCCCAAACTGTTCGGCCTGCCAGTCAGCGGCGATGTCTGGCTGGAATGGACCGGGCAACTGTTTAAGGGTATCGCCGATGGCCGCAGCAATCCGGTGGCACTGGCCTTGGGAGTCACGAGCCTGGCGCTGATCCTGCTGCTGCAGCGCTACCGGCCCCATTGGCCCGGCATCCTGCTTGCGGTTGGCTTGAGCAGCGGGATCTCGGCAGCCTTCGATCTACAAGGCACCGCAGATTTGGCGGTGCTCGGCAACTTGCCGCAAGGCCTGCCAGGATTGCGGATTCCCCAGGTCGCGCTGCATGACATCCTGCAACTGCTACCTGGCGCGCTGATCATCGCCTTGCTGTCGTTTGCCGACACGGCAGTGCTGTCGCGTTCGCTGGCACAGCGCGGCGGCTATCGGGTCAACCAGAACCAGGAAATGATCGCGCTCGGCGCAGCCAATCTGGCCAGCGGGCTGTTCCAGGGTTTTTCGGTCAGCAGCAGTGCCTCACGCACACCGGTCGTCGCCGCGGCTGGCGCCAGATCCCAGCTGGCGGCCTTGACCGGAGCCATCGGCGTCGCCTCGCTGCTGCTGTTCGCACCGGGTCTGTTGAGCAGCCTGCCAAGCGCCGCGCTCGGCGCGGTGGTGATTGCCGCTTGCTGGTCGTTTGTTGACCTGCGCGGCATGTGGGCGCTGTACCGGCTGCGCCGGATCGAGTTCGCGCTCGCCCTGACCAGCTTTTTGGGGGTGGCGATGATCGGGGTGATCGAAGGCATCGTCATCGCGATCACGCTGGCCTTGCTGGTGCTGGTCTGGAATACCTGGCACCCTCATTTCGCCGTGCTCGCGCGGGTCGACGGCGCCAAGGGCTATCACGATCTGCTGCGTCACCCTGAAGGCAAACAGGTGCCGGGCATGCTGCTGTTCCGCTGGGACGCGCCCTTGTTCTTTGCCAATGCGGAGATTTTTCGGCAGCAGTTGCTGCGTGCCCTGGCGCACTCGGCGCAGCCGGCAACTGCCCCGACAATATGGGTGGTCGTGGCAGCGGATGCCATCTCCGATGTCGACATCACCGCGGCCGATACCCTGACTGCCCTGCAGCATGAGCTGCAGCAACGGGGAATCACGCTGCGCTTCGCCGGGTTGAAAGGCCCGGTGAAGGATCGCCTGAATCATTACGGCACACTCGACCTGATCGGGCATGACATTTTCTTCCCGACGGTGGGGCAGGCCGTGCGTCGCTATCGGGACGACTGCAAGCTCGACTGGAAGGACTGGGATGAAGACGAGAATGGCATACTTTGAGAAAAACGAGGGGCCCGATGTTCAGCAACCTGATGCCTCAATGCAAGCAGTTTCATGAACTGCTTGACACGCATTCTCGAGCTTTATTCACTGCTCGAAACCGTGCTTGACTCGAGCAAGCGCGCCGCCAAGACGATCGAAGAAATCCTGCTCGGAAACACCTGAGCCGGAAATCCAACTTATTCCCAGACTCAGGAGAACCCCCATGCAAGCCGACAACGTCCTCGCCACCATCGGCAACACGCCGCATATCCGGATGCAGCGCCTGTTCGGCAGCAATGCCCGGGTCTGGATCAAGTCCGAGCGTGGCAATCCGGGCGGTTCGATCAAGGACCGGATCGCACTGGCGATGGTCGAAGACGCCGAAGCACGCGGCCTGCTGCAGCCTGGCGGCATCATCATCGAACCGACTTCGGGCAATACCGGCGTCGGCCTGGCAATGGTCGCCGCGGTCAAGGGCTACCGCCTGATCCTGGTGATGCCCGACAGCATGTCGATCGAACGGCGCCGCCTGATGCTGGCCTATGGCGCGAGTTTCGACCTGACCCCGCGTGAAAAAGGCATGAAGGGCGCGATCGCCAGAGCGCAGGAACTGGTGGCACAAAACCCCGGTGCCTGGATGCCGCAGCAATTCGAGAATCCGGCCAATATCGCTGTCCATAAACGCACCACCGCGCAGGAAATCTTGCGGGCCTTTCCTGACGGCCTCGATGCGCTGATCACCGGCGTGGGCACCGGCGGCCATCTGACCGGTTGCGCTGAAGTGCTGAAAGCCGCCTGGCCCGGCTTGAAAGTTTTCGCGGTCGAACCGAGCGCCTCGCCGGTGATCAGCGGCGGTGCGCCGAGCCCGCACCCGATCCAGGGCATCGGTGCCGGTTTCATCCCGGCCAATCTGCATACCGCCCTGCTCGACGGCGTGATCCTGGTCGAGGCCGAAGACGCACGTGAATATGCCCGCCGCAGCGCTCGCGAAGAAGGCCTGCTGGTCGGTATTTCGAGCGGCGCCACCCTGGCAGCGATCGCGCAGAAGCTGCCCGAGCTCGGCGCCGGCGCGCGGGTGCTGGGTTTCAATTACGACACCGGCGAGCGCTATCTGTCGATCGAGGGCTTCTTGCCCGCCTGATCGAACCCGCATCATCCGGCCTACGGCGGCGGCGGGCTATTCGGCAACCGCGCTGTCGTTATCCTTGGACGCCTGACGAGCCAGTTCCGCCTGCAGCGAGCGCAGTTGATTGACGAGGGCGGCAGGCGCTACCGGCTCGGCCAGTCTGAACAGCGGTGGCGGCAAGGCGCTGAGATAGGCCGGGCCGAGCCAATGCTGCTGTTCCTGGCGCCGCGCGATGTTCAGCAACAAGCCCAGCAGCAACAGGCTCGCCAGCAAACCGGCCAGCCAGCGCTTGGCCCGCGGCCAGACCACGCCGGCATGCCACCACAACAAGCCCGCCGCACCGATCGGAAATAACAGCGTGTCAAGCACCATCAGGCGCGGCTGCGACAGCGCATAGGCCAGCAGCGGCAGGCTCAGCCCGACCAGGTGCAAAGCGGTCAAGCCAACCAGCGCGCGGCGCAGGTGCAAACCGAATGGGAAGCGGTGCTGGAACAACTGTGTCACCAAGGACCACAGACCCGCCCAACCCAGCAGCAAGCCCAGCGGGCTCAGCATCGCATTGCTGTAATCGACCCAGGGCGCACCAGGATTGAGGCCGGCCCATTGGTCGGCCCAGAGCAAGGCAATCCATAACGCCAGCAGCAGGGCCAGGCCGGCATTGCCAAACCTCGCCTTGCCTTGGCTGTGCAGCAGTTGTTCCGGCGCCAGCAGGTCGGCAGCGCTGCGCCAGCGCAACTGTGTGGCACCCAAGCGGAACCTCGCCGGCCCCTGCAGCGCGACGGTCTCGCCCGCCAGCAGGTGGCGCTGCCCCAGCCAGCCGCCGTTCAAGCTCGGCAGCAAATGCAGTTCGATCCCCTCTGTACCCTGCCGCAGCTCGGCATGGACAGCCGCCAGATGGCTGTCGTCGAGCACCAGATCGCAAGCCGCCGAGCGGCCGATCGTCACCGGCCAATGCGCGACCTTGTGCACCAGCCGCACCTGTCCGTCACGGCCGAGCAGTTCGATTACCGA
>JBIKPD010000345.1:0-4381 GCA_044357665.1 Roseateles sp. | reverse complement strand
GACACCCTGCGTTTGCTCGATGAAATGGGCGGCGAAAAGGCCGGTGGCGTTTTTCACTGCTTTACCGAAAGTGCCGAAGTCGCGCTGGCGGCTGTAGAGCGGGGGTTTTACATCTCCTTCTCGGGCATCCTGACCTTCAAGAACGCCCAGAGCTTGCGCGATGTCGCCAAATTGCTGCCGCTGGAACGGCTGTTGATCGAGACCGACAGCCCCTATCTGGCGCCGGCTCCTTACCGCGGCAGGCTCAACAGCCCGGCTTATGTGCCCCATGTGGCGGCTGCGCTGGCCGACGTCAAAGGCTGCTCCTTGGCTGAGCTGGCGGCACAGACTTCGACCAATTGCCGCCAATTATTCGGCCTGAATTGAGCGCAGATGAAAAAACTGCTGCCATGCCTGCTGCTGCTTGCCTTGCAGGGCCTGCTGCAAGCCGGTCCTGTCGATGAGTTGATCGTTGCGGCTGAACGCAACAACGGCAGCGGAGTGCTGACCTTGTTGCTGCGGGGCGTCGATCCGAATGCGGCCGATTCGAAGGGTCGGACCGCCTTGAACATCGCCTTGCGCGAAGAATCGGACAAGGCGCTTGACAGTTTGCTGGCGTATCCGCAGCTTGACGTCAACGCTACCAACGCCAACGACGAGACCCCGTTGATGCTGGCCGCGCTGAAAGGCCGGCTCGAATGGGTTCAGTTGCTGGTCAAACGCGGCGCCAGGATCAACCGGAGCGGTTGGACGCCGCTACATTACGCCTGCAGCGGCCCTGACAACGGCGTGGCCTTGTGGCTGATCGCCCAGGGTGCCGACATCAATGCGCGCTCACCGAACGGGACCACGCCCTTGATGATGAGCGCTCGCTACGGCCCGGCCGATCTGGCCGAAGACTTGTTGAAGGCCGGTGCTGACCGCTTGCTGCGCAATGAGCAGGAGCTTGACGCAGCCGATTTTGCAATGGCTGCTGGGCGCGACCGTTTACTGCGACTTCTGAGGCCTGGGCCGCGATAGCCAGGCAACAACGTTAAATCAGAGCGCCTGAGCGCAAAATGTCCCTGGGGAGACGATGCGCGTACGTCCAACGGTTCCACGCTGCAGCAGTCGGGCGCGACGGTCCCCAGTGACCAAATAGTCAGCCTCGCTGGTCAAGGCCATTGCAAGCAGGAACTCATCACTGGGATCGGTCAGGTTCATTTCAGCCGGAAGAGGGGACAAAGCAAGCAGAACGAGGGCACGTTGCATGTTGTTCACCATCGTGCCAATGCGGTGGGCCGGCAGGATCGTCTTGAGTTTGGGGTAGCGACTCACCCGGCGCAATTCGTCAAGTTGTACCGTCGAGGTCACCAGTTCGAACTTGGCTGCGCGCCAAGCCCTGTAGATGATGTCAGGCGGGCCAAGCGGCGAAATCAGCGCACCAAGCAACACATTGGTGTCGAGGATGACCCTCATCAATGTTCACGCGCCCACTGTACGGCCTCTTCAATCAAGCTCGTCATTTCTGACTCGCCCATACCGATCGTGGCTGCCTTGGCTTGTTCGACGGCCTTTTCTAGCAGGAAGGAGCGCACTGCCTCCTCAATGAAGCGCGAAAGGTCACCTTTACGACCGCCGCCTTGCGCGGCAATGAACATGCGCACGGACTGATCTGTGTCTGGTGACACGGCGATATTCCAGCGGACTGTTTCCATGATGGTTCCAGTGTGAGAGTGTGTCGGTGTTTATACACTCACTGGTCTTGCCAGGCAAGCAAGCTCGCACCCTTCCAAATAGTCGACAATGTGTATTATGTAAAATCAAGCTTATCGATCTGCACAATCGAACGACCCAGCACATGGAATGCCGAACCACCGTCATCCCCTTCCGTCGCGGCCAATCCCGTAGCCCGCGATGAGACCGCAGGTCGGAATGCGGGGATCGCTGCGGGAAAAAAAGCACCAGACTTGGCCCAGTTCGCCCGATCGCATCCCCGCATTCCGGCTGCGCCTTTATCCGGGCTACAGGGCCCAGAGCCCAACAGAGTCTGTAGCCCGTCCTGAGACCACAGCTCGGAATCCGGGTAATTCGCACCGATGAATTACCACAATTCCTTTTATTCATAGATGCTTGCACTAAAAACAGAAAGTGAATACTCAACTTAGATTTGACCGTCTGCGGTCCCGCATTCCGGCTGCGCCTCTATGCGGGCTACAGGTGCTGCAAGCCCCAAAGAGTCCGTAGCCCGCGATGAGACCGAAGGTCGGAATGCGGGTCTTACAGGTGATGCGATAGTCACACCACCGGATCAAGACTGGCCGGCATGAATTCAACCAGGATGAAAAAAGAATGACGATCAAGGCGGTGGTTTTTGATGCTTACGGGACATTGTTCGATGTCTATTCGATCGGCGCACTGGCCGAGCGGCTGTATCCGGGGCATGGCGCGACGATCTCGACGCTTTGGCGTGACAAGCAGATCGAGTACACCCGTTTGATCACGATGTCGGATCCGCATCGAGCGGGCGGCAGCCGGCATTACCAGTCGTTCTGGGACATCACGCGGCTGTCTCTGCTCTATGTCTTGGCGCGCTTGAAGCTGGCGCCATTGGAAGAAAGTGTCGACGCCTTGATGGCGCAATATGGACAGTTGACGCCCTTCCCCGAAAACCTGTCCGTGCTGGAAAAGCTCAAGGCCGCCGGCATTCAGACCGCCATCCTCTCCAATGGCAACACCGCGATGCTCGAGGCGGTAGTGGCCAGCGCTGGCATGGCGCAGTTGCTGGACCATGTGATTTCAATCGACAGCGCCCGTCTGTTCAAGACCGCGCCTGAAAGCTATGCGCTGGTGCAAAAGCGGCTGCCGCTGCAGGCCGAGGAAATCCTCTTCGTCTCGAGCAATGCCTGGGATGCGCTCGGCGCCACCTGGTTCGGTTTCACCACGCTTTGGGTCAATCGCCAGGGTCT
Organism: Roseateles sp.; assembly: GCA_044357665.1. Taxonomy (GTDB): domain Bacteria; phylum Pseudomonadota; class Gammaproteobacteria; order Burkholderiales; family Burkholderiaceae_C; genus Paucibacter_A. Next base: position 1,454 of record JBIKPD010000345.1, on the reverse strand, counting down.
GCCTTTCGAGACGATCGGCATGCCGCCAAGCTTTACCGGCAGCGATCTGGGCCTGGTGCTGGAGATCCTGCAGCTCCGGCTTGATTGAAGTCAGGCGCCTGGCTGCCCTGCCCGGCTAGCCTGAGTCGAATGGAACTCAGCCCCCCAAACCAGCCACGCCGATCATTGACCCTGGGCCTGCTCGGCTCGGTTTGCCTGCCCTGGCGGGCGGCTGCGGGTTCAGCACCGGCAATTCCCTTGCTGACCTACCACCGCTTTGCGACGGAGGCTGTCGACAGCATGACGCTGCGGCTGGCCAATTTTGAATCGCATCTGGCGCTGATCCGGCGCCTGGGCTGCAGCGTGATCCCGCTGGCTGATTGGCTGGCTTGCTGCAACGGCGCTATCAAGAGCCTGCCCCAGCGCGCGGTCGTGCTTTGCGCCGACGACGGCCACCGCTCGCAATTCTTGCTGATGGCGCCGCTGCTGCGCGAACTGGGCTGGCCGGTGACGCTGTTTGTCTATCCATCGGCGATCTCGAATGCGAGCTATGCGATGAGCTGGCAACAGCTGCGTGAGTTGGCCGCCGACAAGGCCTTCAGCATCCAGTCGCACAGTTACTGGCACCCGAACCTGCTGCAAGACCGGGCGCGGCTGAAGGCCGATGAATTCTTGCGCCAGGCGAAGCTGCAGTTGCAGCATTCAAGGGATATGTTGCAGCAACAACTCGGCAACCCGGTGGATCTGCTGGCTTGGCCCTTCGGACTCAGCGATGCGGCCTTGCAGGCGCAGGCGGCAGAAGCCGGCTACTCGGCAGCTTTCGGCCTGGGCAATCGCGCGGCAAGTTGCGGCGACCCGCGCTTCGATCTGCCGCGCCATCTGATGGTCGACAGCGTGAACGCCAAGCAGCTCGAAGCGCGGCTGGAAGCAGCTTTTGCCACCGGCGGTCAGCGATGAACAGGCTGCTGGCGAAATGCCTGGCCTTGCTGGCGATCAGTATGACTGCCAACTGGGCGATAGCGCTTGAAGGCCTGGTTTCAGACGCTGCGACCGGCCGGCCGATCGCCGGCGCGAGCTTGGTGGCGTGCGAGAACTTGCGCCGCAGCGATGCAGCAGGCCGCTATGACTTTGGCGCCGCCTGTTCCGATGGCGTGCTGAGTGTCAAAGCGATAGGCTATGCAAGACAGCTAGTTGGATTATCTACTTCAAGTAATACATCAATTTCCAGCAAGGGGAAATCGATTGATTTTCAGCTGAAAACCATCCGGCCGAAGGCGCTTTATTTGTCGGTTTACGGCATCGGCAGCGATCTGTTGAGGGGGGACGCCTTGCGCGTGATCGACGAGGCTGGCATGAACGCGCTGGTCATCGACGTCAAGGGCGACCGCGGTCTGGTGCCCTATCGCAGCGCGGTCATGGCCAAGTCGCTGGCCGCAGCAGGGCTGCCGCCACAAAAACCGATCACTGTCGCCAAT
>JBIKPD010000344.1:0-4383 GCA_044357665.1 Roseateles sp. | reverse complement strand
TTGCTCGAGTCGCGTCTTGACAATGTGGTTTACCGGATGGGCTTTGGCTCGACCCGCGCTGAAGCCAGGCAACTGGTTTCGCACAAGGGCATCACCGTCAACGGTGAAGTGGTGAACATTGCTTCATACCTGGTCAAGGCCGGTGACACCGTCGGTGTGCGCGAAAAAGCCAAGAAGCAGCTGCGCATTGTTGACGCGCTCAAACTGGCTGAGTCAATCGGCCTGCCGGCCTGGGTGGCAGTTGATGCGACCAAGCTTGAAGGCATCTTCAAGAAAGCACCTGACCGTGATGAGTTCGGCGCTGAAATCAACGAGTCATTGATCGTTGAGTTGTATTCACGTTAAGCGTTTTGTTTTGCCGGCCGGGCTCGTTTAGAGTTCAGTCGGCTTTCCCTCGTCTGGGTGAGACCTGTCGCGGCCTTCGCCCGGTTGGTCCCTCAGCCTTATCGGTGTAACGAACCGAGGGTATTGAAAGAAAGACCTCATGCAAACCAATCTGCTCAAGCCCAAGTCCATCAATGTGGAGCCTCTCGGCGGTCATCGCGCCAAGGTAACTCTGGAACCGTTCGAACGCGGTTACGGTCACACCCTCGGCAATGCTTTGCGCCGCGTGTTGTTGTCTTCAATGGTTGGCTATGCCCCAACCGAAGTGACGATCGCCGGTGTGCTCCATGAGTATTCGGCCATTGATGGCGTCCAGGAAGACGTCGTCCATATCATGCTCAACTTGAAGGGTGTGGTGTTCCGTCTCCACAACCGTGAAGAAGTGACCCTGGTGCTGCGCAAGGAAGGTGAAGGCCCGGTAACGGCTGCCGACATCCAGACTCCTCATGACGTCGAGATCATCAATCCTGATCATGTGATTGCCCATTTGTCGCATGGCGGCAAGCTGGATATGCAGATCAAGGTTGAAAAAGGCCGCGGCTATGTGCCTGGCAATATGCGCCGTTACGGTGAAGAGACCACCAAGTCGATCGGACGGATCGTGCTTGATGCTTCCTTCGCGCCAGTGACCCGTGTCAGCTATGCAGTCGAAAACGCTCGCGTTGAGCAGCGTACCGACCTCGACAAGTTGGTGATGGAGATTGAGACCAATGGAGCGATCACGCCAGAGGAAGCGATCCGTTCTTCGGCCAAGATCCTGGTCGAACAACTGGCGGTGTTTGCTCAGTTGCAAGGCACCGACCTGATCGACGCTTTCGACCAGCCTGCACAGCGCAGCTCGTCGTTTGATCCGATCCTGTTGCGTCCGGTCGATGAGCTTGAGTTGACCGTTCGTTCGGCCAATTGCCTGAAAGCCGAGAACATCTATTACATCGGCGATTTGATCCAGCGGACCGAAACCGAGTTGCTGAAGACGCCGAATCTGGGTCGCAAGTCGCTGAATGAAATCAAGGAAGTCCTGGCCTCGCGTGGTCTGACTCTGGGCGCACGCCTCGAGAACTGGCCGCCGCAAGGGTTGGACAAGCGTTAAGCAAGTAAGCAAGGAAATGGCCTGCGGTATTTTTACCGTTTGGCCGGTGCACCCGGTGGTACCTGATACGGCCATTGGCGATTAATCAAGGAAAGGACAAGCACCATGCGTCACCGTAACGGACTACGTAAACTCAACCGCACCAGCGAGCACCGCAAGGCAATGCTGCGCAATATGTGCGTTTCGCTGCTTCTGCATGAAGCCATCAAGACGACTTTGCCCAAAGCCAAAGAGCTGCGTCGCGTGGTCGAGCCTCTGATCACTTTGGCCAAAGTGCCAACCTTGGCAAACCGCCGGTTGGCATTCGACCGCTTGCGCGACCGTGACATCGTCACCAAGCTGTTCAGCGATCTGGGCCCACGCTTTCTGGCTCGCCCAGGCGGCTACACGCGGATCCTGAAGATGGGTTTCCGTGTTGGCGACAATGCGCCGATGGCCTTTGTCGAACTGGTCGATCGTCCTGCTGGCGAGACCGGCGGCGAAGTCGTCGAGTAAGTCCAGTTGCCGCAGCGCCATCGGCCTGCAGCGATTGAACGCAAGAACCGGCCCAGGCCGGTTTTTTTGCGTCTGCTTGGCGGCCCTTTCTTGACCGAGGATCTTCTTGTTCGATGCTTCCGAAAATTGACAATATCTGCCGGTTTGTTGTATACTGCAAAGCTCAGTCGCGGGGTGGAGCAGTCTGGTAGCTCGTTGGGCTCATAACCCAAAGGTCGTAGGTTCAAATCCTGCCCCCGCAACCAGAATTACGGTTTTCGAGATGACGAACTCGCGAACAACAGACCGTCTCACCGGGTATCCGTGGAGACGGTACAAGCAAGATCAGTCGCGGGGTGGAGCAGTCTGGTAGCTCGTTGGGCTCATAACCCAAAGGTCGTAGGTTCAAATCCTGCCCCCGCAACCAATTGAATTCAGGTGATCGTCCAATCCGCATAAAACGCCAGCCTCAAGGTTGGCGTTTTGCTTTGCGGCTCAAATCCTGGAGAATCCACGATTTGCTGATTCCATACCCAGAGCCGACCATGACCGAAACAACACCCGCAGACGCAATGCCCGATCGCCTGTCAGTCGACCCGCGCAGCCCGCATCACATCGCGGCCTTGTTCGAGCGCGAGATCGGTATCCGCCTGAACGGAGTCGAGCGCTTCGACGTCGAGGAATACTGCATCAGCGAGGCATGGGTCAGGGTGCCGGCGGGCAGGGCAGTGGATCGCAAGGGCAAGCCCTTGTTGATCAAGCTGAAGGGCAAGGTTGAAGCCTTCCTGCGTTGAGGTTCAAAAAGCCCGCTGGTAAATTGCCAGCGCATCGGCCTCGGTGACCTCGCGCGGGTTGTTGACCAGCAAACGGGTCTGCAACATTGCGTCCTGTGCCAGTTGCGGCAAGGCCGATTCATCGATGCCATGGTCGCGCAAACGCATCGGCAACTTCGTCGCAGCGATCAGGCCTTCCAGGTGACCGATGAAGGCCATCGTTCTGGCTTCTTGAGTTCCCTGCAAGCCGGGTAACAAGGCATCAGCAAGCAGGGCGTAATTCGCGGCAGCTGCCTCGGCATTGAAACGCAACACATGCGGCAACACCAGGGCATTGCTCAAGCCATGCGGCAGGTGGAAACGCCCGCCCAGCGGATATGCCAGCGCGTGAACGGCAGCCACCGGCGCATTGGCGAATGCTTGACCAGCCAGCATCGCACCGAACAGCATGGCTTCGCGGGCTTGCAAGTCCTGACCCTCGGTGCAGGCACGCAGCAGGTGCTGTGACAGCAAGCGCAATGCCTGGATGGCCAACTGGTCAGACATGGGATTCTTCAGCCTGCTGCTGGTAAAGGCTTCGATCGCGTGCACCATTGCATCGATACCTGTGGCCGCCGTGATGGCCGCGGGCAGTCCTGTCGTCAGCGCCGCATCGAGGATCGCCATGTCGGCATAGAGCTGGCGCGCGACGATGCCGCTTTTGGTCGTGGCGCCTGTCGTGACGATAGCGATCGGCGTCACCTCCGAGCCAGTGCCAGCGGTAGTCGGAATCTGCACCAGCGGCAGGCGTTCGCCTTCAACCTTGTCGATGCCATACATCGCTGCAAGCGGCTGCGAGCCGGCCAGCAGGACCGACACCAGCTTGGCCACATCCATCGAAGAGCCACCCCCCAGCCCGATCACCAATTGGCAGCCAAACTCAGCAGCCCTGGCCGCCACCGCTTCAACCACATGGTCGGGCGGGTCGGCCTGCACATCGTCGACTACCTGAACAGAAAAGCCTGTGGCGGCCAAGCTGGACAGGGCCGGGTTCAGCAGCCCGCTACGGTGCAGGAAGGCATCGGTGATGACGCAAACCCGGCCGGGCTTGAAGCGTTTGGCCAGCATCGGCCCCAAGGAGGCTGCGGCGCCGGTTTGCATGATGATCTGGGGGACGGTTTGAAAGGAAAACATCGTCATCGGAGGTCCTTGTAGAGGGTTCGGTATCGCGGCCAAGCTGGCGGCCGTTGAGGCGCTTTGCCGGCAACAAGCTGATTCTGCCGCGGCCAGCGATCGCTGCCCAAGCATCATCGCTGCTTGTTCGCCTTGTGGTGGATTCGGCGCTTGGTCGAGCTGTTCCTTGCAACGGGCGCGATCCTCTCCGTTCGGCAAGGACAGCGCCGGGAGTAGCCACTGGATGAACCAATAACACCGCCATTGGGGCATAGGCCTGCTGGCCTGGCTGTTCGCCTTGCTGGCATGGCCGATTGCCCGAGCGATGGCCAACTGCGAGCGTAGGGTGAAGGAGCCCTGCAAACTCTACGCAGTGGACGATAAAGTGGTCTGGCGCATCGACTGAAGCAGGCAGGCACCAGCTTTGCTAGACTGCGCCGGCAGCTCGTCATTCCCGGCGGGAGATCCCAACTGACCGAACCAGGAATCCCGCATGACCAGTTCACCAAT
>JBIKPD010000343.1:0-4385 GCA_044357665.1 Roseateles sp. | reverse complement strand
AATGCCGGCCAGCGTGATGAAGCCGACCATGGAAGCCACCGAGAGACTGATGTCGGCGAGCCACATCGCCGCGACACTGCCGATCAATGCCAAGGGGATATTGGCCATGATGATGGCGGCCAGCACGGCCGACTGATAGCGCGAATACAGGACGAGGAAGACCATCAGCAGCGAAATTACCGACAGCCCGGCGATCAGTCTGGTCGCCTGTTCCTGGGCCTGAAACTGGCCCTCGAGGCTGATGAAATTCCCGGCTGGCAGGCTTGTGGCGTCGACGACCTTGCGGATGTCAGCGACAACCCGGCTCATGTCGCTGCCATCGGTATTGGCGTAAACGACGATGCGACGCCGGCCGTTCTCGCGCCCGACCTGGTTCGGCCCATCGCCTTCCTCGACCGTGGCGATGCTCGAAAGCGGCAATCGTCCGGCGGGCGTATCGATCAAAGTGGCCGCAAGATCCTGCGGGCTTCGGCGCGCATCGGGCAGGCGCAGCACCAGGTCATAGCGGCGCTGTCCGTCGACGATCTCGGCACCATGGGCGCCATCGGTGAGCATCTGCAACAGGCGCAAGGCTTCGCCTGGCGACAAACCCGCTGCCGCTACCCGGCTCTGGTCCAGTCGCACCGTGATCTGGGGAATCAAGACCTGCTTTTCAACCGTCAAATCGACCAGGCCAGGCACGCCGGCCAATCCCTGGCGCATTTGTTCAGCCAGGCCGCGCAAAGTGTCGATGTCGTCGCCGAAGATTTTCAGCGCGATCTGCGCGCGCACGCCCGACAGCAGGTGGTCAAGCCGGTGCGAAATCGGTTGACCCACCGCCACCTGGGCAGGCAGCACCGAAAGTCTTGCGCGTATATCCGCCATCACCGCTTCGCGGCCGCGCAGACCCGGCTTCAGGTCGACATCGATTTCGGACGAATGGACCCCCTCGGCATGCTCGTCAAGTTCGGCGCGTCCGGTGCGCCGTCCTACTTGCACCACCTCGGGCACATCCCGGATCAGCAGTTCAGCCAGACTGCCCAGGCGATTCGCTTCATCCAGCGAGGTGCCGGGATTGAACATCATGCCCAGCACCAAGGAACCTTCATTGAAGGCCGGCAGGAAGGCGCGAGGCATGAAGGGCACGGTGGAAGCGGCAACGACGACGGCCAGTGCAGCCAGCAGGATCAAGCGACGCGCGCGCGGGAATGACCAGGCCAGCAGTCGCGCATCGCGTTCTTTCAGCCAGCGCACCATCGGACTGTCGTCATGGTCCAGCCGCTTCATGCCTGGCAGGAACAATGCGCACAGCACCGGCGTCAAGGTCATCGACACAAACATCGAAGCCAGCACCGAGGCGATATAGGCAATGCCCAGCGGCGAAAACAAGCGTCCTTCGATGCCAGGCAGCGCGAACAGCGGCACAAAGACCAGCACAACGATCACCGTGGCATAGACGATACCCGAGCGCACCTCGACACTCGCCCGCAACACGACCTCCGTGACCGCCAACGGGTTACCCGCCGCACGGTTCTGCTTCAGCCGGCGCATGATGTTTTCGACATCGACGACTGCGTCATCGACCAGTTCGCCGATGGCGATCGCAATACCACCCAGCGTCATCACATTGATCGACTGACCCATCAGGCTGAAGACCAGCGCCGTCACAGCCAGTGACAACGGAATCGCCGTCAGCGAGATCAGCGTCGTGCGCATCGACAACAAGAAGGCAAACAGCACGATCGCCACCATCACCGCGCCGTCGCGCAAGGCTTCACTGACATTGTTGACCGAAGCTTCGATGAAGTCAGCCTGCCGGAACAGCACCTGCGGTGCCTTGATCCCGGGTGGAAGGCCTGGCGCCAGATTTTTCAAGGCCTGCTCGATCTGCCGCGTCAACTGGACCGTATCTGCTCCAGGCTGTTTTTGCACGCTGACGATCACTGCCGGTGCGCCGTTGTAGCCGGCATCGCCACGCTTCATCGCAGCAGTGTTGTGCACCGTGGCAACCTGCGAAAGCAAAACGGCGCGGCCATCCTTCCAGGCCACGGCAATGCCCTGCAGGTCAGCCAGGCGCTGGGTGCGGGCGATATGACGAATCAGGTACTCGCGGCTGTTCAGATCGATGAACCCGCCGCCGACGTTGCCGGCAAAGCCTTTCAGCGCCGCTTCGACTTGATTCAAGGAGACACCGACCTGAGCCATTCGTACCGGATCTGGCTCGACCCGCAAGGTGCGCACTTCGCCGCCGATCGGTATCACCTGAGCCACACCGGTGATCGACAAGATCCTTGGCCGCAGCACGAAATCTGCATAGTCGCGCACCTGCATCGGCGTAGCGGCTGAGGCACCGCTGGCCATTGGCAGCGCGATCAACATGACCTCGCCCATGATGGAGGACACAGGGCCCATCATGGGCGTGATTCCGGCCGGCATTTGCCCGCGCACCAGGGCCAGCCGCTCAGCCACGATCTGGCGGTTTCGATAGACATCGGAACCCCATTCGAACTCGGCGTAATGCAGTGCCAAGCCGACGCCTGAAGTCGACCGCACCCGCGTCACGCCTGGCATGCCGTTGAGCGCCATTTCTAGCGGCACAGTCACCAGTTGTTCGACCTCTTCCGGCGCCATACCACCGGCTTCGGTGAGGACAGTGACGAGCGGTTTATTCAGGTCGGGGAACACATCGACCGCCGTATGCCTGGCTGCGATCGAACCGCAAATCAGCAACAGCAATGCAAACGCCAGCACGAACAGGCGATGGTGAAGGCTGTAGCGAACGATCCAGTTGAACATGATGTTTTGGGCTGCCTGTAGGGATAAATGGCGCTGGTTCAGCGAATCTGCGCCAGCAGCGATGCGCCATGCACCACCACCCGGTTGGCCTCACCCAGCCCCTGGGTCACCACCACCCGGTTGCTGTCCAGGGACTGGTACTGGACTGCCTGCGGGATATAACGTTCGGCACCCGACTTGATCCAGACGATGGCCTCATTGGCGGGGTTGCGCACGACCGCTTGCGCTGGCAGCACATGGCCCTTGATCTGCGCATCGAGCTTGACCACCACCGTCAGCGATTGCCCGACTGCCAAAGGCAGAGCGCCGCGTTCTGAGCGGGTCCTGAAGGTCAGTGGCAACAGGCCGTCGCGCAGACTGCGACCGGCGCCCGCCAATGTGAGATTGATCGACCCTGCCCCTTTGAAACCCTGCAAGTAAGCGCCAACGATACTGGGCACAATGGTCGGATCGGCCGTGCCGGCCTCGATCAGGGCGCGCGTCGGATCGATCACCTCGAACAGCAACTCGCGCGGTTCGACCACCTGACCTGCAAGCACATCGGCGCGTGAAATCACCCCGCTGACCGGCGCCAACAATGCTTCGACAGCCTTCAGGCTCGCGCCGATGTCCCGCTCACGCGCAAGCAGACTCAGCAACTCTGCGTCAGCGGCTTCGATTTCACGCCTGGGCACCGTACCCTCCAGCGCACGCAAGCGCTTGGCACGCTGTGTCGCCACCGTCAGGTTATTGCGCAACTCGCTCAGCTGCGCTTGCTGATTGGCCTGCGCATAGGGATCACCGTGAAAACGGACATAGGCCAGCAATTCGCCACGACTGACCTTCTGGCCAGCGATAGGCAAGCCCTTCGGTCCGGGCTCGATACGCCCGCCCTGCACTGTCTGAACGCGGCCGCTGGCATTGGGATCGATGACCACACGGCCCGGCAACTCAAGCGCCGCCGGCGCATCAGTCAATGGCACGAACGTTGTCAGCAGCCCCATCCGGCGCTGTGCTGCAACCGGCACCTGCACACTGCCGTCGGGCAGTCGCGCCAGCCCGCTGCTTCGAACGCCGGCCGTCGCCCCGTCGAGGTGTTCGCCGTTCGGACCATGTGCGCCGGGGGATGCGTGAACCTGCAGCGCCGCCAGACATAGCCAAGATAGGAAGATTCGCTTCATAGAAAGGCTCCGCTGCGTTGGCGACGACTCGTGCGGCGGCGCCAAAGGAATAGTGCCGCCCCCAGCAGGACCACAAGCAATGCTGCAATGCCCGTTCGGAAACGCCAGGCGCTGTCAACCGGAACTTTCGCGGCCGACGCAATCGTCAGGTTGGCGTCGAGCAAGTCAGACTCGCTGCCCGCCAGCAAGGTCAGCACCATCGCGTGCCGGCCAACTTTGGACAGCTCATCCAGCAAGGCCTTGTCTGTCACCAGGTAAGTACCGTCTGCTGCAAGGTAGGTTGCCATGGCCTTGAGCGAACCGAGTTCGACCTCGAGCTTGGCCTCAAGCACGGGCTGATTGCTCTCATAGCGATTGACATAAAAAACCAGGGCAGCAGGCTCCAGTCGGCCGACGATTTCGAACAACTCGGAATGCGTTTCAAAGCGCAGTTCAGCTGCATTGGCCATC
>JBIKPD010000062.1:0-14995 GCA_044357665.1 Roseateles sp. | reverse complement strand
GGATGCTTGTTCGCTGTTGGGGATTCCCATTTCTGAACCGTCGACAGGCTGACATTGAGCCACGCAGCGAAAACCGATTGACTCATTTTGGCAATCACCGTTCGGATCTTCACAACCCTCTCAGGCCCATAGACCGGAGGAACCGCTCCAAGCAGTTTTGTTCGAGCCAGATCAGATTTTGAAATCAACCCATAGGCACTCAAATCAGCGATGGTTTCAAGCAATTCTTTGACCATTCGATCGTTTTCAACCGACTTTGGGTTCATTGCAGATCTCCAGTAAATTTCCGTCACCAATAAGTTGAGTCAGTTTTTTCGCATCAACTGCCTGCAAGCCGCGAGCGACTGTTTTGGCGAGATCCACGACCTCTTCAGAAAAGTCAGCGCCGGGTGTGTTCTTTTCTCGACCAACCAGAAAAAAGATCGCCATCGGGTGTCGTATGGCAACAAGGGTGCGGGTCGAACCGCTCTTGCCCCGGCCGTCGATCGCTACTCTTTTTTTGCAGACACCTCCGCCCAAATCTGCCTCATACAAGCCTTGCTGAATTTCCCAAGCTGTCAAGCAAAGCGCTTGGGATGCTCTGAATGACTCGACGCGAGTGTGTGCAGAGCGGATCGGGATGGGATGCAAGGCGCGTTTTGCGGCCAATAGCGCGGGCTATTGGCAATAAATGCAACGCAGCAGACCGCCCGAGGCCGCGCTCGCACAAGCCGTGAGGGGTTATGCAGAGCATCCCGTGGTCTTTCAGCACCTTCTTCGACCATCGGGCAAAAGACTTTGTCTTGAAAACTCTTTTTGGCAGCGACTCACCCATGGGGCAACTATAGCATTTTGTGCTATAGATTGGTGGGGGTCATCTGTTTCCAGTCAGTCGGCATACCGCGCGGCCTGACGGAACATTTAGGGATGCTCTGCATAACTCAACGCGACTGGGTGCAGCGCGGATCGGGATGGGATGCAAGGCGCATTTTGCGGCCAATAGCGCGTGCTATTGGCAATAAATGCAACGCCGCAGACCGCCCGAGGCCGGGCGAGCACAAGCCGTGAGGGGTTATGCAAAGCATCCTTAGGTCAACCCCGAGTCGTTCGAGCGGCATCAAGCCTGCTTGCGAATAGTTAGCGCATTTGCTAACATACAGCGTGGCATATCAAATCGACTACTTCCACGAACGGGTTCGCTCCGAAGTTCAGGCGTGGCCAGTAGATGTGCTTGCTGACTACGCCCGCCTGATCGAACTTTTAGCCGAATACGGGCCAAGCCTTCGGTTGCCGCATTCGCGCGCCTTCGGCGATGGTCTGTTCGAACTTCGGCCGCGTGGGCGCTCCGGCATCGGTAGAGCGCTCTACTGTTATGCCTTTGGAAAGCGGGTGCTTGTCTTGCACGCATTTATCAAGAAGACACAGCAAACCCCTGATAGCGAGTTGAAGCTCGCTCGGAAACGCCTTAAGGAGGTGCAACATGGCTGACCTGAAATACAAACCTGTTCCCCATGACCATGCAGAGTTCCTTGCGTCCGCCCGCAAGCGCCAGGGATTCGCCGAGGAGTACGACAGTCTTCAACTCGAATACGCGCTCGCGGGGCAAATGCTCAAGGCTCGCGCGAAGGCGGGCATGACTCAAGACGCCGTGGCCGAACGCATGGGTACAACAAAAAGCGCAATCTCTCGTCTTGAGGCGGCGGGCCGCCACACGCCGTCATTGGCTACTCTGAAGAAGTACGCGGCGGCTGTGGGCTGCGAACTTCAGGTCAAGCTAATTCCTCACAAGGCTTCATGAGGTTGAACCCTGCGGGTGAGGCTGAGCAACGCGTGGCCGAAATCGCCGCCGAGTTGATGCCGGAAGTACCTGTTTCGCTGTCGCACATCGTGCTGCCCGAGATGCAGGTGCCGAAGCACCTAGGTAAACCCGCAGGCATTCAAGTTGCCCGCATTGTGGGCAATGTGGATTTGCCTGCTCAGCCAAATACAACTGTGTGCTAAGGATGCTCTGCATAACCCCTCACGGCTTGTGCTGGCGCGGCCTCGGGCGGTCTGCGGCGTTGCATTTCTTGCCAATAGCACGCGCTATTGGCCGCAAAATGCGCCTTGCATCCCATCCCGATCCGCGCTGCACCAACTCGCGTTGAGTTATGCAGAGCATCCCTAGACCAAAGACGCCGGCATCGAGTTCCTGGCCCAAAAGGCCAGCCCGGCTGCAATGTCCAAGCAAAGATGGACAATGCCGCCGATGAGTTCATTCGACACGAATCCAGCCGCTGCACGGGCCTTGTTGCGCCGCATGTTCGACGCAGCGATCGCCAGCGCGCAGCCGGCGCTGTGCATCCCGCCGCATCTGCCTGACCCGCAGTCGATCGGCCGCGGTCGCTTGATCGTCATCGGTGCCGGCAAGGCTTCAGCGGCGATGGCGCGGGCGGTCGAAGACAACTGGCCGGGCGAGTTGTCGGGGCTGGTGGTCACCCGCTATGGTTATGCCGTGGCTTGCGATCGCATCGAGATCATCGAAGCCTCACATCCAGTACCCGATGCCGCCAGCCTGACCGCCGCCCAGCGCATGCTGGCCCTGGTCAAAGGCTTGAGCGCGGACGATCGGGTGCTGTGCCTGATTTCGGGCGGCGGCAGTTCCCTGCTGTCCTTGCCGCTCGAGGGTCTGACCCTTGAGCACAAACAGCAAGTCAACCGCGCGTTGCTGAAGTCGGGCGCCAGCATCAGCGAGATGAATACGGTGCGACGCCATCTCTCGGGCATCAAGGGCGGGCGGCTGGCTGCCGCCTGCCACCCGGCCAAATTGCTGACGCTGCTGATCTCCGACGTCCCGGGCGATGACCCGATCAATATCGCCTCGGGGCCGACGGTGGCCGATCCGAGCAGTTGCGCCGATGCCCTGGACATAATGCGCCGCTATGCGATCGAGTTGCCCGCGCCGGTCCGTGCCTTGCTGGAAAGCGGCCGCGGCGAATCGGTCAAACCGGGCGATGCCAGGCTGGCTGGCAGCATTTGCAAGATCATCGCGACGCCGCAGATGGCACTTGAAGCGGCGGCGGCAATAGCTCGCGCGGCCGGCATCGAAGCCCATATCCTCGGCGATGCGCTGGAAGGTGAAGCGCGCGATGTCGGCCGCGTGCTGGCAGGCATCGCGCTGCAGGTCGCCGGCCGCGGCCAACCGTTCAGCCCGCCCTGCGTGCTGCTGTCGGGCGGCGAAACCACGGTCACCGTGCGTGGCACCGGGCGCGGCGGCCGCAATGTCGAATGCCTGCTGGCAATGGCTGTGGCGCTGGCCGGCCAGCCGGGCATTCATGCGCTGGCCGGTGATACCGACGGCGTCGATGGGCAGGAGGAAATCGCCGGCGCGCTGTTGACGCCAGACTCTTTGGCGCGCGCCAGAGCGATCGGATTGAGCCCGTTGGACATGCTGGCCAACAACGACGGCCATGGCTTTTTCGGCGCCATCGGCGACGCCGTCATCACCGGCCCGACGCTGACCAATGTCAACGATTTCCGCGCGATCCTGATCGCCGCGCCGGATCAGCCATGAAATGCGTCCGATGCAGCGTCGAGTTGCCGCTCGCTACGACGCAGTGCGTGTCTTGTGGCGCCATGCAGAATGAGGCCGCGCCGATCGCTGACGCGGTCGAGGTGCGAGCCCGCAGTTCGTCCTCACCCTTGTTCGGCCTGCTTGCCGCATTGGTACTCGTCTGCGTGGCCGGCCTGGGTTATTGGCATTTGACTCAAGAACCCACGGCGCCCGCCGAGATGCCCGGCCGCCCGCCACAGACTACGGCCGGCGGCACTTCAAAGACGGCCCAAGTCCTTGCCATCACCGAGCCCGAACATGCCAGCGCCATGGCGGCGGCCAGCAGCCCCTCGACGCAGGATGTCGTCCCGAACAGCCCGCTCGATCTGGCCATGAAATGCCCGACTCCCAAGGACTGCGCGATCCTGATGCTTGAGGCTGCAGAGCCTCTGCAAGCCCAGGTGATTCACGCGGGCGCGGCCAGGATCGCCGGATTCAAGCAGCCGCTGCCGGGCGACAACGCTGCCGCACGCAAGCTGAACAGTCGGGGCATGGAAAAGCTCGACACCGGCCATGTGGCCGAAGCAATTGATTTGCTGGGCAAAGCGGTGAGCGTTGACCCTCTCGACCTGGAAATCAACGCCAATCTGGGCCGGGCCCTGCTGCTGGCCAACAAGTTCAACGAAGCCGGCCTGCTGCTGGTCAACGCCCTGATCATCGATTCACGCCGCCCGAAGTCGTGGATTTCAATCGCCGAATTCTTCTGCGCCAAAGGCAACCAGAACTCGGCCATAAGGTCCCTGCTGCTGGTGCATGAATTCTCGGCCGACAAGGCCGTCGCGCTGAAATTCTTCGAAGCACAAGCGCTGAAGGCCGACATGCAGGTGATGCGGCCGATCTACAAGGTCGTGACGCTGCGGCTCAGCCTGGACCGGGGAAACCCTTAAACCGGCAGTCCTGGATTCCTGACCCGCAAGAACCTGCCGGGTGGAAATCAGCGCAACAGCCGGCCGGCCGGCAAGTTCATCTTTGCACTGAAAAATTGCGCTGGCGCCCATGGCGGATCAGGTTTCGCCAGCCCGCCCCGAACCAAGCGCCCTGGCTTGCCTGCCGGGCAGCGAACTTGGCAACGGGATAGCAAGGCAGCCCTGCCTGATGTGCGAAATACTCAAAAATCCTACAAAAGTCTTCGAATTTGTCTGGACAGCATTTTTTGATCTTGCTATTATTTGTCCGGACAACTAACAACGTCACCAACAATTCCCCGGAGACAACACCATGCGCTTGATCAAGTCCTTTCTGCTTAGTGCAACCGCGCTCGCCGCCTTGCAGGTCATCGCCCAGACTGCGCCGCCAACCAATGCGGCCGCAGGCGACAAAGCCGCGGCGGCAGTTGACACGCTCGAAACGGTGATCGTCACCTCGCGCCGAACCGACGAACGCTTGATCGACGTACCGCTGTCGATCCGGGCCTTGTCGGGCAAGGATCTCGTCGAACGCGCGATCACCTCGATCACCGACCTCGCATTGTTCACCCCCGGTTTGAGCTACTCGCCTGACCTCGGTCGAGCCGCCGAGCGACCTGTCATCCGCGGGATTTCTGCACTCCGGCCTGAGGCTCCGCAGCCGGTCTCGGTGTTTGTCGATGGGGTCTTCATGCGCGATGGGGCGCTGAGTCTGGCGCTCGACGATGCACAGCGCGTCGAAGTCATCAAGGGCCCGCAGTCAGCGCTTTACGGTCGCTCCACCTATGCCGGGGCGATCAACTACATCACGGTCAGACCCGGTAACGAACTGAAAGGGAGCGTGGCGGTGACGATGGCCGCAGCGGAAGAACAATCAGTCTTTGGCGCCGTCAGCCTGCCGCTCCTCAAAGATGTGCTGTCAGCACGGGTCAAGTTCAAGCAATACGAATACGGCGGCCAGTACACCAACACCCAGACCGGCGAAAAGATCGGCAAGGAAAGTACCTCTTCAGCAGGCCTGCAAGTTTTCTTTACGCCGTCACAGGATTTCGACGCTTTGCTGACCCTGGATACATCGGGTGACCGCGATGGCATGTTTGCCGCCACTTTGCGCAGCATTCCGACTCAGGCCGGTGGGGTGGTGACAAGCCAGAACGGATCGACCAATATCGCCAATGGCGCATCTTGCGATGGCCGTAAGGTC
Source organism: Roseateles sp. (assembly GCA_044357665.1). Lineage (GTDB taxonomy): Bacteria > Pseudomonadota > Gammaproteobacteria > Burkholderiales > Burkholderiaceae_C > Paucibacter_A. The sequence goes on along the minus strand of JBIKPD010000062.1, from coordinate 9,315 downwards.
AATATCGTCGGCAACAATGCGGCCGGCCTTCCCGATGCCAGCGTGGCCGCATCAGCCTCGACCGTACTCAATGGCTGGCCTTGCGGCGCCTCGGTATTCACCGGCACCAACGTAACTCGAAACACCAAGGATCTGGCCAACTACACCAACCCGGTGACCGGCGTCTCCTATGGCGACATCGGCGGTCTGGATCGCCAGATCAACCGTACCTCGCTGACATTGAACAAGAGTTTCGCCAGCGGCTACACCCTGACGTCGCAGACGGCGATGACCAAGCAGCAAACCAATCTTGGCGCTGATCAGTCGTACAACGGCACACAGTTTGTACCGTCTTTCCTGGGCGGCTCCTCCTGGACTTCGTACGACCGCGACCGCCTGAGCTACTACTCGCAGGAATTGCGCCTGAGCTCGCCCGACAAGGGACCGCTGACCTGGTTGGTCGGCGCCTTCCTCTACCACGAGGATGGTGATGGCCTGTCCGGCAACGGCGTCATCGCCAAGGACTCCACCGGCAAGGTGATCATCGCGCCGCAGGGCTTGACGCCGAAGTCTGAATCACATGCCCATAACCAGGCTTTCTTCGGCCGGCTTCAGTATGAACTGAGCAAAACGGTGCGCCTGTCGGCCGAGGGCCGTTCGAGCTCGGAGCGCGTGCAGGTCGGCGGCACGGCCTTGGGCACAGCCATCGTCACCGTGGGCACATGTACCGCCGGACAAGTCTGCTACATCAGGGGCGACAAGACCTTCAAGGACTTCTCGCCACGTTTCACCATCGACTACAAGCCCAGCAAAGACATGCTGATCTATGGGCAGACGGCAAAGGGCAGCAAGACCGGCGGTTTCAACACCACCGCCGGTCTGCCCGACAGCGTCTTCGCCTATGACGGAGAGAAAATCAACTCGACCGAAATCGGCTTCAAGACAGTGCTGGCTGGCGGCCGTATCGGCTTCAATATGGCTGCCTTCCGCAACGAAATCCAGGGTCTGCAGCTGTCGAACATCTCGACCGTGACGAACCCGTTCCTTGGCACGCCAGCGACGACAACCATCGTCAACAATGTGGGCAAGGCACGCACCCAGGGCCTTGAGTTCGACCTGTCGATGCGCGCCACCGATTGGCTGACGATGAATGCCAATTACGCCTACACCGATGCCAAGGTGATCGACGGTACCGAGATCACCAACGGTACAGTATTCGGTGGCAATCGCTCAGCCACCGGATTCATCCTGCCGCGCACGCCAAAGCATTCGGCCGCAGGTTCTGCAGCGGTCGAGTTGCCGGTCGGGAGCAGCGGCATGAAAGCTTTCGGGCGCATGGATGTGGTGTTTCAGTCACGCCGTTACGCCGAAATCCAGAACATGATCTGGGCCGACCCCTTCACCCATGTCAACCTGAGTGGCGGTGTTCGCGGCAAGAACTGGCGCGCCACCCTGTGGGTCAAGAACGCCACCAACGACGATACTTCGCTGAATGGTTTCCGTTACCTCGATCCGTCGACATATCGCCGTTCGGCGGTCGACTTCCTGCCGCGTCTGCGTCAGTTCGGTGCTACGGTCAATTACGACTTCTAAGCCCTTCAAGCTGGCGCCAGCCAGTGAGCTGCAAAACGGGGTTGGCGCAAGCTGGCCACCCCCAAAAAAAGCTCAGGATCAAAGGTAACTCCTGCGATCCTGGGCTTTTTGAAAATTCAGTGATGACTCTTTGCAAAGGCTTGCCAGACAGGCTGTCAGACTCAGTCGCCGGCAATCCCTTTGTCACTCGAGCCGAATAAGGGCAGACTTTCAAACCAGGTCGACCTGAAGATCGGATCGGCAACATTCGCTTTATCAAAGCAAGGCAGCAAGTCTTGCCAGACTGCAGGGAAAAGGAACGCAGATGGATATTGTCAAGCGCACGACGCTGATGGTGCGGGACGTAGAGGCCGCCGCAAATTGGTACGCCAGCGTTTTCGGCATGACGCGCTGGATGGATGTGCCGTTCACGTTGTCGGGCCAGATGCTCGCTGTCGGCAGCAAAGGCGACCAGACCCGACTGGTGATCATGAAGGCCGAGCACGATGTCGTCGGCATGATCGGTTTGCTCGAATGGCTGGAGCCCAAACAAGAGGCACCGGTCGAAATCCCGAAGCGCGTCGCCTTCGGCTCGCCAATTTTCGTGGTCGCCGCGCAGGATTGCGTTGCCACCACCGAGCGCGCAACCGCTGCGGGATCTCATGTGTATTGCCAACCACATCCCTGGACGGTCAACGGTGCCAACGGCCTGCCCAAGCAGATGATCGGCGCCAGCTTCTTTGATCTGGACGGCTATTTTTATGAAGTCAACCAGGCGGTCGGATGAGCAGTCTTGCGGCTTTTGACGCTTTCGCCGTTGGCAAAGCGATCCACGACGAGAGCAACTTCCAATGGTGCGTGACGCGCCAGCCGGCGGGCGAGCTCAGCCCCGCTGACTTCGAATGGCGTGAGCAGCCAATACCCGAACCCGGCCCGGGCGAGGTGCTGCTGAAGACCCATTACCTCGGTCTGGCCCCGGTGATGCGGATGTATATGCAGGGCACCGGCGCGGCTGGCGAAGCGGTGCTGCGGCCAGGCGACGTGATCCATGGCCGGGGTGTGGCGCAGATCATCCGTTCGCGCCATCCCGACTGGCGCGAGGGCGAGATGGTGCAAGGCCAGATCGGCTGGCAGACCTACAAGGTCTCGGCAATGACCGCGGCCGAAAAGATGTTCCGGGTGCCCAAGCAAGGTCTGCCTGCGCTGTATGCCTGCAAGACGCTGGGAATGACCGGGCTTTCGGCCCATGCCGGGTTGTTTGCCTGCGGCGAGCCCAGGCGCGGCGACAAGTTCGTGCTTTCCGGCGCTGCAGGTGGCGTCGGCTCCATCGTCAGTCAGTTGGCGGCCAATGTCGCCGGCTGCGAGGTGATCGGCATCGCCGGCGGCGCCGAGAAATGCTCAATCATTCTGGAACAAGGTTGCACTGCAGCGATCGACTACAAGTCGGATGTGCTGGCCGAGCGGCTGGCCGAACTCTGCCCCCAGGGCATCGATTGCTATTTCGACAACGTCGGCGGCCAGACTCTTTCGACCGTGCTCGAGAATCTGGCGCTGCGTGCGCGCATTGTCCTTTGCGGGTCGATCTCCGAGTACACGCTTGAACAGCCATTTGCGCTGAGCAACTACACCCGGCTTCGCAACAAGGACGCCAGGATGCAAGGCTTCTTTGTCTACAACCACATCGCCCGCTGGGAGTCTGTGATGGACGAATTGGCGAGCTGGATTCTGGAGGGGAAATTGATACCGAAGAACGATGTGACCCGAGGCTTCGAAAGGATGCCCAAAGCGCTGGCAAGGATGTACGCCGGTCTCAATCGTGGCGCCGCCATCTGCGATGTGCGGGGCGAACCGGAATCATGGTCATGAGCGGCCTGCGCTTTCAACGCGCCAACTACATGGTGCGCGATCTCGACCTTGCGTTGAGCTTCTACCGCGATGTCCTCGGCTTCGAGGTCACCTTCACGCTGCCACCCAACCCCGCCAGCTATTCCTACCCGGTTTTCGACATACCGCGAACGGCCAGCATGCGGTTCTGCGTGCTCTCCACCAGCAGCCAGCCGCGCGTGCTGGCCTTGACCGAACTCTCAGGTCTTGAACTGGCACCATTGCCGCACCCGCGCCGCCATGCCGTCGTGCTCGAAGTCGATGATCCCGACGCGGTGATGGCCGGCGCGCGCGCGCTGGGTCTGCAGGTCTACGCCGAAGAGCTGCTGAAAACCCATGATGGCCGACTGGGCCGCGAAATCGGCATCGTCGACTTTGATGACAACCTCGTCGTCATCTACAAGATCACCGGAGTTTCCCAATGACGCAGCAGACACAGCAGACCGAGCAGACCGAACAGCCTTGGCCCCAATCCCGCGCCGCCTGGTCGATGGTGGTGCTGCTGACCATCGCCTATGTGTTTTCGTTCGTCGACCGGGGCATCCTCGGCTTGTTGATCGAACCGATCAAGGCCGATCTCCAGTTGAAGGACGAAGACCTCGGCTACCTGATCGGGCCTGCGTTTGCGCTGTTCTACGCCACCATGGGCCTGCCGCTGGGCTGGCTGGCCGATCGCCGTCGCCGCACCTGGATCGTCGCGGCCGGCATTGCGCTCTGGTCTGCGGCCACGGCAGCCTCAGGGCTGGCGCGCGGTTTCTGGCATCTGTTCCTGGCGCGCATGGGCGTCGGCGTCGGTGAGGCGGCGCTCAGTCCCTGCGCGATGTCGATGATCGGCGACAGCTTTCCGCCCGAGCGCCGAGGCAAGCCGGTGGCAGTCTATTCAGCCGCCCTGTCGCTGGGCTCGGGCATCGCTTCTCTGATTGGTGCCATCGTGCTGACCTGGGCCAAGACTTCCGAAGGCATAGAGCTGCCACTGCTCGGTGCGGTCAAACCCTGGCAGTTCGCTTTTCTGGTCGTCGGCCTGCCCGGCATCCTGCTGGCTATCGCCTTCCTGTTCGTTCCCGAACCCGCACGCCGCTCAGTCGAAACCCGCACGGCGCCGGCCGCAGGCGGATTTTCAGGTGGCATAAGCCATGTAAGAGAACATGCCGGGGCCTTCATCGGCTTGTTCTCGCTGATCTGCGTAATGACGATCATCGCCTACAGCCATGGCTTCAATCCAAGCGCTTTCGCCCGCAAGTTCGGCTGGTTGCCGCGTGACTATGCATGGATCAACGGCCTGATGACGCTGACCATCGGCCCGATCACGGTGGCCCTGGTCGGCACGATGTGTGACCGCTGGCGCAAAGCCGGTCAGCATGACGCGCCGTTCCGCCTGCTCTGGATCGGTTTCGTACTGATGCTCCTGTCCTCGATTGCTGCCCTGATGATGCCGACCGCGTTGACCGCCTTTGTCATGCTGGGCCTGGGTACGGTCGGTATCGGCACCGTCAGCGTCACCGGCATGGTCTCGCTGCTCGACATCACGCCGGCGGCCATCCGCGGCCAGGTGGTGGCGCTGTATTACATGGTGATCAGCATTACCGGGCTGGGCCTGGGGCCAACATCGGTCGGCTGGCTTTCGACGCGAGTGTTCGGTGAAGCCAACCTGCATCTGGCGATTTCCGCCGTGCCGCTGATTTACGGCCTGGTGCCGCTGCTGCTGATCCCGGCTATTCGACGCCATTACCTGACCGAACTGGAGCGCACCAGGGCGCTCTGAATTTCCGCCTCAGGCCGTGCAGGTTTGCGCGGCTGGCGGAGTCAAATCCGAGATTTATCCCATGACTGATGCGACAAGCCTGCCGACCCGCAACCCGCGAACCGGCCAGATCGATTATCAAATGCCTGTGCACAGCGATGCAGCAGTGGCCGCCTGTGCCGCCCGCCTGCGCACTGCCCAGCCAGCCTGGTGCGCGCTCGGTGCCAGTCAGCGGCTGGCTGTTCTGGCCCGCTTTGCCGATGCAATCGAAGCGGACCGCGAGGCATTGGCGCAGGCGCTCAGCGCGGATACCGGGCGCCGACTTGAATCGATGATGGAAGTCAATGGTGTGCAAAACACCATCCGCCGCTGGCTGAACGATGCACCGGCATTGCTGGTCGAAGAAGCGCCACGGCGTTCGCGCATCCCCACGGTGCAGGTTGAACAGCACAAGCGGCCCTATGCCGTGGCCGGGGTCATCAGCCCGTGGAACTTTCCGCTGATGCTGTCGATGATCGATGCGATTCCAGCCTTGGCGGTCGGCTGTGCCGTGCTGATCAAGCCGTCGGAGGCCACACCTCGTTTCGTGCCGGTGATCGAGCGCACGATCGCCAAGGTGCCTGAACTCGCCGCCGTGCTGGCCTTCGTGACCGGCGCGGCTGCGACCGGCGAGGCCCTGGTCCGCAACAGCGACCTGATCTGCTTTACCGGCAGCGTTCGCACCGGCCGTCGCGTCTGCGAACTGGCGGCACAGGCCTTCATTCCCGCGCACCTCGAGTTGGGGGGCAAGGATGCGGCGATCGTCTGCGCCGACGCCGACATTGCACTGGCCGCGCGCGCGCTGGCCTGGGGCAGCATGGTCAATGCCGGCCAGGCCTGCCAGTCCATCGAACGCTGTTACGTGCACCGGAGCGTTTACGCCCCCTTCGTCAAAGCCTTGAGCGCGGAAGTTTCCGCCCTGCGACATAACTATCCCGACATCGATCAGGGCCAGATCGGCCCGATCATCGCTGCGGCGCAAGTCCCGATCGTGCGTCGGCATCTGCAAGATGCCATCGACAAGGGCGCGCGCGCGGCGGTTGGCGGCAAGGTGCTGGAACAAGGCGGCGGCTTCTGGTGCGAGCCCACGGTGCTGGTCGATGTCACGCATGAAATGGCCATCATCAACGAAGAGACCTTCGCGGCGATCCTGCCGGTGATGGCCTTTGACGATGATGACGAGGCGGTCGCGTTGGCCAATTCAACGGTTTTCGGCTTGTCAGCCTGCATCTTCTCCCGCAACCTTGACCAAGCCCGAGGAATGGCGGGCCGCTTGCAGGCAGGAGCCGTGTCGATCAATGACGCATCGTTGACTGCGATCGTGCACGATGCGGTCAAGCAGTCTTTCAAAAGCTCGGGCCTCGGAGGTTCGCGCATGGGTGCTGCCAGCCTGCAGCGCTTCTACCGCCAACAGGCCTACATGATCAACGACGGCGGCGCTTCGCCCTGGTGGTACCCGAAGGCTGCGGCAACTGGCGGCAACTGATTCCCCTCGCCCTGGCAATGGCCCGTTCATCTACCTGCACCGGACCATGCAGAGTGCCACAGAGTATTTCAAGATACCGGTTGATCACTCGATTGAAATTGGTGGCCATGTGGTGATTTAGGGATGCTCTGCATAACCCCTCACGGCTGGTGCTAGCGCGGCCTCGGGCGGTCTGCGGCGTTGCATTTCTTGCCAATAGCACGCGCTATTCGCCGCAAAATGCGCCTTGCATCCCATCCCGATCCGCACCGCACCCGCGCGCGTTGAGTTATGTAGAGCATCCTTAGCGAACCGCTGATGTTGCCAAACCTGGGATTGAGGCGGAAGTCCGCTCCATAAAAAGCCAAGCCCAGCGAATCAAGCTGGGCTTGGTCATCTATCTATTGGTCCGCCGCATAATTCACATGCAGACCAACGGAATTTAAGGCAAACGTCTATTTCGCTTTGGCCTTGCGCGCGGGCTTATCGACCCAGCGTTCATTGATTTCGTCCCACTCATGCGTCTTCATGAACTGGGCTGTCTCGGCCCGTACCTCGGCACGTGACAAGGTCGGCTTGGGCGCACCCTGAAGCGGTACCCAGGTCTCGCTGACGCTGTCGAACTTGTGCATTTTTAGAAACTCGTCTTTCTCGGCGCGTACCTGGGCTCGAGTTTTCATGCCGGCAGGTGGATCCATATTCGAGCGCAGGATCCATTCTTCGTTAGCTGCGTCATACCTGTGCAGTTTGAGGAACTCGTCGCGTTCCATCTTGACTTGTTGACGGGTCATTGGCGCCGCCTGCTTATCAGTCATAGTTTGGGCTTGAAGGGGTCCACCACTAAACCCGAGGACGACAGCCAGAATTAGCGGGAATTTCAATAATTTCATGAGATACCTTTCTTGAGGTTTTAGGAATTAATAAAATATCAATACCTTGATCGGAATTTAGAGATTGGGCCCATTGAGCCGACCGCCTTTCCCAAAATGGCTTGAGGTGTTCAATCGTGCCGGCAAGCCCAAGTCAACGCCTTGAGTATTCGCAAATAAAAATATTCGGCGGCATCCGCGTCGGATCACTGGTCGAATCTGTTGGATCAAGCGAGCAATTGGCGGTGGGGCAAGTGGAACCAAACACGCCCCGCAGCGCCTTGGAAACAGCCCGCAAACGACTAGCGGGTCGCGAGCGTAGGCAGGCAGGCAAGCGATCGCGTGTTTGCACCTAGGGATGCTCTGCATAACCCCTCACGGCTCGTGCTATCGCGGCCCCGGGCGGTCTGCGGCGTTGCATTTCTTGCCAATAGCACGCGCTATTGGCCGCAAAATGCGCCTTGCATCCCATCCCGATCCGCGCTGCACCAACTCGCGTTGAGTTATGCAGAGCATCCCTTGCTTCAGCAGTTGACCGCGCTCCATCGCCTCGGAGGCCGCAGGCCTATTGAGCATCCCTGCCCGCCTGCCATCACCCAATCGGTGAGAACGGTCCTCAGCCGGTTGAGCCGCGCTACGGTACGCAGACCTGGATGAAGCTGGGCACGATCATCCGAGGGTCTTGGCGATCTGATCAAGATGCCCTCGGCGCCGCCGGTGGACTACCCGAAAACCAACCTGGGCCAGATGACGCTCAAGGCTGACGGCGTGGCGATCCATTCGCCGTCATAACCAAAAGTGTTTTCTGCCAAGATTTGCACAGACTTGGCATACGGCAAACTCCAAAGGCAAGCCAAGCGTGGCACTCTGACATACCAAAGCGCATGACGTGCTTCGGCAAATGCTTGTGTTTTACAAGTGTGTATCGGATTTTTAATATGCTTAAATCATTCAGAACCATATCCGCAGTGATCGTTGTACTCCTGGCGGGCAGCTCTGCGCCGGCTGTCGCGTCAGAAATCATCTGTGGAGGATCCAGCGGCATTCGCGTTACGGCAATTGATCCGGGACTCGTTGGCGGAGTGTGCGCCACGGGCACTGGCAATCTCAAGAATTCTGATATTGCAGCCCTCGGGCTCACGACGATTGACAAAGACGTCGTGACGGATTTCACGGCTTCGGGCGTTGCTGGCGGCGACAGCAGCGAGGGCAGCCTGGCGTGGACGCAGTTGGCCGGCGGGCGCAGCGGATCGTGGAGTGTGCAATCGGCCGCATGGGCTGACTACTCGCAGGTTTATCTGGGGTTTCACTTCGGCGGCTCGAACAGTGTTAACGGCAACCCGGACTACTTTGTCGTTGAGTTGATGCGTACCGATACCCATGGGACCTGGGATCTGAACCCGGATATTTTGAGTGGGCCAAACAACACAAATGGCTCGCTCTCCAACGTCTATTTACTCGGCGCGGGCGGTTGTACAAGCAATTGCGGAGGCAACGAGGTGCCGGAGCCGAGCTCGCTCGCACTGGTGGGATTGGGGCTACTCGGAATGGGCATCGGTCTGGCTCGGCGAAAAACGCAAAAATCTACGGCGAGCTGAAGTCGCTCAGTCGTGACAAGCGTGGCAATCTCCCGGCATCAATACGGGAGCAGGCCATATGGGCGTTGAGGTCGATACACGCGAGCGATCGAGGGATCGCGGTAGGGATACCCATTACTGAGCACCCCCCGCACAGATCCGAGCATGCGCAATTCACGCACTCGGCTC
>JBIKPD010000342.1:0-4432 GCA_044357665.1 Roseateles sp. | reverse complement strand
CAGCTCATAGGGCGCTTCGGGCTTGGTCACCAGCCCGCCATTGATCGTCACTTCGTCACTGCGGGTTTCGCTGCGCTCGGCAGTCGCACCCATATTGCGCAACAACTTCAACATCGTTGCGACATCATGCAGGCGCGGCACATTGTGCAAAGTCACCGGCTCGGTCGTCAGCAGCGCTGCGCAGAGCTCGGGCAGCGCTGCGTTCTTCGCGCCTGAAATCAAGACTTCGCCGGCCAGCGACCGGCCACCGCGGATAAGGAGTTTGTCCATGCTTGTTGCTCTGGCTGTTGCTCGTACAGTTCTGGCCGCTGGCACCTTGCGCCATGCCGGCACCCGCCGCTCGAGCGGGGTTGATCAGTGGACTTGCGCTGTACCAGCCTCAGAGCTGGCAGCCCATTCGGCCGGCGTAATTGTCTTCATCGACAAGGCATGGATCTGCTCGCGCATGCGCTCACCCAGGGCTTGGTAGACGCGCTGGTGTCGCCGCACGCGGCTCAAGCCGTCGAACTCTGCCGACACGATGGTTGCGAAGAAATGCCGACCATCGCCCTCGACCTGGCAGGTTTGGCAGGCAAGCCCGGCTTCAATGTATTGCTGAACCTCAGCTGGAGTAGGCGATGACATGGGCTGCATTCTAAAGGTTGGCGCTGACTATCCTGTGCATTGCTCAGCCGCGGATCTTGTAGCCACGCCGCAGCAACTCCAGCGCAATCCCCGCCACCAGCAGCAAACTGGAACCTGCGACCGACAGACTCAACCAGGGCGAGACATCGCTGACGCCGAAAAAACCATGCCTGAAGCCATCGATGATGTAGAAAAACGGGTTCAGATGGCTGAAGCCCAGCCAGAAAGGCGGCAGCGAATGCACCGAATAGAACACGCCTGAGAGGAAGGTCATCGGCATGATGATGAAGTTCTGGAAACCGGCGAGCTGGTCGAATTTTTCGGCCCAAAGCCCGGCGATCAGCCCCAAAGCCCCCATCATCGCCGAGCCGATGATCGCGAACAGCAGGATCCATAGCGGCTGCGCCAGGCCTAAGGGGGCAAAAAAGCAGGTCACTGTCAACACCCCAAGGCCAACAACCAGGCCGCGCACCATCGAAGCCCCGACATAAGCCAGGAACCAGGCCCAATGCGACAGTGGCGTCACCAGCAGGAAGACCAGATTGCCGGTGACCTTGCTCTGGGTCAGGCTCGAACTGCTGTTGGCAAAGGAGTTCTGCAACATGCTCATCATCACCAGGCCGGGGATCAGAAAGCTGGTGTAGCCGACCACACCATAGATCTTCACATGGTTCTCCAGCGCATTGCCGAAGATCAGCATATAGAGCACCGCCGTCAGCACTGGCGCGGCGACAGTCTGAAAGCTGACCTTCCAGAAGCGCAACACTTCCTTGTACAAAAGCGTGCGAGCACCGCGCAATTGGCTGCCGATCATGCGGCTGCTCCTGTGTTGGCAGCATGTTCCTGCATGATTTCCAAAAACACATCCTCCAGGTCGGCGCGTCCGATCTCCAGATCTTCAACCGGGCATTGCGCCAGCCGCAATGCAGACAGGATGACCTCGACTTCAGCGGCATCGCGCGACTTGATCTGAACGCTGCGCCCAGTGACCCTCGCATTCGCGCGCAGCGCTTCAGGCAAAACGCCATCGGTCTTGAAGCGCAGCATCGTCGAAGCACGTCCTCGCAGCAACTCGGAGGTACTGTTCAGCGCCACCACGCGCCCCGACTTCAACATCGCGATGCGCTGACACAGGGCTTCGGCTTCTTCAAGGTAATGCGTCGTCAGCAGTACCGTGCTGCCTTCACGGTTCAGGCGGGCGATGAATTGCCACAGCGTCTGGCGCAACTCGACGTCAACACCCGCGGTCGGTTCGTCCAGCACGATCACCTGCGGGCGATGCACCAGCGCCTGCGCCACCAGCACGCGGCGCTTCATGCCACCCGATAGCTGGCGCATATTGACATCGGCCTTGTCGGTCAGGCCGAGGTTTTCCAGCAACTCGTCGATCCAGTCATCGTTGTGATGGACACCGAAATAGCCGCTCTGGATCCGCAACAATTCGCGCACATTGAAGAACGGATCAAAGACCAGTTCCTGCGGCACGATGCCCAGGGCGCGGCGGGTTTGAGCATAGTCGCGTACGACATCATGGCCCAGCACGGTCACCTGACCACCACTGGCCTGCGCAAGACCGGCGAGGATGCTGATCAAGCTGGTCTTGCCGGCACCGTTGGGGCCCAGCAGACCGAAAAATTCGCCTTGGGCAATGTCGAAGCTGACGCCATCGAGGGCCCGAACCTGGCCTGAGCGGTAACTTTTGCTGACGTTTTTGAATGAGATGGCGGCTTGCATAGCTGCACATTGTAAGAAAGGACAAGAAATGCGCCGAACAGGGGGCTTGCCAAGGCCTTCATGGTGCCAGAATCGAAGCCAGACAGAGCCCCGGACAAGCATTGCACCGATGCGCGTTTGGCTGACTTTCAAAGGAGACTGCAATGACTGCATGGACCGCCTTCCCTTACGACAACAAGGCCTTTCAATTCAGCGCCGCAGCGCTGAAGAAGCAATGGCCCCGCCTGCATGCCGGCGACGCCGAGCCCTGGCCCGAAGACGCTGCGGTGATCAAGGCCTGGACCCTTTTTCATGCCGGCAAGTTCGAACTAGCTTGTGCCGCCGGGCTGGCTGCGGGTGGCGACGGCATCACCGTGGCCAACAAGGCGCAGGCGATTTATGCCCAATACCTGGAGAAAAAGGAAAAAACCAAACTCGAGATGTTTCTTGAGGTGGCCGAGCGCGCTCATCAACAGCAGGCCGATGCACCCGCGAACCCGAATGCCTGGTATTGGCAGGCTTATGCGATCGGCCGCTACAGCCAGGGCATCAGCGTCGCCAAGGCTTTGACCCTGGGCCTGGGCAGCAAGGTCAAGCAGGCTTTGGAAAAAACCATCGAATTGCAACCCAGGCATGCCGATGCGCATATCGCGCTGGGCACCTTTCATGCCGAGGTGATCGACAAGGTCGGGCGTCTGCTGGGGCGCACCCAGGGCGCCGATTCAGCGACCGGCTTGAAGCTGTTCGAGAAGGCCTTGAAGCTGAACCCTGGCAGCGCGATCGCGATGATCGAGCGCGCCAACGGCCTGGTCATGCTCGAAGGCGACAAGCGTCTGCAGCAAGCCGAGGCACTCTATGCCCAAGCTGCGGCAAGCCAGCCGCTCGATGCGATGGAATGTCTCGACGTGGAGATGGCCAAAGCCGAGATGGCTGACTGAGCCTGTCAGCCGCTGAGCAATTCGAGGTCCAGCCCTTGCACCACGAAGTTCCTGAAATCACGGTCTAGCGTGACCAGCCGCAGCCCACCGGTGATCGCGAAGGCTGCCAGATACGCATCCATCCAGACTTTTGGCGAGGCGCTATCCAGCGCCGCCGACTGACGCCAGATGGCGTATAAACCGTTCGCCTCGTCCCGAAACTCGACCTGAGGCAAGGCTTGCAGTGCCTCCAGCGCCATCCAGGCATCGCGGTTACTTAAACCATCGGCACCATAGAATTTTGAAATTGCCGGCGTAGACAGCAACCTTAGAAAGCTTTGCTGGGTTGCACGACACCATATTGCGGGTTGAACGGGCTTGGCCTGCTGCAGCGCTTGTTGCGCCACAGTATGAAAAGGATGGCTGGTGAAGACTGCCGCCAACCACAAATTGGTGTCAAACAGGTAGGCCGGCACTCTCACTGTCCTCACTGAATTGCGCTTCTTGCTCCACAGCAAGCAGATCCAATACGCTCATCCGGCTAGATCTTGCATCGCTGCGGCAAAGGATGAAAGGCAAACCGCCTGGCCCAATCTGGACCATCGAGCCCTGCGGTGATGCTTGTCGTGGCCGCGGTGCTGCCATTCCCAACCCAGTCCGGATGAACTCAGCAGCCAGATCGCGCAACGTACGGCCCTGCATGACAGCCCGCAACTTCATTTCGCGAATCAGCTCTTCTGGTAAATCGAATGTCGCTTTCATACGAGCCAGCTTACCAGCTAGCCAGCTTTCTGGCAATTTACTGCTTCGTTAGCCCTTCCACGCCACCGGCGCAGCCGCGAACGCCTGCAGCATCGGCAAGGCCTGCTGTTTGAGCAGATCGCGTCTGGCGCTGAACCAGGCCAGGGCGAACCAGGCTTGCGGCCCTTGCGTCAGTTGCGCTTGGCAAGCTTGCAGGGCCAGCGCCAAGTCATTGAGCTCGCCCAGCACTTGCTGAGCTTGTTTTAATGGCTTGAGCCCCTGCCGCAGCCGCTCTGCATCGAACAACCCCGCAGAAAATTCGATGCCATAGCGCAGCCGTTTCAAGCGCTTGCGCAAACGATGGCGGCCTTCATCGTCGAGTTCGGCAAAGCCGGTTGCATCAGCGCAAGCCCTCGCATGCCAGCGCTGCAGACGCC
>JBIKPD010000447.1:0-3165 GCA_044357665.1 Roseateles sp. | reverse complement strand
CAAAAAGGCGGGCGGGGCGGTGCCATCGTGAATATGTCATCGGCGGCAGCGCGGCATGGCGGCATGGTCAATGAGTCGCACTATGCCGCTTCAAAAGGCGCGATCGACAGCTTCACCATCGCCATGGCAAAGGAGTTGGCACCGCATGGCATCCGGGTCAATGCGCTGCGGCCGGGGTTGATCGGCACCGAGATCCACGCCATTCACGGCGGGCAGGAACTGGTCGAGCGACTCGGGCCAACGGTGCCGATCGGACGCGCCGGCACCGCCGAGGAGGTTGCTGACGTGGTGGCCTTCCTGGTCGGCCCGCTGTCGAGCTATGTGCATGGCGCGTTGATCGATGTGTCGGGCGGCCGCTGAACGCCTGCCCTTGCCGGATGTTTGAAGTCGGGCGCAAGCCCGCAATGGGAAGAATATGATCGTTGAAATGAGAACTTATACGCTGAAGCCTCTGCGCACAGCTGATTTCTTGAGCCTGTACGAACGCGCCGCGCTGCCGCTGCAACTCAAATACCTCGGGCACCTGATCGGCTTCTATGTTTCAGAGCTCGGGCCTCTCAATCAGGTCGTCCATCTGTGGGGCTTCGACAGCCTGGCTGAGCGCGAAAGCCGGCGCCTGGCGATGGAGAAGGATCCGGGCTGGACACCTTATCGCGAGGCCTTGCGGGATCTCGATGTGATCCTGGCGCAGGAATCGAAAATTCTCAAAACAACGGCCTTCTCGCCGCAGTGATGGCTGTTGCGCGAAAGACGGTTGCTTGAACTTGAATCCATTGCAGAGTCCGCAGGCGTCCGGGCCTGCCAGCGTTTCAGCGGCCAAGCGCAGGGCGATCCTGCTGCTGGCCCTCGCGACCTTCGCCAGCATGGTCGCGCAGCGCTTGTGCGATGCGATGCTGCCCGAGCTTGCCAAGGTGTTTTCGGTCAACCTCGCACAGGCTTCGCGGGTGGTCTCAGCGTTCGCGGTGGTCTACGGTCTGGCACAGCTGTTCTATGGTCCGCTGGGCGACCGGATGGGCAAGTTCAAGGTGATCAGTTTTGCGACGCTGGCCTGCAGCGTCGGCAGCCTGGCGGCCTTCTTCACTGCCAACCTTGACCAACTGGTCTGGACCCGCATGCTGGTGGCGCTCGCGGCGGCCGGCATCATTCCGCTCTCGATGGCCTGGATCGGCGACGCCGTGGCCGAAGACCAGATCCAGGAGATGCTGGCGCGCGTTGGCCTGGGGACCACCATGGGCATCGTCGGCGGGCAGCTGTTTGGCGGCTTGCTCAGCGATACCTTGGGCTGGCGCTGGGCCTTTGTCTTGCTGGCAATGATCTTCGGACTGGTCGGTGTTTTGTTATTGCTCGACTGGCGCAGCCAGGCCCAGGCCCGACCTGCCGCGCGCTCGGCATCGGCACCCGGCGTGGTGGCGCAAACGCTGCTGATCTTGGTCGGTCCCTGGTCGCGAATCGTCCTGCTGGTTGCCCTGCTCGAGGGCGCGGCAGGCTTTGGCGTGCTGGCAATCTGGCCTTCGCACCTGCACCATGCGCTGGGCTTGCCGCTGACTTCGGCGGGTGCCATCGTCGCGCTGTTCGGCCTTGGCGGCTTGCTTTACATGATGGCGGCGCGGCGCTTGATGCAGCGTTTTGAGCAGACCGTTCTGGCCAGGCTGGGTGTTTGTCTGATGAGCTTGTCGACGCTGGTCTTTGCTTTCGCGCCGAACTGGCAGATCACCTTGCCGGCCTGTTTGCTCAGCGGTTTCGGCTTCTTCATGTTTCATACCGTCATGCAGGCCAACGCCACACGGATGGCGCCAGGGGCACGCGGTACTGCGGTCGCGCTGTTTTCCTCAGCGCTGTTTCTGGGCCAATCGCTGGGGGTGCTGCTGGCCGCCGACCTGATCGAGAGGATCGGCAGCGCTGCGGTGATCGCCGGCGGCGGCCTGGTGGTGCTGCTGCTGGGGTTTTATCTGGCCCGCGCGATGCAGCGGTCGCAAGCCGCGAGCTGAGTCAGTCCCAAGGTGCGGCTTCGGCGCTGGCTGATCCGGCTTGCTGTGGCGCTGGCGCCTCCGCTACCCCTGCCGATGGATTGGCAAAGTCATGCTCGCCGCCCAGTGACTCGAGCAACTGCGGGATCAGCTTGCTGAGCTCACCGGTGGCCAGCGCCGCATCGGCGTCGAAGGCAGCGTCTTTTTCAGGGCTCTCGCGGCCCTCGAAGACGAGGTCGAGAAAGGCAATCTTCTTGATCTGCAGCGTGTCGGTCAGCATGAAAGAGACCCGGTCGCGCCAGCTCATGGCCAGCCTGGTGGGTGCTTTGCCGCCGCTGAGATGCTGGCGGACTTCTTCGATGTCAAGCGCATGGCGGGCATAGCGCACGACCGATTTCATTTCATCGACGCTCTTGAGCTCGCATTCGCGGTCGACGCTGAATCCCTCGGGCGGCTCGCCGTCGGTCAGCCAGGCGGCCATGCAGGCCGCCGGGGTTTCAGCGGTCTGGATCAGGTTCAAGGAAAGTCCGTCGAGCGACTTGATCAACAGCGTCACCACTTCTTCGGCGCGACTGGCGCTGCTGGCGTCGACCATCAGCAATTGCTGCTGTGGCGCGATCCAGACCTTGATGTTTGACTGCTTGGTGAAAGCCATCGGCAGCAATTCAAGCGTTGCGTGTTCACGCAAGTCCTTGGTCTGCTTTTTGCCCGGTTTGCGGCCGGTTTCCTGCTCGATCTGCAAGGCCATCTCGTCGGCCCTGCGCTTGACCACCGAGCCCGGCAGCACGCGCTGCTCGAGCTTCAATTGCAACAGCCATTGACCGCCGATGTCCTCGATCAAGGCGCCGTTGGCTTCACCTCGGGGTGGGGCCCAGCCGAGTGACTGGGCCTGGGTGGCACCACATTCAACAAAGGCCGCTTTTTGCAGGCTCTCTTCAATTTGCGCGACCGTGCTCTGCCAATCCTGGCCGATCCTGTAAACCATCAAATTCTTGAACACTGCAATCCTTGCTTTCTAAGCCTGAAGCCCGCCGCCTGGATGGTTCAGCTGCGTCGGGCAAAGCCGGTGATTGTCTCAGGCTCGAGCTGCCTCGGCGGCAATCTGGCGCAGCGCCCGGGCAAACATTTCGGGCGGCTGTCCTCCCTCGATCAGGTGCCGGTCGTTGATGATCACCGCCGGCACCGCGTGGATGCCATG
>JBIKPD010000341.1:0-4456 GCA_044357665.1 Roseateles sp. | reverse complement strand
GATTGGAGTTCTTCAAGAAGGCTCCGCGCATCACGCTATTGATCATCTTGGTTTCGGTGTCCTTGACACCGCGCCAATGCATGCAGAAGTGATCTGCTTCCATGACGATGGCCAGGCCATCGGGCTGAACACGCTCTTGCAACTCGTTGGCCAACATCGTCACCGCCTCCTCCTGGATCTGCGGCCGGCTCATGATCCAGTCGCAGATCCGCGCGTATTTGGACAAGCCGATCAGGTTCGAATGCTCGTTGGGCAGCAAACCGATCCAGACCCGGCCCATGATCGGGCAGAGATGATGCGAGCAGGCGCTGCGCACGGTGATCGGCCCGACGATCATCAGCTCGTTGAGCCTTGTCACATTGGGGAATTCGGTCACCGAGGGCATCGGCACATAGCGGCCCTTGAAGACCTCGCGCACGAACATCTTGGCCACGCGCTTGGCGGTTTCCTGGGTGTTGTGGTCGCTGTCGGTATCGATCACCAGCGCGCGCAGCACCTCCTGCATCTTGATCTGGACTTCGGCCTGCAACTCGTCGAGCTCGCCGTCTTCGACAAAGGCCGAAATATTGTCATTCGCGTGGTGGCGACAACCGGCATTGACGAGGCGGTAGCGGATCCTTTCGGATGCGGGCAAGATTGCCGTGGCGACTGTTGTGCTGGGTTTGTGGTCGGGCTTGGCGCCGGTCATGATTGGACTCACTGTTCTTGAACTGTTGCCATTGTGGCCCGATTGCAAAGACCGTGCCGCCGCGGGCCTACACTGCGCCCTTGACTACCCATCTGCCCACCCAATCCCCACCACTGCAGCGCTTGCTGCTCGAAGTGGCCGATGCCGTCCAGGGCGTGCGCGACGGCAAATCGCTGACCGAGTTGCTGGCGCGCGTTCCGGCCGAACTGCGGCCGGCCACCCAGAGCCTGAGCTTTCATGTACTGCGCGGCTTGGGCAGCGCAAGCGCGGCCAGAATGCTGCTGGCACCGAAGGCCCCGCCGCCCAAAGTCGACAGCTTGCTGATCAGCGCGCTGGCCTTGCTCTGGCCCAGCGCCGTGCCGATCTATGCTGAACATACGGTGGTGGACCAGGCCGTCAGCGCTGCGCGCAAACGCGCGCCGGCCAGTGCCGGCTTCGTCAATGCGGTCTTGCGGCGTTTCGTGCGCGAACGGGATGCCATCGTGCAGGCCGTGCTGCGCGATCCACAGGGCCGGTTCAACCATCCGCCCTGGTGGATCGACCGCACAAAAGCCGATTGGCCCGGGCCATGGCAGGCCATGCTGACGGCCAATAACGAACACCCACCGATGACTTTGCGCGTCAATGCCAGGCATGGGACGGCGAGCGCCTATGTCGAGCGGCTCGCCGCAGCCGGGATAGCCGCGCGCCTTGTCGGGCCGCTGGCGCCGCAGGCGGTCATGCTGGAACGCGCCATGCCGGTGACGGCCTTGCCGGGCTTTGAGCAAGGGCAGGTGTCGGTGCAGGACGCTGCGGCGCAGTTGGCAGCGCCCTTGCTGGTCGGTGCCCAGCCTGGCCTGCAGGCCATCGCTGCGGGTGCGCTGGTGCTCGACGCCTGCTCGGCGCCCGGCGGCAAAACCGCGCATTTGCTCGAACTTGCCGATCTCGACCTGCTGGCGCTCGACAGCGATGCAAAACGCCTGCTGCGGGTGCAGGAAAACCTGACCCGATTGCAGCAGCAGGCTCGCTTGCAAGCGGGCGATGCACGCGACCCTGCGGCCTGGTGGGACGGCCGGCCCTTCGACGCGATCCTGCTCGACGCGCCCTGCAGTGCCTCGGGCATCGTGCGCCGGCACCCGGACGTGCGCTGGCTGCGCCGGCCCGGCGACATCGGCAATCTGGCGCAGATCCAGGCCGACCTGCTGGAAGCCTTGTGGCCGACCCTGAAACCAGGCGGACGACTGGTTTACGCGACCTGCTCGATTTTCAAAACCGAAGGTTCAGGCCAGATCGACGCATTTTTACAACGCCATACGGACGCCATTGCGGTTGAAGTCGCCGGCCTGACCGGTCATCTGCTGCCAGTCGCCGACAATCAAGCGCCGGCAGCGCCGTCGATGGTCGATGGCTTCTACTACGCGCTGCTGGTCAAAAAAACCTGATTCCAATCCAAGCCTTGAACAAGCCTGCCACCATCGCCGCCAATGCCCTGCAATCAGCCCTGCTGCGCTGGCTGCTGGCGATCGCCTTGCTGTTGGCGCTGTTTGCCCCGGCATCGCATGCCCAAGGGGTCGAGCTGATCCAACTGAGCAGCAGCCGCAGCGAGGAAGGCCTGGAGCTGAGCTTCAGCACAAGATTCGAGTTGCCGCATGCGGCCGAAGATGCCTTGCTTAAAGGCGTGCCGATCTACTTCACCGCCGAGGCGGTGCTGCTGCGCGGCCGCTGGTACTGGCGCGATGCCAGGGTAGCCCGGGCCACCCGCACCTGGCGGCTGGCATGGCAACCGTTGACCCGCCAGTACAAGATCAGCACCGGCGGTTTGAACCAGAGCTACGCCAGCTTGAGCGAGGCTTTGGCCGCGCTGCGCGGCATCTCGGGATGGCGGATCGCTGAAAACCGCGAGCTCGAAGACGGCCGCCATTACATCGAGTTCAGCTTCAAGCTCGACACCAGTCAGTTGCCACGGCCGATGCAGATCGGTCTGGGTTCACCCGAAGGCTGGGGCTTGAACATCGAGCGCAACTTGTCGCTGAACGGCGATTTCAGTTCGCGTCCCACCGCGCCATGAGCAAGCAGGCTCGCTGGGCCTGGGTCATCTCACTGGTGGCGATAACGGGTATCGGCGGTGTGCTGGCCTTCCTGCTGTCGATCAGCGCCGGCCAACGCGGGTTCTTCGACCGCCACTATGTCTGGCTGTTCTGGGTCAATATTGCCGTCGCCCTGGCCCTGGTGCTGGTGATCGGCATGGCCGGGTTGCGCCTGTTCCTACGCGTCAGGCGCGGCAAGTTCGGCAGCCGCTTGCTGCTCAAGCTGGCGGGCATTTTTGCGCTGGTCGGGGTGATGCCGGGCGTGATGATTTACACGGTGTCGTATCAGTTCGTCAACCGCAGCATCGAGAGCTGGTTCGATGTGCGTCTGGCCAGTGCGCTGGACGCCGGCCTCAACCTCGGCCGCGGCACGCTTGACAGCATGGTCGCTGACCTGGCGAACAAGACCCGCGATGCCGCCGAGCGCATGTCCGAGTCCTCTGCCGTGCCGCAACCGCTGGCACTCGAGCGTCTGCGCAATCAACTCGGCGCGCGCACCGTCGCCCTGGTCGGCGGCAATGGTCAGATCCTGCTTTCGGTGGGCGGCGACACCAGTTCGCTGACGCCCGATCGACCTGCTGCCGACAAGCTGCGCCAGGCCCGCAGCGCCGGCGTCATCAGCCACCTGGAAGGGCTGGAGGACGAAGCCCAGGCCTTGCAAGGCAAGGCAATGATCCGCGCGCTGGCGCTGCTACCCAACTCCGAGATGCGACTGGGCACCAGCGGCCTGGGTGAGCGCTTCCTGATGGTGGCACAGCGGGTGCCGACCGGCATGCTGATCAATGCCTTGGCTGTGCAGACGGCCAGCGTCGAATACCAGCAGCGCGCGCTCGAGCGCGATGGCCTGCGGCGCATGTACCTCGGCACGCTGACGCTGGTGCTGATTCTGGCCGTGTTCGGTGCGCTGCTGCTGGCCGTGACGCTGGGCAACCAACTGGCGCGGCCGCTGCTGCTGCTGGCTGATGGCGTGCGGCAGGTGGCGCAAGGCGATCTGTCCGCCAAACCAGTCTTGAGCTCGCGCGACGAACTCGGCGGGCTGACAAGATCGTTTGCCGACATGACCGAACAGCTGGCCGAAGCGCGTGCCATGGTCGAGCGCAGCGTCGCAGATCTGGAAGGCGCGCGCACTAATTTGCAGACGATTCTGGACAACCTGACCGCCGGCGTGATCGTCTTCAATGCCCAGGCGCAGATCGTCACTGTCAATCCGGGCGCCACGCGCATCCTGCGCCTGCCGCTGGCCGATTACCGGGGGCTCAGACTTGACGAAGTGCCGCAACTGCACGCCTTCGCTGATGCCGTGGGCCAGCGTTTTGACCAATACAGCCCCGAGGCCGGCGAGCGCGACCATTGGCAGGATGCGCTCGAACTACAGCTTGAGGCGGGTCAGGATCAGCTCACCCTGCTGGTCCGCGGCGCCCAGTTGCCCGATGACGCGCGGCTGATGGTCTTCGATGACATCTCCGAGGTGGTGTCGGCACAGCGTTCGGCGGCCTGGAGCGAAGTTGCCCGGCGGCTGGCGCATGAAATCAAGAACCCGCTGACGCCGATCCAGCTTTCAGCCGAGAGGTTGCAGCACAAGCTCGAATCGAAGCTGGAAGGCGCCGATCAGGCGATGCTGGTGCGATCAGTCGCCACCATCGTCAACCAGGTGCAGTCGATGAAGCAGCTGGTCAACGAGTTCCGCGACTATGCCCGCCTG
>JBIKPD010000340.1:0-4459 GCA_044357665.1 Roseateles sp. | reverse complement strand
GCCAGCCCACCTCGCGCCAGACAATTTCAATGCCTTCCTCACGCAATGTCACCCGCTCAATCAGCAACTGCACGATGCGCTGTCGTTCGACCGGGAACAGTTGCTCCCAAACCTGCCCGAGTTGGCGCAATGGCAGAACGACTTCGACATCCACAAAGATCAGTTGCCGATCTTCGATGCTCCGACCGCAGCCGACAGGATCACGGTGTCGAGCACGGGATTGACCGGCTCGCTCACCATTGCCTGCAGAGCGTAGCTGGTCACCGGCAGCCGAAAGCCAGCCATGCGGGCGATCTCGCTGGAGTGCCCGGCCACGGCGGCACCGACCTTGTCGGCGTGGATCTCGCCGGCCACGCCGCCACGCAGCGTTTTCACGCCAACTACGCGACCGCCCTGCTTGATGAATCCGGTGACCGCGATGCTCTCGCGCGGGTTACATACCAGCTCGCCGGGTATTACAATGAGCATCGCCGTAATACAAGAGGAGCCATGCCATGTCGACGACACTTACCAGCAAGGGTCAGGTCACCATCCCCAAGCAGATTCGCGATGCGCTGAATCTGGCACCAGGCTGTTCGGTAAATTTTGCGGTCAATCGTGAAGGCGATGTTGTAATTCACAAGGTGGGCGCGAGGCCGAGTCGCAAGCCCGATCGATTCGAATCTGCCCGTGGCAAAGCGGATGTCAAGTGGCGAACTGACGACTTGATGGCGCTACTGCGCGGCGAAGGTTGATGTTACTGGTCGACACCAACGTGCTGGTCGATGTTCTGGAGAACGATCCGGATTGGGCGGACTGGTCGATTGGCCAACTACGTGCGCAATCGAAAGTTCACCGATTGGCGATCAATCCAATTATTTATTCCGAGTTGTCGCTGACGTTCTCGACCGTCGAGGCAATGGACAAAACTATCGAGGAGTTAGGGTTGGTGCTGATCGAGTTGCCGCGACCGGCATTGTTTCTCGCCGGTAAGGCTTTTGTGCGTTACCGCCGGCAAGGCGGTACGAAGAGCAATGTTCTCGGCGATTTTTTTATCGGTGCGCACGCGGCAGTAACGGGTCATCCAATTTTGACCCGGGATACACGACGCTACGCCGCATATTTTCCGGGCGTGACGCTAATTGCGCCGAGCGTCGCCACGTAAACTGCACGCCACCGCCGAACATTAACAATACCGTTTAAACCATTGATTCATAATGGTTTAATGTTCAATATTTTCAACTTGCTCCACTGACTACAGCTCAGCAGCCTGTCTCTGAACGGCCTGACCAGAGCGCTCATCAGTCGGGCTACGTAGCAGCGCTGGCTCCGAATTCGCCGCGGCCGGGTCATCTCAACGAAGCCCGGCTGACTCAGCGGATTGACGGGGCGGTGCTGCTGCACCACCCCTGGCCTTGGCGGCCGTTCTCCCTCCCGGGAGAGATATTGTTTACAGACGTTCGAACACCACCGCGATGCCCTGCCCGCCGCCGATGCACATCGTCACCAGCGCATAGCGGCCGCCGGTGCGGTGCAGTTCGTAGATCGCCTTGGTGGCCAGGAAGGCACCGGAGCAACCGACCGGGTGGCCGAGAGCGATCGCGCCGCCATTCGGGTTGACCTTGCTGAGGTCGAAGCCGAGGCCGCGTGACACTGCAATCGCTTGCGCTGCAAACGCTTCGTTGCTTTCGATCACGTCGATCTGATCGAGCGTCAGGCCGCCCTTTTTCAGCGCCAGCTTGGTCGCCGGGATCGGGCCTTCGCCCATGATCTCGTTGGGCACACCAGCGACTGCATAGGACACGATCCGCGCCATCGGCTTATGGCCGGCAGCCGCAGCGACAGCGGCATCGGCCAGCACGAAGAAGGCCGCGCCATCATTGATGCCCGAAGCATTACCCGCAGTCACTGAACCGTCTTTCTTGAACGCCGGCTTCATCTTCGCCAGCGTTTCCATCGTCGTGCCGACCTTGACATGTTCGTCGGTGTCGAAGGTCACTTCACCCTTGCGGGTCTGCTTGACGATAGGCACGATCTGCGATTTGAAACGGCCTTCAGCGATGGCTGCTGCAGCACGGCGATGCGACTCGACGGCCAAGGCATCCTGCTCTTCGCGGGTGATGCCCCATTTGGTCACCAGATTCTCGGCCGTGATGCCCATATGGCCAACGCCGAATGGATCGGTCAGCGTCGCAACCATCATGTCGACCAGCTTGGTGTCGCCCATGCGTGCGCCGCTGCGCATTGCGGTCGACAGGTAGCCGCCGCGGCTCATCACCTCAACGCCACCGCCTACGCCGTAGTCGCAGTCGCCAAGAAGAATGTTCTGGCCGGTGGTGACGATCGCCTGCAGACCCGAAGAGCACAAGCGGTTGACCGACATCGCGACCGAATCCATCGGCAAGCCGGCCTGGATCGCAGCAACGCGGGCCACATAGGGGAAACGGCTTTCGGTGGGGATGGTGTTGCCGACCGTCACATAGTTGATCAAGGCGGGGTCAACGCCCGAGCGCTTGACGGCTTCCTTCATCACGGTCCCGGCCAATTCAGCCGGCTCGATGTCGGCCAATGCGCCGCCAAAAGTGCCAATTGCAGAGCGGGCTGCACCCAATACCACTACATCACGTTGACTCATCGCCTGTATCCCCTTGCTGATTGAAATAAATAAAGGTGCGAGTTCACCGCACCGAACTGGCATCTGCCTTACAGGATACCAAATTAGCCAAAAAAAGCGGGCCTGAGCCCGCCGATCAGTTGCTCAGCTTGGTGTCGGCGACCCGGTTGGCAATCCGGGTGAAAAGCCGGCGGAACTCCTCGGTTGGCAGATCGCCAAAACGCGGGTCATCGTTGGCCGCGAAAGCAGTGGCGATCTCGGTCCAATCCGGGGCCTGCAGATGAAGTCGCGCCAGCGGCAGAACCGAACGCTCTTCGAGACCGATATGCCCGAGAACATGGGCCGCCAGGCGGTTGACCGCGTCGGCAAGGGCTTCGTCGCCATCCTCGGCCGCGATGTCCTGCAGCGCAAGGCAGAAGGACACGCGGTCGATCAGCTTATGTTCGGTCAGATGCTGGGACTCGACGTCGAGCAGCAGCGCGTCGCTGCCGGGATCGCGCAAGCGCAGCAAGCGGTGCAAGTGCATTTCCTCCTTGGGATGATGCAACTGGGACGGGAATTCGCGCAGATAGGACAGCATGCGAGTCAGGCTATTGAAATCGGGTTCGCGTTTGGCCAACTGCGCCTCGTTGACCAGATCGCGCATCGATTGGACGACCACCGCGATCGAGCGATGCTCGTCCTGGATGATGGCAAGCGCGCGCTCGGCATCGGTAATCGGACGCGCTGCCTCTACCCTCGTCACCAGCAAAGCCACCGGCGACTGGCGCAAGACGCGTTCGGTCCGGGTGCTGTGGAGCCAACCCGCCAGTGCGCCACGTCCTTTGCCATGTGAGGCCATCACGATCAGGTCGCAGCCATGGCCCAGCGCAGCTTCGATGATGGCTTCGGCCGGTTTGTCGCTGATCACTGCGGCCGAAGCGCAAGACACTTTGGCTGCATTGGCGCAAGCCACGGCCTTGCTCAGCAAGACGTTGGTGTCACCCATTGCGGCTTCGACGAACATCGTCGGCTCCAGCGTCATGATCAGCGAGCCCTCGCCGGTGGCGCTGTAATCGGGCGTGGCGTGAAAGAAGGTGATGCGTGCGTCGAGTCTCGACGCCAGTTCCACCGCGGTGATGATGTTGGCTGAAGACAGCGCGGTGTCATCGAGGGGAACAAGCAGATGTTTGTACATGGCGACGCCTGAAAAATTGGCTTCGCCATCTTGGGGCTTGAATCCGGGCCCGGTCTTGATCTGAGACAAGGACAGGCGGGCAAGCATCAACACTGTAAACTTGTACAGTCATGCAGACCCATCAAACCATGGTACCGGGACGTAGCCAGCTGACGCGCTTGATGAAGATCTGGCGCTCGGGCGGCTGGCCGAGTCACGACGCGACCGACATCGACCTGCTGGCGGCGGGGTGGGTGTCTTTGGTGGACCATCAAGCCGGTCAACAGACGCTGCGCTTGACCGAGGCCGGAATCCAGTTGCTGGCACAGGCACGCCATCGTAATCAGCGCGCCTTGAGTCAACATGATCGGCTGGGTGAGCGAATGGCCAAGGAGCTTGTGGCCGGCGGCCGGATTGTCTGGCGCGAGCTGTCGCTGCGTGCCGCCTTGGCAGCCAGTGCCGAAGCGATCGCCCTGCCCTGCGCCGACCTGCTGAGCAGCGAGGCGCCGCCGCCTGCGCTCAAGGCCGGTTGGCGAATCGCAAGGCCCGATCTTTTTTCGGTGCGCAATACCTCGGTCGAGGCCTATCTGCAGCCAGTCGTCCATGAGATCAAGGCCAGCCGGGCTGATCTGCTGTCCGATCTGCGCCATGAAGCCAAGCGCGAGTCCTATCAATGGCTCTGCTGCGAGTGCTATTACGTCTTCCCGGCC
>JBIKPD010000339.1:0-4471 GCA_044357665.1 Roseateles sp. | reverse complement strand
GCGATCTAAGGATGCAGCATCCCTAAGGATGCTCAAGGCAGCGGCAATACCCAGCGCGCCAGGATGTCGCGATAACGCAGCCCGAACTGTTCCAGGCCCGCATCGCTGGCGTCGAACACATGGCTCAAGAACGCCAGCGACAACTCCTTGGTGGCGTTCTTGACGCGCGGGTTCAAGGCCAGGCCGCCGGTGCCGGCACGGTCGGTAAAGATGCTGTGCGAGCCGCCTTCGAACACCGCCAGGACTTTGGCCGAATGGCCGGCGCTGTTGCCGCTGGCCTCGAACAATGCGAGCCGGTCGCTGGCACCCGAGTAATAGCCGGGAATGGTGATCACATCTTCGGTGGAGGTGATGTGCAGGGTCGGGATCGCGATGCTGGCAGGAATGCTTGCGGCGTCGGCCTCGCCGTAGAACGGCGGCGCTGAAATCAGGATCGCAGCCTTGATCCGCGTATCGCGCAACTCCAGTGCCACACCCTGCCTTGCGATCTGCGCGCCGGCCAGCAGCATGGTGGTGCTGGCGCCATAGGAATGCCCGGCTGCCACGATCCTGGACCGGTCGATCTGCGCGCCACGCTCGCCTTGCAGCAACTGGTCGAGCGCGAAGCTGATGTCGCGCACCCGGTTCAAGGCCTCGACTTCAGCCGCAGCAATTTGTAGCCGCTCGACCAAGCCGAAGGGGTTGCCAAACCAGAGCTGCCGGTCGCTGCCGACATGCTGGACATGCAGGCTGGCCACACCCTGCGCCGACCAATGCGCGCCCAGATAGCTGTAGCCCTGGCGCGAACCGCCGATGCCATGCGAAAAAATGATCAGCGGCAGCTTCGCACCGGCTGCGACCCTTGCCGGCCAGTACAGCCGCACCGGCACCGCACGCTGGCGACCGGCATCGACCCAGTCGAGGTCCTGGGTCCGGTACGCGGGGGCAGCGCTGGCCGCCTGTGGGGCTGGCGGAGCTACGGCCGGTTCAGGCGCCTGTCCGGCCGCGTTGCCCGCCAGGCACAAGAGCAGCAAGAATTTCAGGCGATTCAAAACGAGCATCGAATTCTTTGGAGGGGATTGAGCCGGAATTGGATCAGATCAGCACCTTGCCTGCAGGCAAGGCCGCCTCCAAGGCCGCAGGGTAGGCCTGCAGGCTGGCCAGCAAGGCGGCGTCATGGGCGCGCAGGAATCCGGCCGCAAACTGGTGCAGCAGATAGCGGATGTCTTCGGACGCCTTGACAAACAACTGGCCATCGGCCTGGCTATAGCCCTCGGCCAAGGCGGATCGGCCCAAAGCCTGGGCCAACTCTCCGGCCAATTGGGCCACCGAGCCGAAACCAACGGCTTCAGCATTGCCGGCCAGCGCCTGAGCCAGCGCTTGAGCCTCGGCCGGCACAGGACCGGTCAGATGCGAAGCCCACTCGGCCAGCGTCATGCACAGATGCCGCGACAACTCATCCGACTCGTTAAGAAAGACGTTGAACAAGGCAATGCTGATGCGCAGCGAGCCAATGACGCGGACGGTTTCGTCGCTTTCGACCAGGGCCGGCGCATCCGCCTGATGCAAAGCCGGTGCAGGCACCAGGGTCAACAGCGGCGGGGCCTGCATGTCCAGCCTGGCTTCGAGATTACCGCTGGCAGCGTTGAAACGCATCAGGCGTTTGGCCATGGCCGGATCGACCGCAGCCACGTCGAGTAAAAAGGCCAGCGCGCCCAGATTGGCGGCATGGCGCTCGAGCAGCAACCTCAATGCCGAGGCAGCGGCGTCGAGCATATTCAATTCCTCGACTTCGACGCGAATTCGCAAACAGGCCAGCGCGGCTTGATCGAAGCCCTGTTCGCTCAGAAGCTTGCGCATCGAGGAGAGTTGCGCCGCCAGCGGCATCAGGCGCTGGGTTTGCGAAGGGTCGATGCAACAGGCATCGGCCTGCCGCTCGATCCCGGTCAAGTCAGCTCGCAACTGGTGCAGAACGCTGCCCGGCACCTGGCGCGGTCCCGACAGATCGGGAAGAACCAGGCCTGAATCATCCTCGTAGCTGGCGGCGAGGCCATGGTCCTCGCCATAGCTTCTCAGCAGGGCCTGCAGGCGTGGCCCGGGCTTGCCCTTGGCAGCGGCTTGCAGACAGAAAAACAGCAATTCAATTGCCGGCGATTCAAGCGATGCCTGATCTCCCTGTTGGATCTGCCGCAGTTGCGTCAACAATCTGGCCGCGGCGCGTTTGACATAGAGGTCAATGGCCAACAGCCCATCCGCCTGCGCCTCGAACAGCGTTGCGGCGAGTTGCCAGAAGGTCCGCGCCTGAAGCTGGGTCAGGCCGGCTGCCAAGCCGGCGCATTGGTCGCCCAAACGCCTTGCATGTACGGGGTCCGGAGCGCGCAGATAGCTCAGCAGGGTCGCCTCGAAAGGCTCGCGCGCGGCGACCGGGTCGAGCGCTGTGGCCGTCTCGTCACAAGGCAGTTCAAGCCAGCGCCAGTCGCAATGCCAAAGGTCGGCCGGATGGATACGCAATGCGCGATTGACTTCCTGCAGCCGGCGGTAAGCCGGGAACAGCGCCAATGGCGAGCTCGCCGAACCTTCGCCTTGCTGCGAGGCATAAGCCAGCAAAGCACAGTCGGCGCGCCTGATCGCTTCGACCTTGCCCTGCGTGATGCTTGATGGCTGTCGCGCCAGGTCATTCAGCGCCTGTACTGTCGCAGCCAGCAGCTTGCGGCTCGCAGGCAAATCATGCATCAACCCGGCGACCTGCTGCAGGACAGCCGCGGCCGTCAGCAGGGAGGGGCTGGTCGCAGCGAAATCAGCCGGACGTGCCAGCGCATCGTCGAGGGCTTGGTGCGCGGTCCGCATCGCCAGGTCTGAAACCTGCATGATCCAGGCGGGCAAGCGGGCTGCCGGCGGGTCGAAGCTGACGCCGGCGCTCACAATTTCAGGGTTTCCAGAATCCACATGTCCTCCTGCCCGATGGCGACGGACTTCGGCCCATCAAGCGGAGATTGTCAAATCCGCACCATTTCAAAGTCTTCTTTGCGGGCGCCGCATTCCGGACAGGTCCAGTTCATATCGACATCGGCCCACAACGTGCCCGGCGCGATGCCATGCTCAGGGTCACCGGTGGTTTCGTCGTAAATCCAACCACAAATCAGACACATCCAGGTACTCGAGTCGTTCACGGTGCTTATCTTTTGCTCATTACAATGGCGCGATTGTAGCCACGCTGGTCCGCCTGTTCTGCCAATGGCAGCGCAGGCAGAACAGTCACCCCGGTTGTTCGATGCGCCTGACCTGAACCCAGTTCCGGCCAGGCCTTGAACGGCCAGCGGCCAGACCTTTTGAATTGCCGAGCGCCGCAAGCCACCATGATCAAAACCGCCAAGCCAGTCGCCGATCTGGCAACCCTCCAGGACGAAGAAACCCATGCGCCCGCCTGTGTGATGAGCTTCAACGCCAGCGAAGCCAGCGGCGCGGGAGGCCTCGCCGGCGATGTGGCGACGATCGCCGCGATGGGTGCGCATTGCCTGCCGGTGGTCACCGCGATCGTGTTGCGCGACACCGCTGAAATCTTCGAACACCAGACCCTCGACGCCGACACGATCGCCGAGCAGGCACGCAATATTCTTGAAGATGTGCCGATCACCGCCTGGAAAGTCGGCTTTCTGGGCAGTGCCGAGGGCGTCAGCGCAGTCGCCGAGGTGCTGAGCGATTACCCCGATGTGCCGCTGGTCGCTTACCTGCCCAGCGTGGCCTGGCTGGATGAAGAGCAGCAGCAAAGCTACCTTGACGCCTTCCGCGAACTGGTGTTGCCGCAAGCCCATGTGCTGGTCGGCAACCACAAGACCTTGACCGACTTCCTGTTGCCCGACTGGGAAGCCGACCGGCCCGCCTCGCCGCGCGAACTCGCCGTGGCCGCCGCCAAGCATGGCGCCGCCCATGTGCTGGTTACCGGCATCAGTCTGGCAAACCAGTTTGTCGACAACGTGCTGGCCAATTCGCATGGGCCGATCACCGGCGAAAAGTTCGAACGCGTCGAGGTCAGTTTCATCGGCGCTGGCGACACTTTGTCAGCCGCGCTGGCGGCGCTGCTGTCGGTGGGTGCCGACATCCAGTCTGCCGTTGGTGAGGCCTTGTCCTTCCTGGACCAGGCGCTGGAAGCGGGCTTCAGGCCCGGCATGGGCAATATGCTGCCCGACCGTTTTTTCTGGGCGCTGCCGCCCACCGATGAAGAAGGCGTTGAACTCGACGCTGAAGCCGATGGCCCCGCTGCGCCCCCCGATGGCAGCTCACGCACGCCACGTCGCATGCATTGATTGATTGATCGCTGACCATGCCCAAGAATCAAGCCTTGTTCGAACGCGCCCAGCAAGTCATTCCGGGCGGCGTCAATTCGCCGGTGCGGGCTTTCCGCGCGGTAGGCGGCACACCGCGTTTCATCGAACGCGGTGCAGGCGCTTATATCTTTGATGCCGAAGGCCGCCGCTACATCGACTACATCGGC
>JBIKPD010000365.1:0-4106 GCA_044357665.1 Roseateles sp. | reverse complement strand
AGTTGAGGGTTTTAGAGTTATGGATGTCCGATCCAAGCGGGTACGCTGCCTTCAACTAATGTCGCCACTCTCAAAGTAAAGCTTTTTCAAGCATGACGATGGTCGCTGCGCACCCATTGAGAACGTCGCAACCAGAAGTGTTCTCATAGGGTTATGCAGGTGATGTCATAACAGTTTCGCAGAAGCCGCTGCTTCTAAATCTTTAACAGGCCATCTGCGGGCATAAGGGACTACGATTTGACGGTCGGGTCAAGACCCTTATGGAAACTCCTATATTATGGAAAGTTCTACAGCACGGCAAGGCGAATAACTTGATAAACACTGATGTTTCAGCGATTAGGTGCCTGCAAGACTTGACATAATTTCTTAGCTACGGCATCGCTGACGGTCTCACTTCTGGAGATCGTCATGGTAAATATTTCTTCACTTCATCGCCACGCACAAGCATCGCTGCTGAAGGGCCCGTTAGCCGAATACGTTGATGAGTATGCGGCACGACTCAAGCTGGGTCGCTACGCAACCAACACCGTCAGTTTGCGCCTAGGTGCGATAGCGCACTTTGCACACTGGATGTCGTCGTGCTCGCTGCATGCGAACCAGCTCGATGAAGGCTGCATCGATCAGTTTTTTCGCTACCACCTACCTCGTTGTGATTGCCAAAATGAGGCTGTCCGCACGCCGAGAGACCTACGTGCGGCGCTTCTTGCGTTGCTGGCGCAACTGCGACAGCAACACGTCATTAAGCAGCTCGCGTCTGCGTCAGGACCCATCGCCGACGAGTTGCGTCGCTACGACGCTCACATGCGTGATGCCCAAGGACTCGCCAGCGGGACGCGTCAAGATAGACTGAGCATTGTGCAGCGGTTTCTACAGTCCAAATTCGCTGGCAGGGAGGTCCTCATCGGCGAGTTACGGCCAGAAGACATCAGGTGCTTTATCGGCGAGGAACGCAAACTGCTGGGCACCACCAGCCATGCTGGTACGCTGGCCTGGGCGCTGCGAGCGTACTTGCGCTACCGTGCCAGCTTCGGCGATACCGTGCAACCGCTGTTGGCCGCGATCTCCACACCCGCATGCTGGGGACAGACATCGCTGCCGAAAGGGCTCACAGCCGCAGAGGTCGAGCGGTTGCTCGGCTCATTTACCGATGCGCAGCCATCCCCCAAGCGCGGCTACGCAATCGTTCGACTCGCGCTGGACCTGGGCTTGCGAGGCGGCGAGATAGCTCAATTGCAGTTGGCTGACATAGACTGGCGGCAAGGCACCTTGACGCTCAAGCACACCAAATCGGGCCGTCAGGAGGTCATGCCCTTGCCGAGCATGACAGGACGAGCACTGGAAACATACTTGCGCAAAGAGCGCCCAAAGACCAGCAACCATGCGCTGTTCGTACGTCACATCGCTCCGTATGACCAACCTATCGGGGTGGACGGTATCCGGCGCGTAGTTCGCAACGCCTTTCGACGTATCGGCATTCAGCACGGCCGGATGCACGCGCTGCGCCACACGTTGGCCTGCAAACTGGTGAACCGGGGTAGTTCGATTAAGGAGATAGCCGACGTATTGCGCCACAGTTCGCTCAATACCTCGTTGATTTACGCCAAGGTCGACTACCAAGCCCTCTTCGAGGTCGCCTTGCCCTGGCCTGGGAGTGCAGCATGAACGCACGAACCAGTCTGCAGGCACGGGTTGAGCAATACCTGGCCGAGCGCCGCCACATGGGATTCAAGTTGCGATCAACAGCATATTCGCTTGACAACTTTGCCCGCTACGTCGCCCACGTGAAGCACCGTGGTCCACTGAACGTCGAGCTGATGGCTGAATGGGCGCGTCAGACCAAGGCCGGACAGGGTACGCGTGCCACATCTGCACGGCGCCTGCGCCAACTGAGACCGTTTGCGCGCTGGCTACAGCAATTCGATCTAGCCACAGAGGTGCCTAGCGAGGCAATCTTTGGCTCCGTTCCCGGTCGTGTTGCGCCTCACATCTACCGCGATAACGAGATCATCGATCTCTTGGCCGCTGCGAAACGGTTGGGGCCGTCGGGTGACCTGCGAGCAGCTGTTTACGAGACATTGTTTGGCTTGCTGGCTTCTACGGGACTGCGGATCTCGGAGGCACGGTCTTTGTTGGATTCCAATGTGGATTTGAAATCTGGTGTACTCACAATCCGCCAAAGCAAGTTTGGCAAGTCAAGGCTGGTGCCGATGCATCCAAGCACGACGCAAGCATTGGCGCGCTACCGCGCACTGCGTTGCAACCGATTTTGCACAATGCCACAAACTCCTTTCTTCATCGGGACCCGGGGGCACCTGCTTGGTGGCCTGCTGGGAGATCGCCAAGTGCATCGCATCTTCGAGCAGTTGCGCGGTCAACTCGGCTGGGTGGATCGGGGTTGTCATGGCGCGCCACGGATTCATGACCTACGCCACACCTTTGCGGTAAATCGCCTGATGCTGTGGCACCAACAGGGTTTCGACCTCGACCAGAGAATGTTGGCACTGTCAACCTACCTCGGACATGCCAGAGTGTCGGACACCTATTGGTATCTCACCGGAGTGCCTGATCTGATGGCACTGGCCGGCGGCCGGTTTGAGCGCTACGTTAACCCCATGGAGATCAACGATGAGTAACCCAATAATACCCGCGCGCCCGCCAAGCTTCGCTCAATTGGTGCAGACCTTCTTTGCCGAGTATCTGACTCAGCAACGAGCGCTGAGTCCCCGTACGGTGGCAACCTATCGTGACGCTTTCGTGCTGTTCCTGAACTTTGCAGAGCAAAAACTAGGAAAGTTACCAACTGCTATGCGGCTAACCGAGATCACGCCAGAATTGATCTTGGCATTTCTTGACTATTTGGAACACGAACGTGGCAATACCGTGCGTAGTCGCAATGCACGACTGGCAGCCTTGCGCGCATTTTTGAAGTTTGCAGAACACCGGGACTTGTGCTCGCTGCATAGCGTGGAGCAGGCGCTGGGCGTGCCGATGAAACGATTCGAGCGACCGATGGTCGGATTCCTCTCGGATGAAGAGATGAAGGCGATCATTGGTAAACCAACTGACAATTGGACCAGCCAGCGAGATCATTTACTACTGACCATGCTCTACAACACCGGCGCGAGGGTGTCAGAAATAATTGGCGTTCGCGTGGACGACGTCGTACTCGACGGTGCGGCGTTTGTACAGTTGCATGGCAAGGGCCGAAAACAGCGAACAGTGCCGCTGTGGCGCTCCACGGTTAAGGTGATCCGTGCCTGGTTGAGGCGCAACCCCGAACTCGTTTCAGCCTCTGCACTGTTACCCAACCGGGATGGTGAACCAATGACGCGCGTCAACGTGACACAACGTTTGAAATTGGCAGCGAAGGCCGCCAGTAAAACCTGTCCAAGCTTGGCTGAGCGTCACGTTTCGCCCCACATGGTTCGCCACGCCACAGCGATGAGCCTGCTGCAGTCGGGGGTATCAATCGACGTCGTGGCAATATGGCTGGGTCATGAAAGCCCAATCACCACGCATCAGTACACGCATGCCAACCTGGAAATTAAAGAGCGGGCACTGGCGAAACTACAAGAGCCAGACGCCAAGTTGCGCCGATACAAGGCACCAGACTCGTTGATTTCATTCCTGAAGAAGCTGTAATTATGGAAAGTTGTGGGGCGCGTGGTATGGGCTGTACAGCAGTCACCCTGCGCGCTCACCGATTACCAAGTTTCTATAATGCGTGCCTTTCCATAACGCTGCTTATGGAAATATTTCCATAAAGACCCAAAGCGGGTGCACACGACTGGCAGCTTTCCGGTGGGCCAACTCAACGCCAGAGAGAAGTCGTTCGTGGCATTCGGCAGCGTGCCCAAAGCAGGTAGCCGCAGTTCGACCGAGCGGTCATTGACCGAGCCTGATGGAAATAGGAAAGCTGACACTCACAACCACCATGAAAAGTCGGCGGATTGTGCTGCTCTTTGCCGACTATCGACACCACCTGCCGCAGAAGCACTCTTGGCAGACTGTCTATCTCACAATTCCCTGAAAAATTCAGCAATCACGGCATTAACAGTCTTGGTATGGGTCATCCGCGCGATTTTGGTTGTGAGGTCGGCGGGCGG
>JBIKPD010000338.1:0-4504 GCA_044357665.1 Roseateles sp. | reverse complement strand
TCACATGCTCAGTGATCCGACGGCCATCGACGGACTGGCGCTAGAGGCACATATCCGATCGTGCCGTCGAACGCGGTTCAAGAGCCGAGCCATTTCGCGGCGCGGCGGGCTCGCGGATGCGCTGGCGCGCTGCACCATGCCGACCCTGCTGCTGTGGGGAGAGAACGATGTGACCGTGACGCCGGATGAAACCATGGTCAGGCTCGCGGCGCTTAGGCCCGGTGTCAGCGGCAGCACCATTTCCGGCGCGGGTCACTGGGTCGCGTTTGAAGCTGCAGAAGCGGTCAACAAGCAGGTATCACTGTGGTTGTCCGGAGCCAAGGCGCAGAGCATCCCTAAATGCCACGCGACGCCGTGATGATGCCGGCCACGTCTTTCAGCAGCGTCGCGACTTCGAGAATTCGGCTATCGTCGAGCCGGTTGGCTAATGCCGACACACTGATCGCTCCGATCGGTTGGCCGGCCGAATTGCAGATTGGAACGCCGACTGCCCGGACACCCGGGACCTCGATGATATCGTTGAGGACGTAGCCAGAGCGGCGTGCGACGTCGATGCGCGCTCGTATGGTCGTACTATCGTAACGCGGGTACTTCCTCGCGACGTGGCGGCTGTTAGCGCGCAAGATGTTCTCCACCTCGTCAACGCCGAGCGCACTGAGGATCGCAATCGACCCAGCCCCGATGTTGAGTGGCCGACGTTTGCCCACTTCCATCACGAACACCTTGACCGGAAACGAGCCTTCGACACGGTCGATACACACGCCGTCAAGGCCGGATCGTAGAGTCAGGAAGACCGTGTCATCAGTCCGCTCAGCGATGGAAACAAGATAGGGGTGACAAATGTCGAGCAGCACCGATCGAGGCCCCATGGCGCCACCCAACTCGTGCACTCCACGTCCCAGGAAGTAGCGGCGTGTTGCCGAATCCTGCCGGACTAGTGTTGCATCCATCAAACCGCGTAACAGGCGGTGCGCGGTTGGCCGCTCCAGCCCTGCGGCTGTGTGCAGGTCGATCAGGCGCGATCCGTTTTCGTTGCCAGCGGCCACCAACTTCAGCAAGGACGCCGCACGCTTGATGGACTGAGCGCCGGTACTCGGACTGGCATTTGCTGGTTTGGTCGCCATGAGCAGGACTCCGTGTTGGGTTGCGGGACTTCTCCAAGTCCTACTTGTCCATTCTATGAACTATGGATTGCAATAGACCGCGTGACAGGGTCACGTAACTTTTCGTCTGGGTAAGCAGGTTATCACGCCTGCAATTCACTTTACGTCTATGCTGATTATGTCTAATTTTCTAAATATCATTCCTTCTAAAGCCATGACTTGCGCGCGGCTGAATCGAAATTTAGGCACTTGTTCAGCAACACCACAATGACTCACATTATGGACTTTCAATTGAATACTGATCGGCCATGCTTAAACTCGCTTCCCATCAACCGGAGGTGACATGGACTTCAATCTCAGCCAAGAACAACAGCTGATCCAGTCGGAAGCGCGGCGCATCTCGCGCGAAGTTCTACGTGACAAGGCTGCCCGGTGGGACCTCAATGCAGAGGTGCCTTGGGAGAACATCGAACTGCTGGCCAAGATGGGATACATGGGCACGGTCATCGACGAAGAGTACGGCGGCGTCGGTAGTAACCTGATGAACTTGGTGCTGATCCTCGAGGAATTGGCCTGGGGTTGCGTGAGCAGTACGCTTTACGTGTTCGCCAACAACGCGCACGGTAACCGCATCCAGCAACTCGGCACACCCGACCAGAAGCGCAAGTACCTGCCGGCCATAGCCAACGGCAGCATCATTCCCTGCCACGCAATGAGCGAGCCGGGCGCAGGCTCCGACGCGACCCGCATCCGTTCAACGGCCGTGCTCGACGGTGACCACTACGTTGTCAATGGCACCAAGTGCTGGATTTCGCGTGGCTCGGTCTCCAAGCTCTTTCTTGTGAACGTGCGCTTCGGTACGGACAAGGGGGCCGACAAGGGCCTGCTGTTGATCGAGAGCGGCACTCAGGGCTTCGAGATTGGCAAGGTCGAGCGTCTCATGGGCCAACGCGGCAGCCCGTCGACTGAACTAATATTCAACGACTGCCGAGTGCCGGTTGAGAACCGGATGTTGGAGGGCGACTTCAACTCGTCGATCATGTCGATGAGCTTCTCGCGCTGCTGCAACGCGGCAATGGGCATCGGGGCCGCGCAGCGTGCCTTCGACGAAGCCACCGCGTACATGCTGCAGCGCGAGGCATTCGGCAAACACCTGTCTGATTTCCAGGGCTTGCGCTGGATGCTTGCCGACATGAAGGTGAAGCTCGATGCCGCACGACTCCTGATCTACCGTGCCGCATCCAATGCGACCGGCGGTATGCCATCAGATGGCGATGCGGCCATTGCCAAGACCTTTGCAAACGAGGCCTCACTGCAAGTGATCTCGGATGCAATGCAAATCTTTGGCGCCAATGGCTACTCCTGCGAGTACCCACTGGAACGTTTGTACCGCGATGCGCGCGCCTTCGCCATCGCTGGTGGCACAACCCAGATCCAACGCAACCTCATCGCACGCAAGATCCTCGGCCGCCGAACCTACTGAACCCGCAAGATTAGGAGCATTGCCATGACACCCATTCAATTCCTGGCAGATTTCGTCACGGCCACCCCTGCTGCTGCCATCCCGGACGCTACGCTGGCGGTCGCGCGGCTGACGGTCGTAGACACAGTCGGGTGTGCACTGGCAGGTCTGGACGAACCGGCGGCACGCATCTCGGCCGACTGGGTTAGCAAGACTGCCGGCGTCGACGGTGTAACGCTCTGGGGCCGCATGCAGCGAGCCCGCGCGGCAGATGCCGCCTTTGCCAATGGGATCGCCAGCCACGCGCTGGACTTTGACGACAGCTTGCCCGCACTTCGCGGACATCCCAGCGCCACACTGGTCCCAACCGCACTGGCCGTTGGTGAGTCTGTTGATGCGAGCGGTCGCGAGGTGCTGGCAGCCTTGGCGCTGGGCCTCGAGGTTCTTGGCACGCTTGGCCAAGCAGTCGGGAACGGACATTACCTGCGCGGCTGGCACACCACAGCCACAGTGGGCGCCATGGGTGCAACGGCCGTGGCGGCGCGTCTGTATGGCCTGTCGGCCGAGCAACTGGCAATTGCATGGGGCCTGGCGGCGTCACAGGTTAGCGGGCTCGTCGGCAACTTCGGTACCATGACCAAACCCTTCCACGCCGGCCATGCTGCCCGCACCGGGGTCGAGTCAGCGGAACTAGCAAAACTGGGCTTCACGGCCAGCGCCAACATCTTCGAAGGCAAGGAGAACTTCTTTCGCACCTATGGCGGTGAGGACGGCAAGCCCCTGGCCGACATGCTGCAGCGCCTAGGGCGCACCTGGTACGGGCAGGATCCCGGCATTTATGTCAAGCGCTGGCCCTGCTGCTACTGCAGCCACCGTGCGATCGGCGGCGTCATGCAACTCGTGGCCGAGCATTGCCTGACTGCCGACGACGTGGAGTCGGTCGAGGTCGGCTTTCTGCCGGGTTCTGACAACGCGCTTATCAGCGAGGACCCGAAGTCGGGGCTGGAGGGCAAGTTCAGCATTGAGTACGCGATGGCCGCGCTGCTGCTGGACGGCGATCTAAACGTCGCCTCATTCACCGACGAACAGGTCAACCGCCCGGCTGTCCGTGCGCTCATGAAAAAGGTCAGGCGCTACCGCATCGAAGCTCCCGGTGTCTATTCCGGCATAGTCGGCTTCACGGACGTCACGCTGGGTACGCGCCTCGGCCGACTCACCCGCCGTGTCGAGATAACGCCCGGTTCACCGCAATGGCCGATGACAAAGCTCGATCAAGAGGCGAAGTTCGATAGCAACGCGCGGGGTGCGCTCGGCGAGGCTCGCGCGCGTGCACTGCGAGACTGCCTGCTCGGGCTTGAACAACAGGGCAGTATGCGCAACGCGATGGCCCTAGCCGCATCCAGCTGAACGACGGCACCAGCGTCCATTTGAGTCACGACAGCTTGGCCTGGGCCATCAGCCGTCATCGATGACACGCTCGATAGTGGCGCTGCGCCGTTGATAGAGACGCGATGGTGCTGAATTTCTTCAATCCTTGCAGCGTGCGCTCAGGTGTGATCCCGGTGTTGGCGGCGCGCAGTCGCATGCCCATGACACGGTGCAAAATCAATGCGATGAAGCAAATCGACGCCTGGGCATGACGCTGGGCTTTCTGGCCCTGTCGCTGGGCGTGGTCAGCTGGATGCTGAAAACCGGCTACCGATTGAAGGCCTGAGCAATCCGGCAACAACGAACGGGATTTGTGGCAACGTTTCTACATTGCAGGAATTTCGATTCGAGGTGCCAGGATGGCGATCACAACTGTCTCAAGCCCAGTAGTGTCCCAACGTTTTTCATAGGAGAGAGAGCTGTTGATGCTCGATTTCCGATAGCTGATCAGGGTCCGGTGGCGTAAGTAGTTGATTTATAGAGGTTGTTTCAAACATGGTCAGGCTCAGGA
>JBIKPD010000337.1:0-4515 GCA_044357665.1 Roseateles sp. | reverse complement strand
CGAACATGCGGTGTCAGTGGCCGTGGCCAAGAGCATCACCGGCCCCTATCGCAACAACCCGCGCAACCCGGTGTTGACCCACCGACATCTGAGCTATGACCACCCGATCACTGGCGTCGGGCATGCTGATCTGGTCGAGCTTCCCGATGGCCGCTGGTATGCCGTGGCCCTGGGCTGGCGCCTGATTGACGGCCGCCATGGCACGCTCGGACGCGAGACTTTTTTGCTCCCGGTGTCTTGGGAGAGCGAGCGCGAATGGTGGAAGGATGACAAGCAGACCTTCCCTGTCTTCAGTCCGGCCAGCGGCAAGGTCGAGCTCAAGTACCCGCTGCCGCTGCCCGGCACCAGACAGGTTCGCGCGAACCGCTTCCATGACGATTTCGCTCATCCGGAATTGAACACCGAATGGACTTTTCGGCGCTCGACCGAGCAGGCTTTCCACAGCCTGAGTGCCAAGCCGGGGTCGCTGCGCCTGCGCTTGCAAGCGGCCGCCATCGCCGAAAAAGCCCAGTACAGCTTCGTCGGCATACGCCAGCGCCAATTCCAATTTTCTGCTTCAACCCAGCTTGAATTTGTGCCCCAAGCCCAGGAAGAGGCCGGGCTGATGCTGATCCAGAAAGACCAGGCAGCGTTTTCTTTGACCCTGGCCCGCCGGGCGGATGGACTTACCGCCTTGCGACTGAGCCGCTTCGACTCTGCAGGCCGGACGCTGCTGGCCGAAGAACAGTTTGCGGCGTCCAAGGTCTTGCTGCGCGTCTCGGGCAACTACCTGTCCTACCAATTCGAATTCTCCAGCGACGCCAGGCCATGGACCCGGCTCGGGCCATCGATCGACGGACGGTCGCTCTCGCCCGCCGCACTGACCGGCTTCAATTACACCGGTGTTTTCATCGGCCTGTACGCCTCGTCCAATGGCTTGCCAACCCGGAATTTCGCCGACTTTGACTGGTTCGATTACCGTACCCCGGCCGCAGCTGCTGACGCTTGGTACCAGCGCGCCAATGACTTCGCCGTGCAGGGAGTTATCCTGGGTGTTCCAAACGGGCTGACCACAGCAAGCAAACGTCCACCATGAACCTGCGTCAGATCGAGGCCTTCAAGGCCGTCATGGAGACCGGCACGGTGACGCAGGCCGGCGTCCGCCTCGGAATTTCCCAGCCGGCGGTGAGCAAGTTGCTGCAACTGTTCGAGCGCGGCGCAGGCCTCCTGCTTTTTGTGCGTGATCGTGGTCGACTTTCACCGACGCCTGAGGCCCGCATCCTCTACGAGGAGGTAGAGAGAGTATTTCAGGGCGCAGGGCGTGTGCGGCAGGCCGCGCAGGAAATCAAATCGTTGCGGCTCGGGTCGCTTTCGGTCGGGGTCATGCCGGCGCTCTCGACCGGGTTCGCGCAGGAAATTCTTGCGCGCTTGCCGATGACGCAGCCGGGCATTTCGGTAACGATCCAATCGCAAGAAACACCCAAGCTGGTCGAGCAGTTGGTCACACACCGGGTCGAGCTTTGCTACTCGGTGATCCCGATGGAGCATCCCGAATTGCGCAGCGAGCAGTTATGCCGCGTTCCCCTGGTGTGCATCCTGCCGCATGGACATCGCCTGGCCTCGCGTGAGGAGATCCGCTGCAAGGACCTTGCGGGCGAGCGCTTCGCCTCGTTTCGCCATGATTCCGCGATCCGCCGCCGGATTGATCAGGCCTTTGACGATGCCAAGGTCAGCCGCACGGTTTCGATGGAGGCGCCGATGGCGCCGAGCATCTGTGCTTATGTGGCGCGAGGGCTGGGCGTATCGATCGTGAATCCGCTCTATATCGGGGCTTTCGCGCCCGCCCTAGTCGTGCGCCCCTTTCGGCCGCGAATCGAGTCCGCCATCATCATGGTGATGCCGCGCGGACGGCGCCTTTCCGTGATTGCCGAGGCCTTTGCCGCGATGTCGCGAACCATCGCCGCCGAATGGGAAGCGCGGGACGGGGCGACCGATTTTTGCTATGGCGCTTCATGACTGCCAACCCAGCCGGCCTGCAACGATGAAAACCAGCCAGAAAATCGCCCGCTATGTGCACGAACTGCGCGCGGACCAACTGCCCGAGCAGGCGCGGGAGGCAGCGCTGCGTTGCCTGCTGGACCTGCTGACTGCCGCAGCGGCAGGACATCAACACCCTGCGGTGCATGCCGTCCGCCAACTGGCCATGAGCGACTATGGCCTTGGCAGCACCGCCATCTGGTTCACAGGCGAGCATGCCAGCGCCACGGGCGCGGCCTTCGCCAATAGCGCAGCGGCCTCGATCCTGGATCTCGATGATGGATTTCGACTCGCGCGCGGCCATCCGGGCGCTGCAGTGATTCCGGCAGCGTTGGCGGCAACGCTCGACAGCACATCGGCTGAGGCCTTCATCGCTGCAGTGGTTGCCGGTTATGAAGTGGGTGTTCGCGTGGCCATGGCGCGACCGGCCTATGCAGCTTCCGGCGTCTGGTCCGCCTATGCCGCGATCGCGGCCGCTGGCCGGTTGCGCGGCACTGCCCCGGACAAACTGGCCCATGCATTTTCAATCGCGGTCCAATCCGCGCCTTCGCTGCCTGGAAAAGCAGGCCTCGTCGGCAGCGATGTGAAAGAGGGCATCCCATTCGGGGTGCTGGCCGGCATGAACGCGCTGAACCTGGCCGAGGCCGGTTTCACCGGTCCGCTGGAGATCTTCGACAACCCCGAGTTTTTTGCATCAGAGCGCATCGCCGAAGGACTTGGCGGACCGCCCTGCATAGCCAGAACCTACTTCAAGCCCTATGCCTGCTGCCGCCACATCCATGCGCCGGTTGACGCCTTCGCGGCTTTGCTGGCAAGGTACAAGATCGAGGCGCGCGAGATCATCACGATCGAGGTCCATACCTATTCCGGGACCTTCAACCTTTCCAATCTGGCCGCGCCGCGCACGCTGATCGAAGCGCAATACAGCGTCCCGTTTTGTATCGGCCTTTGCGCCGTCCATGGTCTCCAGTCGCTGCTGCCGCTGGAGACAGCGATGCTTGCCGATGCTGAAGTTCACTCCTTCTCCAGCAAGGTCAGCCTGCATCGCGACCCTTCGATCGAACTGCGCTTTCCGGCCGAGTCGCCAGCGCGAGTGATTGTGACCACCGCTGCCGGCCGCTTCGAATCCCCTGTGACCACACCACGCGGTGATCCTGACTCGCCATTGTCATGGGCCGAGTTGGAGGCCAAGTTCCTGACCGCAACCCGCAGGTTGTTCACGCCGGCAAAACAGCAAGAATTCCTTCAAGCCATCGATCGACTTCGTGCCGGTGAACTCCATGACCTGCGCATGGCGCTGGCCGGCAAAGCCATAACGTTTGGTTCTGAACTGCCGAAAATATAGCCTTTGACAGGCCGATTATTGCTCCATAAGATCCTGTCAGAAAGTCAACAATGAGGGCATAACCAATGATGCGTCCATACAAGTTAACAGCTGCAATCTCTTTCACGCTGCTGTCTGCGGTCGGTTCGTTCAGCCTGCCAGTGGCGGCTCAGGAAAAGGTTTTGCGGGTCGGCGCGCAAACGACCGACATCGCGACTCTTGATCCCCACCGCACCTCCTCGACGCATGAAAAAGGGCCGATCAGCTGGATCTTTGGCGGCCTCGTGCGCTTCCCGCCAGGCAGCGCCGATCCGGCAAAGATCGAAGGTGATCTGGCCGAAAGCTGGGTCCGCGCTCCCGACGGCTTGACCTGGACCTTCAAGCTGCGCAAAGGCGTGCAGTTTCACCGCGGCTATGGCGAAGCGACGGCCGAGGACGTGGTCTACAGCCTCGGCCGCGCCACGGATCCCAAGCGGTCTTCCTTCTCCTCATCGTTCCAGCAATTCCAGAAGGTGGAAGCGCTTGACGCCCACACCGTCCGCATCACGTTGAAGGCGCCGGTCCCGAGTTTGCTGGGGCTGGTGTCCAATTACCACGGCGGAATGATCGTGAGCCGCAAGGCCGACCAGGAGCTGGGCGATGGCTTCAAGTTGAAGCCGGTCGGCTTCGGTCCGTTCGAATTCGTCGAACACCAGACGCAACGAGAACTGACGCTGAAAGCCCATGACAAGTATTACCGTGGCAAGCCGAAGATCGACAAGATCGCCTACAAGTTCATCTCGTCTGACGCCAGCCGGGATCTCGCCTTCACTTCCGGGGAACTCGATCTGAGCCACGGCAAGCGCGAACAGCGCTGGGTCGAGCGGGCACGCCAATCGACCGGGTCCAAGGTGGACGTTTTCGGGCCGGGTGAATTCCGCACGATTTTCATCAACGCCAACATCAAGCCACTCGACGACAAACGCGTCCGCGAGGCCTTGGCGCGCGCTATCGACGTGCCGCAGCTGATGAAATTCGTCGGTGCCGATGTGCTCCGCCCCGGCGTGTCGGTCGTACCCCCCGGCTATCTGGGCGAAGCTGACGTAGGCCCGAAGTTTCCCCACGATGTTGCAAAGGCCAAGGCGCTGCTGGCCGAGGCGGGCTTTCCTCAAGGCATCACCATCAAGGCCGTGGTG
>JBIKPD010000336.1:0-4536 GCA_044357665.1 Roseateles sp. | reverse complement strand
GTCCTGTTCGAGCGGATCGACAGGCCAGATCCAGGGCGCAAAGACTGCGGCCAGGACAACCGCGAGGAACATCGCGAGGCCAACCAGGGAAGTGGGGTTGTTGCGGAAGCGCTGCACCCAGCCTTGTGATGCTTGGGCGACTGCCGGGGTGGCGCTCATTTGTACCTCACCCGCGGGTCGATCAAGCCATAGGCAATGTCGGTGGCAGCATTTGCGAGCACGATGAAGCCAGCGAAGAAGACCATCAACCCTTGCAGCATGGGGTAGTCACGCAGATTCAAGGCGCCGAGGATCAGCTTGCCAAGGCCCGGCCGGTTGAAGACGATTTCGGTCAGCACCGAATTACCGATCATCGTGCCCAGATAGAGGCCGACGACGGTGGCCACCGGGATCATTGCATTGCGCAGCGCATGACGCCAAAGCACAGCCCGGGCGCCTATGCCCTTGGCCCGCGCGGTGCGCACATAGTCCTCGCCCAGCACGTTCAACATCGAAGCCCGGCTGACCCGCGTCACATAGGCGGTCATCAGGAGGCCCAGGTTCATGGCGGGCAGGGCGAGATGTCGCAGGCGGTCCAGCGGATCGTCCATCTTTGGTGCCGAGATCACCGGGAACCAGCGCAGCTCAATGGCGAAAACAAGCAGCAGCAAAATGGCGGAGACGAAGGCAGGAAAGGACAGACCCGCCAGCGAGAAAAGGCGCGTCAGCGTGTCGGGCCATTGATTGCGATGCACCGCCGCGTAGGCGCCTAGCGGCACGCCGAAAAGAACGCCGAGCAGGATGGCTGCCGCTGTGAGTTCGATCGTGTACGGAAGAACCGACAGCAGTTCCGCCCAGACCGACTTTCCGGTCACCAGCGAGCGGCCCAGGTCGCCCTGCAAGATGCCAGCCAGGAAGTCGAAGTACTGCAGGTGCAATGGGCGGTCCAGGCCGAGCTTCTCGCGCAGCGCCGCCAGCGCCTCGAGTGAAGCCTGGTCGCCCAGGATCACCAGGGCCGGGTCGCCTGGCACCACCCGCGCCAGAATGAAGACCACGGTCATGGTCAGAAGCAGGGTGGGGATGGCCAGAGCGAGGCGGCGCAGCAGGTATTCACCCATGGTCGTCTCAGGCTGCGGCCAGGGCTGGCGCGGCAAAGCGCGTCGCCGTGAAGGGCCGGATGGGCAAGTCGGTGGCGCCGCGGGTGGCGAGGTCGGCAACGGCCACGCCGCAGATGGGTCCGAGCTGGAAGCCGTGGCCGGAGAAGCCGAAGACATGGATCAAGCCGGCAACCGAAGGCGAGAAGTCAAGGATGGGCAGGCGGTCCGGTGTCTCGGCCTCGATGCCGCTCCAGGATCTTGCGATTCGCACGCCGCGCATCTGTGGAAACAGCTCGGTTGCAGTCTGCGCCGACCTTGCCAGATTCACGACGTTGACCCAGCTCTGCTCCTGGTCGAGGTCGGCCCGCCCCTGCTGACCGCCGCCGATCAGCACTGTGCCGGAAGCGGACTGCTTGAACGACAGCGGTCGCCCCAC
Organism: Roseateles sp.; assembly: GCA_044357665.1. GTDB lineage: Bacteria > Pseudomonadota > Gammaproteobacteria > Burkholderiales > Burkholderiaceae_C > Paucibacter_A. The sequence continues at coordinate 3,024 of JBIKPD010000336.1, read as the reverse complement.
CGCGCCCACCACCGGGGTCACGAATTGAGGCAGGCGCTCGGTGACGATCATCATCGAGGCACGGGTGCGAAGCGGGAAATCGTCGCCTGCGAGTGCCGCAAGCTGCCCCGCCCAAGCCCCGGCGGCGTTGATCACCAGCGGTGCGCGGTAACGGCCACGATCGCCGAGCACGATCCAGTGGTCCGCCTGCCTATCCAGTCCGATGACGGCCTCGCCTTCCTCGATTTCCACCCCTGCTGCTCGGGCTCTTGCACCAAAGGCATGGGTGGTGCGATAGGGGTCGGCCGCGCCATCGCTGGCGACCAGCATGGCACCGACGCAATGCCTTGAAAGCGCAGGCACGAGCCGACGCAGTTCTTCGGCGCCGATCAGCTTTTCATGCTCGTAGCCCAGCTCTGCCAGGCGGCCGGCGCGCTGCTCAAGCAGCGTCATTTCTTGGTCTGATTCCGCCACCTTGACCTGCCCACAAGCGGCAAAGCCACAGTCGTCGCCGACCAGCTCCTGGATGTTTTGCCATAGGGCCATGCCACGCAGGGACAGCGGTACTTCGGCGAGATCACGGCCCAGCGTACGGACACCGCCTGCATTGATGCCCGAGGCATGACGGCCGATATGGCGCCGCTCGAGAAGGATTACCCGCCTGCCCCGCAGCGCCAATTGCAATGCCGCTGAGCAACCATGCAAGCCGCCGCCGATGACGATGACATCTGCTTCGCGAATCACCCCGCTCGCTCCATGTCGGCAAGCGAGGCAAGCTCGCCGAGACTCAGGGGTTTGAGCGGAGGGCGAATGCGAAAGCGGCCAACTTCCGCGGGCGGCACACCGAGCGCATCAGCGAGGACGCCGGTGACGGTCGGCCCGCACATCCGCCCCTGGCAGGGTCCCATGCCGCAACGAGTGAAGGCCTTCATCTGATTCGGTCCCCGACAGCCGAGGCTCACGGCCTCGCGGATGCGACCGGCGCTGATGCCCTCGCAGCGGCAAACGATGACGTCGTCAGCCGGCGCCAGCAATTCGGCGCGCGGGGCAAAGAGGGCATCCAGCAGGCCTCGAACCGCATCATGTTCACCGTACTCGGCCCGCACCGGCTGGGCAAGGCGATCGCGTTCGGAGGCATCAAGGCGGCCCAGTGATGTGGCCACCCCCAAGGCAGCGAGTCGGCCACGGCATGCGGCAACGCGTGCGCCGCCGATGCCACCGCAATCGCCGGCGACGAATATCGCTTCGAGATCGGTGGCGCCAAATTCATCGGTGCGAGGCTGAAAGCAATGTTGAGCTTCATTCCAATCGTGGCTGCAGCCCAGGGCCGAAGTCATATGGGTATTCGGGATCACGCCCTCATGCAGCAGCAGCCCGGTGGCGATCGCCTCGCTCCATTGCCCGCCCACGCGCCAGCGGACGCCTTCGAGCTGCGAAGCGCCGACAGCCTCGACAGCCTCGACCCCTTTCACATGGCGAATACCAGCCAAGCGCAGCCTGGCGAGGTAGCCCATGCCCTTGGCCAGATAGCGCCAACCGCGCAGCGCGCCGTTTGCGTGGCTGAGCAAGGTGCTCAGGTTCGCGTGACTTGCCGTATCGAGGATGCCCGCGACGCGCCCACCGGACGCGACCACTTCGGCCGCGTAGTAAAGCATCAAGGGCCCGCTGCCGGCGATCCAGACACCCTGATCAGGAAGCATGCCGATCGTCTTGTGCAGGATCTGTGCAGCGCCGACCGTCATCACGCCGGGGGTGGTCCAGCCAGGAATTGCGACCGGACGCTCCATGGCGCCCACGGCGACCAGCAGCCGGCGGCCTTCGATCAACTGGCTCGCTTTGCCATCAGTGATGAAGACGCGGCCGTCGGGCTCCACCTGCCAAACCTGACTTGAAAAAAACGTCGTGGCCCCGCTTGCGCGGAAGGCCTGCGTCAGCGAGAGGCCATGGCGGTAGTCCGCGCCGAGCGCCGCCGCGCGACCCTCGGCCTCGGCGCGATCGACGCCACGGTAAATCTGGCCGCCCGGCGCTGCTTGTTCATCGATCAGGGCAACGCTGAGACCCAACTGCCTTGCCTGAACCGCCGCTGCCATGCCCGCCGGCCCGCCGCCAATCACCACCAGGTCGAAGGGCTCGCTCATGGCTGCCTCGCGCCATGTTGTTGATTGATGCGCATGCCCGGCCTTACGGTGACCATGCAGCCCTGCTGCGAGGGTTGATCATCGATGATCATCAGGCATTCAAAGCAGACCCCCATCATGCAGTAGGGCGCGCGCGGTTCGTTGGTCGCGGGCGAGGTCCTGGTGCTGACCAGGCCCGCGATCAAGGCGGCTGCGGCCGCGCTCGCGCCGGCCGGCACGCGGACCGCTTGGCCCTCGACATGGACAAGCACAGCATCAGCCGTTTCAGGCAGCTTTTGGAACATCGAATCGTCTCGCATGAAATGGCGCAAAGTAGTCGCCCAGTGAACCTGCTGATATGGCCTGCGCCAGGTCGGTGGCATGCGCGGCGGCGAGGGTGACACCCGAATGGCAAATGGCGACGAAGGCGCCGGGGCATTCTTCGCTTTCGGCATAGACCGGATGGTGGTCCGGCGTCAACACCCGGATGCCGCCCCAGGTGCGATTGAGCCTGGCGCTCGCCAGTTCCGGCAGGATGCGGATGGCCCTGGCAGCGATGCGCCCACCCACGGCAACGCTGGTGCGGTCGTCGAAACCGACGTCCTCTTTTGACGTACCCATCAGGATCGTGCCATCCGCTGTCTGGCGAATACCGCTGCCGGGCAGGCGCAAAAACGGGCGAAATCGTTCCGTCACAAGAATTTGTCCGCGCTCGGCCACGATGGGTGCGGGCAGGCCCAACGATTTGGCCAGCGGAACAATGCCATGTCCTGCGGCGAGCACCAACTTGCCGGCCTCGACCACCCCTTGCGGCGTTTCGACGATGAAACGTTTGCCGCGATAGGCGACGGATTTGGCGGGGGCGTCCGGGCGGTAATCGGCGCCGCTGAGTTGGAGGGCTTTGTGCAGGGCGCGCAGCAGCAAGAGT
>JBIKPD010000061.1:0-15435 GCA_044357665.1 Roseateles sp. | reverse complement strand
TGCTGCGCCGGCCCCGGCCCCGGCGCCAGCACCCGCTGCCGCTGCTTATACCGGCACAGCCGACCTCGACTGCGACCTGCTGGTGCTCGGCGCCGGCCCGGGCGGCTATTCAGCCGCCTTCCGTGCCGCCGATCTCGGCCTGAAAGTCATCCTGGTCGAGCGTTATGCGCAGCTCGGCGGCGTCTGCCTGAATGTCGGCTGCATCCCGTCGAAGGCCTTGCTGCATGTGGCGGCGGTGATGGACGAGGTCAGCCATCTCTCAGCGCTGGGCATCGACTTCGGGCCGCCCAAGCTCGACATCGACAAGCTGCGCGGCCACAAGGACAAGGTCATCGCCAAGCTGACCGGCGGCTTGGCGGCGATGGCCAAGATGCGCAAGGTCACGACTTTGCGCGGCTATGGCTCCTTCATCGACGCCAACCATCTGCAGGTCGAAGAGACCGGCGGCGAAGCGCAGGCCAAGACCGGCGCGACCAAGACGGTGCATTTCAAGCAGGCGATCATCGCGGTCGGCTCGTCGGCCGTGCGCCTGCCTTTCCTGCCCGATGATGCGCGCATCGTCGATTCGACCGGCGCGCTGGCGCTGAAGGCCGTGCCAAAGAAAATGCTGCTGGTCGGCGGCGGCATCATCGGCCTGGAAATGGGTACCGTCTATTCGACACTCGGCGCCAGGCTCGATGTGGTCGAGATGCTCGACGGCCTGATGCAAGGCGCTGACCGCGACCTGGTCAAGGTCTGGCAGAAGATGAATGCCAAGCGCTTCGACAACATCATGCTGAAGACCAAGACGGTCGGTGCCCAAGCCAGCGCCGAAGGCATCAAGGTCAAGTTTGAAACCCTCGACGGCGTCGCTTCGGAAGGCGTTTACGACCTGGTGCTGCAGGCGGTCGGGCGCACGCCCAACGGCAAGAAAGTGGCGGCCGAGAAGGCCGGCGTCGCCGTCACCGACCGCGGCTTCATCAATGTCGACGTGCAGATGCGCACCAATGTGCCGCATATCTTCGCCATCGGCGATCTGGTCGGCCAGCCAATGCTGGCGCACAAGGCTGTGCATGAAGCCCATGTCGCGGCCGAAGTGGCGGCCGGTGCATTGCTGGGCGACGCCCATTTGTCGAAGAGCCAGTTCGACGCCCGGGTGATTCCGAGCGTGGCCTACACCGACCCTGAAGTCGCTTGGGTCGGCCTGACCGAAGACCAGGCCAAGGCGCAGGGCATCAAGGTCAAGAAGGGCCTGTTCCCCTGGACCGCTTCAGGCCGCGCGATTGCCAATGGTCGCGACGAAGGCTTTACCAAACTGCTCTTTGACGACAGCCCGGAAGCCCATGGCCATGGCAAGATCCTCGGCGGCGGCATTGTCGGCACCCATGCCGGTGACATGATCGGCGAGATCGCGCTGGCGATCGAAATGGGTGCCAACGCCGTCGACATCGGCAAGACCATCCACCCGCATCCGACCCTGGGTGAGAGCATCGGCATGGCAGCCGAGGTCGCGCATGGTTCCTGCACCGATCTGCCGCCGGCGCGCAAATAGGCGAGGCGAGCAGGTTGTCTAAAAAGAGCCCGACCTGGTTCGGGCTCTTTTGCTGTCTGTTGGCGTGAAATCTGAACCATGCTGAACATCGCCCCGGCGCGCGGGTCAGGGCTGTGGGCGGACTCCGAGGCGCCGACGGTGAGTGATGCAGAGCATCCCAAGCTGCGCGAGCAGTTCAAGGGCTATGCGCTGCCGACGGGCTGAAGGGCCGGCCGCCTTCTGCGCGCTACCCCCGCCGCGCCCAAGGCCAGCATCACCAGCGCCAGCGTCTGTGGCTCCGGCACAGCGGTGGCCACATCGCTGTGGCGCACAGCCACGGCAGACAACACGTAGCTCTTGACCTGGAAGTCCTGGAGGCCGATACCAGCGCGGAAACGCCACGCTTGGTTCGGATCCGGCGCGTACTCCGTACCGGACCAGCCGCCGGCGGTCCACACGTTGCTGAACAGCGCCAGGTTGGCGATCTGCTCGGCTGTATCGCCGGTCTGGGTCAGCGCGGATTGATATGCCTTGTTGCCCAGGTTGGTGACGAAGAGATGGCTCAGTTCGCCGCCACTGCAGTTGTAGCCGGTGCGAACATCGCCAGTTCCAGCGCTGCAACTGGTGTCCGATATGTCGAGCGTCGGCAGGCGCCAGTCGTTGTGACCGGCGTAATGGCTGGCGTTCAGCGTGGCGATCCAGGCATTTGCGGCGGCCCAGGTCATGCGGCCATTCAGATTCATGTTGGCGGTCCACTCCAACTGGGTGTCGCCATCGAGCACACCCAGGCCGCCGTCCACCAACGTCATCGGCGACGCCTGCGCCGTGCCGGCCAGCGCCAGCATTGCGGCCGCCGCCGCAGCCGCCCATGTTTTCAATCGCTTCATGGCAATCACCCTTCAAGGCCCGCACTTGGCCCGAAGCGGCTTGCTGCGGGCATCGAAGTGAGAGGGCGAAGGGTAGCCGCGGCGGCTTCAATCAAGCGTGAAAAATCTCGATCACCCCCGCCAAGTCGGGGCGCGCGGTTGCGTTGCGGCGAGACTTTTTACACAAAAGCGGCCCGGATGCGCGGCCAGTTGCTCAGCCCGCTAGCGTCAAGCCGTCAGCCTGCAGCAGCCATTCCAGCGCCTGTTCGCGAATGCCGGTAGCCCTTTGGCCGGGCGATCTGCGCAAGCGGCAGACGATCCGGCGCTCGACTGCCAGGATCACCTGGTTCTTGCGCCTGTGTTCCAGCGCGATGAACTTGAAGACCGGGATGTCGTAGCTGCTGGCCGGCCGACTGAAAAGAATGTCCGGCCTGATTGGGCGTTTGTCATTCTGGAAAGCCGCGCCTGTCAATACGCATTTCAGGACGCTGTCGCGGTCCTGCGGCAGCAGGGTTTTTCCTTGCCTGGCCGATGTTCTCGACATTTGATAATGCTGCAACAGATTATCAATTTGGTAGCTATTTCAAACCATGAACATCGTCACCAGCCCCGCCTCCGTGTTGGCGCTCGCCTTGCGGGCGATGGAGGGCACGCCCGACCCCCGCTTGCGCTTGCTGATCGCTTCATTGACGACACATCTGCATGCCTTTGTGCAGGAAACCGCGCTGACTGAAGCGGAGTTCGAGCGCGCACTTGAATTCATCGTCGCGATCGGCCAGGCCACCGGCGAGACCAAGAACGAGGTGGTGTTGGCAGCTGATCTGCTCGGTATCTCGAGCGTCGTGGCGCTGCAGAACAATCTCGATCCGCAAGGCGAATCGCTGGCGGCGCTGTTGGGTCCGTTCTGGCGCGCCAACGCGCCTGAATGCGCCTCGGGTGAAAACATCGCCCGTTCGGGTACGCCGGGCCTGCCGCTGAGCGTGTCCGGGGTCGTGCTCGAAATTGACGGCACGCCGATCGCCGATGCGGTCGTCGACGTCTGGCAGGCCTCGCCGGTCGGGCTTTACGAGAACCAGGACCCGCAGCAGGAGGATATGAATCTGCGCGGCAGGTTCCATACCGATGCTGCCGGTGCCTTCCATTTCCGCACCGTGCGTCCGGCCGGTTATCCGGTGCCGACCGATGGTCCTTGCGGCGATCTGTTGCGTGCGCAACTGCGCCATCCAAACCGGCCGGCGCATCTGCACTTCATGGTCAGCAAGCCTGGCCACAAGGTGCTGATCTCGCAGGTCTATGCCGACGATGACGAGAACCTCGAAACCGATCCGACTTTCGGTGTGACGCGCCGCTTGATCGGCCGCTTCGAAATGCAAGCCGATGGGAAGAGTGCAACGCTGGCCTATGAGGCCAGGCTCGAGCGCGGCGAGATGAAGTTCCCCCATCCACCTATTCCTTGAGTCGGTCCACCGATGAGCTTTGATCCGATTTTGAAACTCGACCGCTTCATCATCAGCGAAACTGCCAAGGCGCAGGAAGTCGTGTGCAAGGCCGGGCTCAAGCTCGATTGAGACCGGCACCGTTAAAGCTTCAGGAGTTGCCTTGTTGAAAAAATCTTTGCTGGCCTTGCTGCTGGCCTGTTCGCTGTTGCCAACGGCCTGGGCGCAGAGCCCGTCGAAGGCTTTGCATCAACTGTTCGAACAGGAATGGGAACGCAATTTGCGCGACCGGCCCGAATCAGCCAGCTACCAAGGGGATCAGCGCTTCAATGACCGTTGGTCTGACTTGAGTCTGCCGGCCTTTGCGCGCCGCGAGCAGGCCGATCGGGTGGCGCTGCAGCGCTTGCAGGCGATTGATCGCAGCGCTTTGAGCAGCGCCGAGCAACTCGACTACGACACCTTTGAATGGCAGCAGCAGCGGCTGATCGAGCGGCAAAAATTCCGCGAACATCTGTTGCCGATCAGCCACCAGGGCGGGCCGCAAACCGCAGACGGCATCGCCGAGGTGATGCCTTTTGCCAATGGCGTCGATTACCGCAACTATCTGGCGCGGATGGCAGCGCTGCCGCTGCTGGTCGACCAGGTGATCGCGTTGATGCAGGAAGGCGTGAAAGCCGGCCTGCTGCCGCCCAAGGTGCTGATGAACCGGGTGCCGGCGCAACTCGCCGCGCAGATCGTCGACGACCCGGCGCTGAGCCCTTTTTATCGCCCGTTCAAGCAGTTCCCCGCGACGCTTCCGCCGGCCGAGCAGGCGCTGCTGCAGGCCAGCGCGAAGACCCATTTGCGCGACCAGGTGATCCCGGCTTACCGGAAGCTGCAGGCCTATTTCCTGCGCGATTACCTGCCCTTGGCGCGGCCCAGCATCAGCGCCACCGATCGGCCCGATGGTCAAGCCTATTACGATTTTCTGGCGCGTTACTACACCACCACCGCAATGGGCAGCGAGGCGATCCATGCGCTGGGCTTGAGCGAAGTGGCCAGGCTGAGCGCGGCGATGGAAGCCGTGATGCGCAGCACCGGTTTCAGCGGCTCGATGGCGGCCTTCCAGCATTTCCTGCGCACCGATCCGCGCTTCTTCCGCAAGACACCAGAAGAGCTGCTCGCCAGCTACCGCGCGGTGGCCAAGCGCATTGACCCGGAGTTGGTGAAGGTCTTCAAGACCCAGCCGCGCTTGCCCTATGGCGTGCGGGCGATTCCCGATAACCTGGCGCCTGACACCACCACCGCCTATTACCAGGGTGGGGCGGCCGATGGCACGCGCGCCGGTTACTACTATGTCAATCTGTACAAGCCCGAAACCCGACCGACCTGGGAGATGATTCCGCTGTCCCTGCATGAAGCGGTGCCGGGTCACCATTTCCAATTCGCCAGGGCGCTGGAATTGCCCGGGCTGCCAATGTTCCGCAAGACCGCTTATTTCGTCGCCTATGGCGAAGGCTGGGCCTTGTACGCGGAACAACTGGGCTACGAAATGGGGCTCTATGACGATCCCTATGACCGCTTCGGACAGCTGACCTATGAGATGTGGCGCGCCGTGCGGCTGGTCGTCGATACCGGCATGCATGCCAAGGGCTGGAGTCGCGAACAGGCGATTGCTTATTTCAAGGCCAATACCGCCAAGACCGAGCAGGACATCATCAATGAAATCGACCGCTATATCGACACCCCCGCCCAGGCCCTGGCCTACAAGATCGGGCAGTTGAAGATCTCGGAGCTCAGGGCCATGGCGCAACGCGAACTCGGGCCCCGCTTCGACCTGCGCGATTTCAACGATGCGGTGCTCGATACCGGGTCGGTGCCGCTGGCCGCGCTGACGCTGCGCATTGAAGCCTGGATCAAGGCGCGGCGCTGAGGCCAAGTTCAACGCTACGATCGGGGTAGCAACAACACTGAAAGCCCACATGAATGCAAACCCCTTGAATCGGCGCGATGCGCTAGCTCTTGCCGCCGCCGCCCTGGCCGGTCTGCCGATCGCGGCGCGCGCCCAGTCGGTCTGGCCGAACAAGGCGATCCGCTTTGTCGTGCCTTTCGCCCCCGGCGGCAGTTCGGAGATCGTCGCCCGCGCGACCGCGGTCGAGTTGGCCAAGTTGCTGGGGCAGAGCGTCTATGTCGACAACAAACCCGGTGGTGCGGGCAATGTGGCCATGGGCGAAGTGGCCCGCTCCGAGGATCAGCATACGGTGATCCTCGGTCATATCGGCACCCTGGCGGTAAACCCCTTCATCTTCGACAAGCTGCCCTATGACGCGGACAAAGCCTTCCGTCCGATCTCGCTGCTGTCCAAGGTGCCCAGCCTGTATGTGGTGCGGCCCGAGCTGCCAGTGAAAAACCTGGCCGAGCTGATCGCGCTGGCGAAGTCCAAACCTGGCAGCTTGAACTATGGATCAGCCGGCAACGGCAGTGCCGGGCATCTGGCTTTCGAATACCTGAAGATGGCCAGCAATATCTTCGTGTTGCATGTCCCTTATCGTGGCACCGGCCCGCAGCTGACCGATTTGATGGGCGGGCGGCTCGATGCCGCCGCTGTTGGCGCGCCGGCGGTGATGCAATTCATCAAGGCCGGCAAACTGCGTTGCATCGCCACCGGCAGCGGCCAGCGGCTGGCGCAATTGCCCGATGTACCGACCGTGGCCGAGCAGGGCTTTCCAGGTTTCGAGATGACCCAGTGGTACGGCATGCTGGCCCCCGCCTCGCTGCCACAAGCCCATGCCGACAAGTTGTCGGCTGCCGCAGCGCAGGCGGTCAGGGACCCGGCAGCAGTCAAGCTGCTGGAGAGCGAAGCAGCGCAGGCGATCGGCAGCAATGCTGCTGAATTCGGCCGCTTCATCGAGCAGGAAAAGCTGCGCTGGAAACCGGTGATCGCGCGCGCCAAGATCAAGCCGGATTGAGGCTGGACGCACGGCTTTTCATCCTGTAACGGCAAGGGCTGCAGCGCTTGACTCCCGATGAACGCACCGCAGTAATATCGGTGCTGTTTCGGGAGATCATTGAATGAGTCGAATTTTCAGCCGTCCCTTTTGTTCAGTTGCCGGTCAGTCCCTGCTCGGTACGATCCTGACCGCAATCGTCGTGTCGGCGGCGCTTGCTGCCAGTCCGCCACCGGCGCCAAGCCAGCCAGTCACCGAGTTGCTGCATGGCATCGGCATTGCCGATCCCTACCGCAATCTGGAAGACGTCAAGAATCCGCAAACCCAGGAATGGCTGAAGGCGCAGGGCGCTTACGCTGCCGACCAGCTTGGCCGTATCGACGGCCGTGCAGCCATGGCAATGCGGGTTGAATCCTTGAGCAAGGCGTCGGGTGATTCGGTGCGTGGGGTGACCAGGATGCCTGGCGAACGCATCTATTACCTCAAACGCAAGGTCGGCGAGAACCAGTTGAAGCTGATGCTGCGAGTCGGCCTGAATGGGCCTGAGCGCATCCTGGTCGACCCTGAGAAGATGGCTCAGGCTACCGGGGTGCCGCATGCGATCAATTACTTCGTGCCATCCTGGGACGGCAAGACATTGGCTTATGGCATTTCGGCAGGTGGCTCGGAAGACGCCTCCTTGCATCTGCTCGATATTGCCAGCGGACATGCCATCGGCAAGCCGATTCCGCGCGTGCATGAGGCGCTGGTGCATTGGACGCCCGACAGCCGCTTTCTCAGTTACAACCAGGTGCGCAAACTGGCGCCGGGCATGCCCGAGACCGAGACTTTTCTCGACACCACCGTCTATCTGATCAAGCCGGGTCAGTCGGAGTCGCAGGCAAGGCCGATTTTCGGACCCTTGGTGAACAAGTCACTCAAGCTCGACCGCCTCGATGTGGCACAAGTCATGTTCTCGCCGGGCAGCCGCTATATGCTGGCGCGCACCACAGACACGACGGTTCCCGAAGGCCGGATCTATGTCGCGCCGCTGGCCCAACTCGGTAAGGGAGTCATCACCTGGCGGCAGATTTCGGGTTTTGACGACAAGATTACTGATGTGCAGTTGCGCGGGGAACAGTTGTTTTACCGCACCTACCAGGGTGCGCCGCGCGGCCGCGTGATGTCGCTGTCACTGAAGAATGGGCAACTGATTGATGCCGTCGAAGTTGTTCCCGAGCCCGCAGTCGCCGTGCTGCAGTCTTTTGCATTGGGCCCGAAGCAGATCTACGCTGAACTGAAAATGGGTTTCAACACCCGCGTGCACCGCTATGCCGCAGGGCTTCCAGCGCAGGGCGCCGATGTAGCGCCGAGTCTGCCCGGTTCGACTTTCATGACGGCGGATCCTGCCCACGCACAGGCCGACGCCTGGGTACTCGGCAGTGGCTGGACCGAACCACCGCGCTTGCTCGCTACCCGCGGTGACGGCAGCAGCAGCGACACCGGATTGCTTGCCAATCAACGCCCCCCTGGCGCGCCCGAACTTGAGGTGACCGAATTGCTGGTGCCAAGCCATGACGGCGCGTTGGTACCGCTGGCGATCCTGCATCGCAAGGGCCTGGTACTCGACGGCAGCAACCCGACCTTGTTGACCGGCTACGGTGCTTATGGTCATTCGATCGGGGCCTATTTCGATCCGCGCAGCATTGCCTGGCTCGAACGCGGTGGTGTGCTGGCCTATGCCAATGTGCGCGGCAGCGGCGCTTTTGGTGATGCCTGGTACCGCGCCGGTTTCAAGGCCAGCAAGCGCAATACCTGGCTCGATGGTCTGGCCTGCGCCCGCTACCTGATCGAAAAGCGCTACAGCTCACCCAAGTCCTTGGGCATCTGGGGCACCAGTGCCGGCGGCATCTTTGTCGGCCGTGCAGTCACGACCGCGCCGGAGCTGTTCGCGGCAGCGATTTTCGACGTCGGCGTGATGGACGCGGTGCGGGCTGAAGAATCAGCCAACGGCATCACCAATATCTCGGAATTCGGCTCGGCCAGGAACCCGGCAGAGTTACCGGCATTGCTGGAGATGAGCACCTATCACCAGATCAAGGACGGCACCGCCTACCCGGCGGTGATGTTGGTGCATGGGATGAACGATCCCCGAGTCGATGTCTGGCACAGTGGCAAGGCAGCCGCAAGATTGCAGGCCGCCAGCAGCAGCGGCAAGCCGATCCTGATGCGCCTCGACGGGCAGGCAGGACATGGCGTCGGCAGCACAGCACGGCAGGGCTTCAGCAAGCTGGCCGACATCTACAGCTTCCTGCTGTGGCAGTTCGGCAGCTTTGCACAGCAGCCCTGAGGCAGTTTTACAGCCTGATTTCTCGATCCAGAAAAGGATGACCCGATGAGCGATGACCTCCGTACGCTGGACGCAGCCGCGCTTCAGCAGTTGCAAGGCTGGGTCGGCAAGAGTGAAACGCTGCGGGACGAGATCAACGCCGCGCCGGTCATCGCGATGGCGGCAACGCTGGACCGCGATGATCCTGAGCCGGTAGCGGGACTGTCGCTGCCGGCGCTATGGCATTGGCTTTACTTCTTGCCCCGGCACAAGCAGTCTGAAATCGGCTCCGATGGCCATGCAAAACGCGGTGGATTTCTGCCGCCAGTGCCTTTGCCACGCCGCATGTGGGCTGGTGGCCGCCTGCATTGGCAGGCGCAAAACCCGCTCAAGTTGGGCGACAAGGTGCAGCGGATTTCCAGCATCGAGTCGGTTACGCACAAGTCAGGCCGCAGTGGCGACCTGCTGTTCGTGCTGGTCAAGCATCTGCTGCACAACGAGCAGGGCTTGGCCCTGACCGAGGAGCATGACATCGTCTACCGGGCTGCGGCAAGGCCGGATGAGCCGGTGCCGGTGCCGCTGGCGGCTGAGACTGGCGCGGCCTGGCAGCGCGAGATCGTTCCGGACGCGGTGCTGCTGTTCCGCTATTCGGCGCTGACCTTCAATGGCCACAGGATCCATTACGACCGCCAATATGTGACCGAGGTCGAGGGCTATCCGGGCCTGATCGTGCATGGCCCCCTGATTGCCACGCTGCTGGTCGACCTGGTGCGGCGCCATGCGCCGGACGCTTTCATCCGCAGCTTCAGCTTCAAGGCCTTGAGGCCGACCTTTGATCAGCATCCGATGCGCATCAACGGCCAGCCTTCGGCTGACGGCAAGACCGTGCGCCTTTGGGCGCAGGATCATCAGGGCTGGCTGACGATGCAGGGTGTGGTTGAAATCGGCTGAAGCAGCCGGCTACATCATGCCCAGCAGTCGCGGCAGCCACAGCGACAGCGCCGGCACATAGGTGACGAAGACCAGGAATACCAGCATCGTCAGCAGCCACGGCCAGACCGCGATGGTCAGCTCGGTGATCCCCATCTTGGTCAGCCCGCTGGCGACATAGAGGTTGAGTCCGACCGGCGGGTGGCACATACCGATCTCCATGTTGACCGTGATCAGAATGCCAAAATGCACCGGGTCGATGCCTAGTTTCATCGCCACCGGGAACAGGATCGGCGCGGTGATCAGCACGATCGACGAAGGCTCCATCACGTTGCCGGCGATCAGCAGCAGCAGGTTGACCATCAGCAAGAAGGTCATCGGGCCGAGCCCATTGCCGATCATCCAGTCGGCCAGCACCTGCGGGATCTGCTCCGAAGTCAGCAAATAGGAAAACAGCACGGCGTTGGTGATGATGTAGAGCAGCATCGCGCTCATATTGGCCGAGTCCAGCAGCACCTTGGGCACCTGCTTGAATCCCATGTCCTTGTAGACGAAGACCGCGACGATGAAGGCATAGACCGCACTCATCGCGGCCGCTTCGGTCGGGGTGAACACGCCCGAATAGATGCCGCCGAGCACGACAATCACCAGCAGCAGACCCCAGACGCTTTCCCAGAAGGCATTCCAGACCTGCAAGGCCTCATGGCGCGCTTCGAAGCCGATGCCGCACAGCAGATCGGCTGATTTCGCCATCCGCCAGGCGATCGGCAGCCAGAGCAGGACCAGCAGCGGCAGGACATAGCTGGAGTCCGTGAGCAGGAGCAGGCTGATGCCATACAGCAGCAGCGGCATTGTCAACAGGAAGGCCAGCGTGAAAACCAGCCGCAGCGCAAAGTTGCTGCGGGTCAGCAAGCGCGCGACGATCAGCCAGACGATGCCGATCAAAACCGTCAGCAGGCCGCCGCCTTCGCCGCTCCTGAGCCACAGCCAGGCCGCGAGGATTGGCGCGCTGATGAAGAACAGGCTGGCCACCAGGCCGCCGAGCGAAGCAATCGTGGCCTGCATGCCAGTGCGCCCCGGGAACAGTTGCATCCGCGGGTAATCGTTTTTCCAGGCCCGGTACCAGGTGACGAAGCCGAGCATGACGGCCAGGATCAGCCCCGGCACGACACCGGCCATGAACAGCGCGCCGACCGAGGTGTTGGTCGCTACCGAATACATCACCATCACGATCGACGGCGGAATCAGGATGCCCAGCGCTCCCGAAGTCGTGATCACTCCGGCGCCGAAGCGTTTCGGAAAGCCGGCCTTGACCATCGCCGGCAGAATGATCGATCCGATTGCGACGACGGTCGCCGGGCTGGAGCCCGACACAGCGGCAAAGAGAGCGCAGGCCATCACGCCGGCCAGACCGAGGCCACCATGCCAATGGCCGATCAGGCTGGTGGCGAAATTGATCATGCGCCGCGCCACGCCGCCATGGGTGAGAAAATTACCCGCCAGAATGAAGAACGGGATCGCCATGATCTCGAAGCGCTCGATGCCGGTGAACAGCTTCAGCGCCACCGATTCGATCGGCACCTGGGTCAGGGTGAACAGAAAAGTCAGCACCGTCAGCCCGAGCGAGATCGAGACCGGCATGCCGGTCAGCATCAAGGCCAACAGCAGGATGAAGATGATCGTGGCGGTCATTTCGATGCTCCAGCAACTGCCGGCTTTTCATCCTCGATCGGCGTCACGCCCTCGACATAGCCATGGTCATGGTGCGGCAGTTCGCCGGTTTTCCAGAACGACCAACTGACCTGCAGGAAGCGATAGCACATCAAGAAGGAGCCGCAGGGGATCGCCAGGAAAGGGATCCACATCGGTAACTCGAGGTCGGGTGAGACCTGGTCGGTCATGCCGATGGCCCAGACGAACTTGGCGCCGAGCGAGCCGATGATGCCGGTGAACAGCGCGCCGGCGAGCAGGCCGAAAAGGACAAATCTGGCGCGCAAACGGTCGTTCAACTGGTTCACCAGCACGTCGACGCCGACATGGATGCCGGTGCGCACGCCATAGGCAGCGCCGAACTTGGCCATCCAGATGAACAAATAGATGCACAGCTCCTGCGCCCAGCTCATATTGATCGTCAGCAGCCAGTCCTGCAGTGCCGGCCAGGGCGCGCCGGAAGCGTAGCGGTGCACGACCGACAAGAAAATGACGAGCGTCGCCGCACCCATCATGAAGGCGATCAGCCATTCCTCCAGATGATCGAGGATCTTGTTCACGCTTGCTCCCGGGCCTGCTGCGCGGCTCAGAGTGCTTCGGGGTCGAAACCGGTTTCCTTGTAGATCTGCTGGATCAACTCCTTGCCGATCGTCGCTTCGCTGTCACGGTGGACCTTCAGCACGGCCTTTTTCCAGGCTTTCTTCTCATCAGCAGTCAAGGTGATGAACTGGATCTTGCCCGAGGCTTTCATCATTTCCATCGCCTCGTCGTTCTGCTTTTGTGCGATTTCATTGGTGAAATTGGTCGCTTCCTTCATCGCGCCGTCGAGCGTGGCGCGGATGTCGGCGGGCAGGCCGTCCCAGAAATTCTTGTTGACGATCACTGCGTACTCGACCACGCCATGGTCGGAGATCGTCATGTATTTCTGCACCTCATGCATCTTCTGTGTGTAGATGTTCGAAGGGGTGTTGTCACCGCCATCGACGACGCCGGTCTGCATCGCCTGATAGACCTCGGAAAAAGCCATGATCTGCGGCGTCGCGCCCAGCGCGCGCATCTGGCCGTCGAGGACCTTGGATGACTGGATGCGCAGCTTCTGGCCGCGGAAATCCGCCGGTGTTCTGAGCGGCTTGTTCGAGCTCATCTGCTTGAAACCATTGTCCCAATAGGCCAGGCCGATGATGCCTTTGCTGTCGAGCTTCTCGAACAGCTGTTTGCCGATCTTCCCCTGGGTGACGTTGTGAAGATCCTTGGCGTTGTCAAAGATATAGGGCAGGTCGAAGACCTCGAAGGCGCGCACGCCGAGCGGGCCGAATTTGGACACCGAAGGCGCGAGCATCTGCACATTGCCGAGCTGCAGCATCTGCATCTCTTCGCCGTCCTTGAACAACTGGCTGTTCGGGTAGACCTCGACCTTGACCCGGCCCTTGGTGCGGCTCTCGGCCAGTTCCTTGAACTTCAAGGCGCCTTTGCCCTTGGGCGTGTTTTCGGCCACGACATGGCTGAATTTGATGATGATCGGCTGCTGCGCCAAGGCATTGCCGAGGGCCAGCGTGCCGGCCAGAACTGCGAACAGGAATTTGGCTTTCAGGTTCATCTAGGTCTCCTTCGATTGAAATTGCAGGCAGCTTGCAAGGCGAGCGATTCAGGCTCGCGAGCAAGCTTTCTATTCCACCCAACGAGCTTGACTCTGCGGTCAATCCTCTTGCTTTGGCGCTGATGGTAATTCAAATTGCCACCAGCCTGCGAATCGTTCAGCTCGGCATCAGGCGGCGCAGATCGGTTTCCGGCCTGGCCCCGTAATGGCCGATCACTTCGGCGGCGGCAATACTGCCCATCATGCCGCAGATCTCGAGGCTTCGCCCCGCAGTCAAGCCGGCCAGGAAGCCCGCTGCATAGGCGTCACCGGCGCCGGTTGTGTCGACCAGGCTGGCGGGCTCGGCGGCGATCAGCACCGTTTCGCTGCCGCGCAGGATCAGGCTGCCGGCTTCGCTGCGAGTCAGCGCGGCGATGCTGACATGCTGGCGCGCGTCCTCGGCCGCCTCCTCGAAGCTGTTGCGTTCATAGAGGGCGGTGATCTCCGCCTCGTTGGCGAACAGGATGTCGACGTCGTTGGCGACCAGGTCGAGGAAAGCGGCGCGGTGGCGATTGACACAAAAAGCGTCAGACAAGGTCAACGCGACCTGGCGGCCAGCTTGGTGGGCGATGGCGGCGGCCTTCTTGAAGGCAGCCTGGGCTTCTTCGGGATCGAACAGATAGCCTTCGAGGTAGGTGACGGCCGAAGCGGCGACCAGCGCGGGGTCGACATCGGCAACGCTCAAGCTGACACAGGCGCCGAGGAAGGTGTTCATCGTGCGCTGACCATCCGGCGTGACCAGGATCAGGCAGCGTGCGGTCGGCGCCCCGCCTGAAAGTGAAGCCGTGGGGAAATGAACCCCGACGGCTTCGATGTCGTGGCGGAAGACATCGCCCAGTTGGTCGGCGGCGACTTTGCCGATATAGGCGACGCGGGCGCCGAGTCCGGCGGCAACGGCGCAGGTGTTGGCGGCCGAACCGCCGCTGCTTTCAATCCCGGCCGGCATGTCGGCATAAAGCGCGTCAGCGGCGGCGCTGTCGATCAAGCGCATCGAGCCCTTGTGCATGTCATGGCGCGTCAAGAAGGCCGAATCAGTGCGGGCGACGACATCGACGATGGCATTGCCGATACCCAGAATGTCGTAAGTGGCTGCAGTCATTTTTTTCCAATTGGCGGCCCCGGTCGAGCGGGGCGATTGAAGAGGGCGCAGCGCTGGCGCTGCAAGGAAGCATGGCCATTTGTCGGCATGCATTCACCCCGGAAGGCTCAAGGATTCTGCCATGGCACCCGGTAATGCCGGCCTTGAACTCAAGGCCGGTCGGCAAAAACGATAAAACTGATAGATGATTTTTTTGAGCATTTGTTTATCTTTTCTGTCAAAGCGTCGACACTGCGGCGATGAGAAGCAAATTATTTGTTCCCGGGTCCAGGCCCGAGTTGTTTTCGAAAGCGCTGGCGACCGCTGCCGATGCAATTTCGCTTGATCTTGAAGATGCGGTGGTCGAAGCGCGCAAGCCTGAGGCGCGCGCAGCGGTCAGCGACTGGCTGCGTACTGCTGCCCCTGCCGCCAGCGGCAAGATCATCATCGTTCGCGTCAATGCGATCGACTCAGCCCATTTCGAGGCTGATGTGCAGGCGGTGGCGTTGGCCGGCGTGCATGTGATCAATCTGCCCAAGCTGCATGCGGCGCTGGCGGGGCGGACTGCGCTCGAGTGGGAGGCCTGCTTTGGCGACGAAGTGCCCTGTGCGGCGGCGCGTTCGATCGAGGACATGTTCGACTTCCCGCAGGTGCAGGCTGAAGCCATGGTCAGCGACTTCGCTCATCCGACCCTGGGCAGTTACAAGGGCCTGACAAGGGCCATCACCTTCGGCCGCACGCCCGGGCCCGAGCCCTTCGCCGCGCCGATGCTCGATCAACATGGCGCTGCCATCAAGGCCGCCGTCGACCGCTTGGACAAGGCTGACTGACCGGGTTGCGGCCCAACCAGCGGGCAGTTCGCGCGGCGATGCTGCGGGTATGTCCCAGCCCCTGGCATGAAAACTGCATGTTTTGCGCTCCTATACTGGTTCGCGCTTCGGGCGAGTTCAGTCCGGCCGGACAACCATCAAGGAGTCATGATGTTCATGAATAATTCAGGCAGCAAGAGTTTCATCGGCAGATTGGCCCTGGCG
>JBIKPD010000335.1:0-4544 GCA_044357665.1 Roseateles sp. | reverse complement strand
AGATCGGCCCGAATCCCATGCAGAGACTGCCCGATTTTACTCAGCGATCAAACGCTTTGATGGCAAGGCTGCTATGCGGTGAACTGTACTGCCTGGAACCGGATCACTGCATGGCCATTGTTGATGCGACCTATGCCAATGACGAATACCAGTCCAAGCTCCGATCACCCAATGAACAAACCTGGGGCGCGATTTAGGGATGCTCTGCAGAACTCAACGCGAGTATGAGATCGGCCGGCGCTCGACCGGACTGAGATGGGGATGCCAGATGTCGAAAATCAGCACGACACGCAACTTGTCGCTGTCATTCCAGGCCTCATGGTTCGAATGCCGCAACCCACTCCGCATTTGGCACAGCGCAGGACCCACGGATGATTGGTTCAGGTACGGTACCCAGACACCACCCAAGCCACGCGACCAAGCACACAGTCCAGACTTGTCGCTGGATCGAGAACAAGCCCCACGCTCTCCAACCCGCGTCTAAGACCCTCCAAAAGCGTATCGTCTAGTGCACTATCACGCATGGCCTGGAGACGGAGGAGTTCCCCCTGCAAGGCAACGCGGCGAAGTTTCAGCACCTCCTGCGCCTCCGCTGCTTGGCCCGCAAGTGCCAGGGTTGCCAGCGCGCGAAGGCCGTTGAGCAAATCCATCAATGGCGCACTGACGGCACGTCGGTCTTCCATCCGCTGCTTGACGCGGTTGACGGCTGTGTTGTAGGCATCCCTTTGACCAACACCATGCATCATGCGATCGATAGGATCCGTCGGCAACGTCATCATGACTGCGAACAGGTCTTGAGCGGCGTCGAGCAGCCGCACATCCTCCAACGCCCAACCGATGTCCAAACCAGCTTCACCCGACACCTGGTCGATGATCGAGCCCGTGGCGTGCACCACCGCATGAAAACGCCCCCCCCGGGATAGCCAGCGCGCGCAGGCTTCAGCCAACTGGGCCGGTTTCACGTACTCGATACCAAAATTGCTGACCAGACCGTCGGGCACAGGGCAGTGATCAGGCAAATTTGCTGCCCCGAAATCCAGCTGATCCAGCAAAGTCACGGTATCCGGCAAGTCATCAGATACAACTACGCAGGCCTGGTCTATGCACAGCCACTTCACGCGCTCGAGCAAAGCCGGCTGCAAGTCGAGAATCAGGCGCGGCAACACGGCAGGGCCACTACCCACATCAGCGATGCAGTTGCAAGCCGACATCCAGGTAACCTGTTCCAGCCAATGCGTACGCAGTGCACGGGCCACTGGATCGTCGGCCTGAAGGTCGATCGCGCCCTGCTTGGCAGTCTGCCAGAAGGTACTCCAAGCGTCGATTTGCATTTTTGTATCGATGATTATTCTTTCAGAAAAAACTTCGCCCTTAAGGATGCTATGCATAACTCAACGCGAGTGTGTGTAGTGCGGATTGGGATGGGATGCAAGGCGCATTTTGCGGCCAATAGCGCGTGCTATTGGCAAGAAATGCAACGCCGCAGACCGCCCGAGGCCGCGCTAGCACAAACCGTGAGGGGTTATGCAGAGCATCCTTAGTGTCTCTGGTTCGATTAACTCAGGCGAGCGGCGCAGCCTCAATGGCCGTGATGGCCTCTATTATTTTGCAGAATGCTTGGCGCTCGACCGCCGTCAGGTCCGGATGCCAAGCGTCCAGCAGAAGGATTCCACGCAATTGATCGGTGGGATTTTCTGCCGAATGCTCGAAAGTATCATCGAAAACCAGCGCCTCACCCCGCTGCCAATAGTGCCGGCCGATCTGGCTGAGTTCGAGGTAGCAGCCTGACGGCACAAGCAGCGGGATATGGATCACAACGCGGGCATTTGTCACCCCATGGTGGGGCTCGATGCGTGTGAACGGTCTAAGGATTGAGAAACAGACCTCAGGCGCTTGGGCGGAGATGCGGCATAGGTCGAGTTCTTCCAGCGCCGCGCTGGTATCCGGGAATCGCTGGTGGTTATCGTCATATCGAACGCCGTGGCGATAGAAGAAAAGAGCATCCCACGAAGCATTGACAGACCCCGTGACGTACTTCGCCATGTCTTGCCCACCCATCTTACCCATGAAGGGTTCAATGCAGACCTGCTGCTCCAGGGCATCTTTCAACTCGGCACCGATGACCTCGGACCGAGCCAGCAGTGGCGCCACCAGCGGGTGGCAGCCTGCATCGAGAAAACCATGGCCGCCAAGCCCTGGGATGAACATTAACTTCGGGCGCTGCGTCGGGAATTGCGAAACCACGGTGACCTCGCCGAGGTAGCCTGCCAGCGCGCGTTCAATCCGAAAGAGGTCGCGGGGACTGTGCTCGCGGCGTAACGAATCGAAAGCGCCACGCAGGTACTCAACCCGATGGACCTGCAAACTCCGTCCAAGTTGCAACCAACCCGCCGCATCCATCACACCAAGTGCGGCAAGCATCGATTCATCGGCCACGTCAGGACGAGCCCGCATCGCGAGGTACCAGCACTGCAATGCCACCAAGGGCTCGCCCAGTTCCAGGCGCGCCTGTGCAACAAGCATCCACAAGTAACTCGCGCCGCGATGACTTTGAGCCTCCCGCTGGATTGCGGCAACCGCCCCCTTGGGGTCGGCTTCGAGGTCGAGCCAGCGGCGCAGCCTGCGCATGCCCTCGACGCCTGTGGCGCCCATCCCGGCCGCGGCAGCGACCATCAGCGCAAGACTCTCCAGCTTCGATTCCATGTCATCCTTCAACGAAAAGGGGCTCCTAGGAGCCCCTTTTCCACAGCAGAGCCCAAAGGTCCCTGTATTTGCCTTACGTTGTCAACCGATGTCAGAACGCCTGAGTGACCCGAACATAGGTCTGGCGGCCCAAAGCGTCGTACAAGTTGAAATTCCACGGCCGACCGTCATAACTGTTCAACTCAGGCAACTTGTTCTCGAGATTGCGTACACCAACGGTCAGCAATGTCTTCGTCGGGAACTTGTAGCTCAGGTTGACGTTGGCGGTCGTGTAGCCCTTGGTCGGGACTTCGCCTTCAACGCCCTGCCCAGCGATATGGCTGAACGCCAACACTACGGTCAGATCACCTCTGGACCATGTATTGGCCAGATCCATACGGTACTTTGGCACGCCCTGAGAACCAACGTAATTGTCACCACCATTGATGCTGTACTTGGAGACTTGGCTGTACTGCAGATTGCTCCTCAATCGACCGAAACTGCCCAGTTTGAAGTCCGTGCGAACATTGATATCGAAGCCGTTGGTATCCAAAGTACCTTCATTCACCGAACCGCGCGTGACGTTGGTGATTGCACCAGTCGTTGGGTCACGCGTCACGCTCAGCCCAGGGTACGGGTTACCCAAAGCAATTCGGCTGATTACACTCGCTGACGAGGCACTCACAATCCGGTTATCAATCTTGATGTTGTAGAGGTCGATGCTCAGGTTAAGGAAGTCAGTCGCATCCCAGACCGCACCAAAACTGGTTTGCTTGGAGGTCTCGGCACGCAGTGCCGGGTTGGCGATCACAGTTGCGTCGATCTGGAGACCTGGCTGCGTGCCATCCACAACACCGTCACCGTTGGCGTCGCCGCATTGCACCGCCGTTGCGCCATAGGAGCGGCAGGTCTTCAAGTCCGTCACCGTGTCTGCAGAGAATGCTGGCTTCTGGGTCAAAATATCCAAAGTCGGGGCGCGGAAGCCTTCACCCACTGAGCCACGTAACGTAACCGTCTTCATCGGCTGGAACTTGATCGAGACCTTTGGCGAAAACTTGCTGCCCGCATCGCTGTAACTGTCTTGGCGCCCGGCGAGGGAAACTTCGAGGTTCTCACGCAAGGGAATCGCCAACTCGAAAAACGCCGAATCGACCTTGCGCGAACCGGCAGCGGAATTACCTGCTGAACCTTCAATCAAGCCGGCTTCCGATAGCGGATCGTAATTGTCCTGATAAATCTCCTTGCGAGTTTCGGCACCGATCACTCCAGTGACATTGCGGTTGCCTATCTTGAACAGATCGGCCGTCAACACCGCATAAGCCTCCTTCGAATCCCAAAGGTCATTGCGCGTTATCGTGTTCTTCACTGCATTGAGGGCTTCGGCCGAATTGCCAAATGGATTGAAGATATCGTAGCTACCGTTGTTCATGGCAGCTTCCAGCAGGGGACGGACGATGTAATTCAGACCCAGCTCATTGTATTTATACTTTTCGCTGCGCATGCCGACGTCGAGATCGACAAAATTGAACAGCCGACCCTTCACGCCCAACAGACCCGCGCTAACAATGGCGCTTGTCTCGCTATCACGCGCACCGGCCGCGGCCATGCGATGACGCAAACCCAGCCCCCGAGGACTGGCAGCTGCCAAGCCGGGTGTAGCTGCTGTGATTTGCAAGTAAGCCGGACTTGTCGGGCTCAGCGTCACCGCCACAGGGGTAGCTGCATAGCGACCGAATGTATCGACTGCCGTGATCGAGCCTGAAGTGTAGACACTCCATTGGTCATTGATGTTGAAGTCGCCGTTGGCAAACATCGACTTGTTACTGACCGACGCCTCATTCGCTGCACTCGCATTGAAGTTA
>JBIKPD010000333.1:0-4567 GCA_044357665.1 Roseateles sp. | reverse complement strand
CTTCGAAAACAAAGAACTTCCACAGCGGCAGACCACGGTCAAGCAGCTGCGGGTGCAGCAGCGCGACTTGCTGCTCGAGCGCGGCCAAGCCGCTGCCGGCCGGCAGCGAAATGCCGACGATGTGTTTCGCAAGATCAGGCTTGGCGTCGACCCAGACCGGGTTGGCCAGGTTCAAGGGCATGTTCTCCAGCCGACGCCGCAGCGGCGGCAGCAAAGCCAGACGGCCGGCTATATGGGCGCGCAGATCGTCCAGATAATTGCCCGCGTAGTCAGCCGGCAATTCGAACAAATGCAGCGCGCCGACATGCATCGGCATCTGCGGCGTCTCAAGATGGAGAAATGCCGCATCGACTCCGGCCAGTTGCTGCATCGTCACCCCTCCACCCTCGCTTCAGCGCAATCTCGACAGGACATCGCCGCTGCCCCCAAGCAGAACAGCCCGAGGGCGGTCTGGCCTTGTGGAGGATCAGCGTCTCAGCGCATGAGCAGGAAACGGCCACGCTGCCTGACCCGGCCGACCGGTCTTTGTAGCCACCTTGCCGCAGCCGGGATAATCGACCGATAGGCTTTGCGAATACCGCCATCTGCATTCTGGATTTTTTGCCCTTGACGGCAATGAAATCGCCGGCTAGGCGCTGGCTGACAATCCCTCTTAACCGGCTCAATTTTCGATGACTGCTCTTTCCGCGCGCAAAGCCATCTTCGTCTTCATCGCCTTCGCATTTGCCTATTTTTTGTCGTCGCTGATCCGCGCGGTGACAGCGACGCTGTCGCCCGTCCTGACGCAGGAGTTTGCGCTGCAGGCTCGCGATCTGGGGCTGCTGGCAGGCGGCTATTTTCTCGGCTTCTCGCTCACACAACTGCCCCTGGGCAACTGGCTCGACCGCCATGGCCCCAAGCGCGTGATCCTTTGTTTTCTTGCCGTGGCCGTGATGGCTTGCCTGGCATTTTCATTGGCAACCAGCTTTGCCGGCCTGTTTGCCGCGCGCGTCCTTTGCGGGGTTGGCGTGAGCGCCTGCTTGATGGCACCGCTGACCGGCTACCGGCGCTGGTTTGCCCCAGCCACCCAGATGCGCTTGAACTCGTGGATGCTGATGTCCGGCTCCATGGGTATGGTCGCCTCCACCCTGCCGGTGCAATGGCTGACTCCGCTGTTCGGATGGCGGCCGCTGTTCTGGGGCATGGCCCTGCTGCTGCTATTGGCCATGGCCTTGATCGCCTGGCTGGTTCCGGCCTGGGCACAGCCTGACCAGGGCCTGCATCCGGCTGCGCCCAAGGCCGGCTATGCGGAGGTCTGGCGTCACCCCTATTTCCGCCGGATGGCGCCCGTGGGTTTCTTTTGCTATGGCGGTTTGATGGCAGTGCAGACCCTTTGGGCGGCGCCATGGATGATCAAGGTGGCGGCTTATTCGCCGCTGCAGGCGGCCACCGGGCTCTTCTGGATCAACATCGTCATGCTGGCAAGCTTTTGGGCCTGGGGGATGGCGAGTTCATGGCTCACCCGACGCGGGCTGCACGCTGACCGTCTGATTGAAACCGGCTTGCCATTGAGTTTTGTGCTGCTGGTGCTGGTGATCGCCTCGCCCGCGTTCTGGCCCGAAGGAGCCGGTCCCTTGCTGGCGCTGTACTGCGTCGCCTGCAGCTTTGTCACCCCATCGCAACCGGCGATCGGCTTGGCCTTCGGTCCCGAGGCGGCTGGGAGAGCCCTGTCTGCCTACAACCTGGTGATCTTCCTGGGCATCTTCGTCATCCAGTGGGGCATCGGTTTGCTGATCGACGGGTTGCTGATGCTCGGCTTCGGTCAGACCCCGTCATTCCAGCTGGCCTTCGCAGCCTATTTGCTGTGCTGCATCGGCGCGTACCTGCATTTCCTGCGCGGCACGGGACATAAAGCACAGGACTAGGCATCGATCAATCGCCTTCAGAAAAATCCCACTTCCTGACATAGCGATAGCATCCTGCAGACAGAGTCGGTCAGGCTTTGGGCTCTGTCAGATCTCCGTGTAGGGGGCATAATTTTTCGAATTAATAGTAAACTCGAAACACTAAACGAAAACCAGGCCGAAAGATGCAGCCCACACTTGAAAAAAAGACGCGCCAGAGTTCGCCGTCAAGCAGGGTGGATATGCTCGGCCAAGTGGCGGAACTGCTCGCCGAAAATATCCCCGCGGGCGAGGCGGTGGACAAGCTTGCGTTGACCAAGGCCCTGCACGACGTGCTCGACGCTCGCGATGACCGCGGGCGTGCCGCCAGAAGACAAATCCAGATGCACATCTTGGAGGTCAACGAGCGTCTCGCGTACGGGAACATGTCCGAGCCGCAGGACCGCCTGCTGTCCACGGAGCAGGCTGCTCAGATGATGAAGAAGAGCCGCCCGCATGTCGCGATGCTCATTGATGCGGGAGAGCTCGAAGGCAGTTCGACGACGCCCAAGGGCCACCGGCGAGTGCCAGAGTCTTCCGTTCGAGCGTGGTTGAGCAAGCGTGAAAAAGCCGTACAGCCTGGCTCGGCTGACTACAAGGGAGTTGCAAGAGATGCGGGTATGTACGCTATCGCGGAAGGGGCGTACATCAAAGCCGGCGCGTCGGGCCGTGACTGACCACCCGCTGTCTCCCGGAGGGTCCACCTACGCAATCTTGGACGCGAACGCTCTTTTGCCGCCCAGGCTCTCTGATGTCTTGTTCGATCTTCGCAGCCTGTATCTACCCCGCTGGACGGTCGACATCGAAAAGGAGTTTTTGCGAAATTGGGCAAAGGTGGTCAAAAAGCTCATAGGCGACGAACTGAGCGCTTACAAGGCAGCCCCCCCGCACCCAGATGACGAGCGCAAGGCCGAAGACAGATTGAACGCCTACCGGAATGCCGTGGGTGACGAATACAGACTAGCCGGTTACGGCGCCCCGCACATTGCCCTACAAGTTCCGTCTGCGGTGAACAAGGGCGACATCCACGTCGCCCAAGCGGCGATATTGATGCGCCATCTCCTGGTTTCCGAGGGCGTCACTTCCGCTAAAGTCTTTCTGGTTTCTAGCAACGTCAAACACCTGGCGGTTGCAGACATGGGACAGTTGGGCATCGAAGTCATCAGGCCCGGCGCCTTTCTCGATCTGCTGGTGCAAGCAGCCCCGGTTAGGCTCACCGCGGCTTTAGATAAAACCGTTTCCGACTTGGCCAAACCGCCCTACACCAAGAGCGACCTGTTGGGCGCTTTGACCTTGCATGGCGCCAAGTCCACCGCCGCGCATTTGCGCAAGGCGTGGAACGTTCAACTACCCCTCAGCAGGGATCGGCAGCCGTAGGGAGCCAAAGGGGCCGTCACGGGTCGTGCTTGTGCGAGGAGTCGCCGTTGCGAAATCTTGTTCGCCAGCAGGTTGAAGACGATCCGGCTGTTGTGGGTCTCGCATTGGCTGCTGATGGATGTCAAGCTGACGACGCTGGCCAGCAAATTATTCACAACAACCGATCATCCTAGTCGGCCCAGGCCCGGGCAGCCGCTTCGAAATTTGCGAATTCACGGTGACGATGCTACGCTATTGCCATGGCCACCGACAAGACAGCCTTCAAAGCATCCACCCGCAAGCCCAGACAGATGGGTGAGGTCGCGCCCAGGCTTGGCGGCCCGACTGCCGGTGGAACATTGGAAAGCACTGTGCTCGCCATGCTCAGTAGCGCTCGAGCCACCACCCCACTCCAAACGGCACCGGCCATTTCGCGAAGCCGGCCCAAATCACCGCCTGCCAAGTCCACAGCGCCGAAAGCGTTTGCCCAGCTTGGCCCAACCATGCCCCCCGAAGGCATCGACCCGGCAAAGCTGGCGACCTTGCAGTCGTACAGCCGCAAGCTGAACGAAGGCCTTTACAAGCAAGGCTGGATGCAGGTAAGGACGTTGCGGTTCCGACCAAAGGGCGAGAACATCGACCGGAAGTTTGTGGTCGAGTCATCGCTCGATCCGATGGACAGCTCGGCAGTGATCCTGCGTGTGCGTCCAGCGACCGGCGCCGAATTTCCCGAGGCCGGACCGAAGTACCTGACGACGCAGCAGGCGGCAAAAATCCTGAACGTCTCCCGGCCCTATGT
Source organism: Roseateles sp. (assembly GCA_044357665.1). Classification (GTDB taxonomy): domain Bacteria; phylum Pseudomonadota; class Gammaproteobacteria; order Burkholderiales; family Burkholderiaceae_C; genus Paucibacter_A. The sequence continues at coordinate 490 of JBIKPD010000333.1, read as the reverse complement.
CATTGGCCTTGCCGACGACGGCACGCTCAAGGGCGTCATGCGCACGGGCGCCAACCATCGCCGGATTCCCGAGACCGAGGTACTCCGCATGCGGGAGGTGATGCACCAGCAGATGCGCATTGGCATTCAGGAGATCGAGGAGCTCAACGGTGATCTGCGGCAGCGCGAACTCGACGCGGCCAAACAAGCGGTGACCCGTCGCTGGGTGGCCAAGGCACCTTAAGCGGCACGAAAAAATCTGCACCGGCCAAGATGGCAAGGACAAGAATCCCGGCAAACTCGACCACCACGACCACGCCTTTGGTGGAGCGGGGTGTTGGGAGTGCAGTCAGCTATTGACGTCCAGCACACCCCGACGGATCTGGTCGCGTTCGAGTGACTCGAACAGGGCTTTGAAATTGCCCTCACCGAAGCCTTCGTCGGCCTTGCGCTGGATGAATTCGAAAAACACCGGGCCGAGCATCGTTTCAGAAAAGATCTGCAGCAGCAG
>JBIKPD010000332.1:0-4582 GCA_044357665.1 Roseateles sp. | reverse complement strand
CATCAAAGCGCTGTTTAACCGTTGGCGCCGCCGGCTCTGGCGGGCGCTTTTTTTTCGCATCCGCTTTGGCGAATTTGCCGCCGGCGGCGGCCTGCTGGCGCACAGCAGAATCGCCCCGAGCAGTTGTATCGAGGGCGAGCAGGGTCTGGTGCTGGGCGATCATGTCTTTATCGGGCAATTCAATTTTCTCGACGCAACGGCCGGGCTGACGATCGACGAAGGCGTGCAGATCAGCAACTTCGTCAGCATCGTCACGCACAGCTCGCACCGCTCGATCCGGCTGCTCGGCCGCAGCTATGTCACGCGGCCGCAACCGCTGCCGGGCTATCGCAGCGGCAGCATCCATATCGGCGCTTACAGCTTCATCGGCCCGCACAGCTTGATCGAGGCCGGCGCGGTGATCGGCCGCGGTGCCGTCATCTGCGCCTATGCACAGATCCGCGGCCAGGTGCCCGATTTCGCCATCATGGCCGGCGCACCGGCGCGCCAGATCGGCGATACCCGCGCCCGCGACGCCGAGTTGCTGGCCCTGCACCCGGAGCTTGCCGCCCATTACCAGGCCTGGGTGGGAACAGACCCTGGCCCCCCGCTGGCTTCCCGCCGAGCGGACGACCCAGCCGGTCTTGGGAACGGCCCGGCGAACGGCTTGGAGCCGCTTTGAAACTGGTGCTGATCGGCGACGGGCAGAGCCCGCATCTGCTGAAATGGGCGCGCGCGCTGGCGCCTGAAGTCGAGTTGTGGGCCGCGTCTTCGCGCGGTTTTCTGCCCGGCTTCGACGCGCTGCTGCCGGCTTCGCGGCGCTTTGCCATGAACAGCCAGCCCGACCATGGCGGCGGCAACCTGGCCATGCTGAAGCATCTGCCGGCGCTGGGGGCCTGGCTGGCCAAGGTCGATGCCGATTGGCTGCATGCCCATTACCTGACTTCGCATGGCAGCCTGGCCTGGGCCGCCAAACGGCTGTGGCGTTTGCGTGCGCGCATCATCGGTTCGGCCTGGGGCAGCGACATCCTGGTGACGCCCGATCGCAACGGGTTCTATCTCCAGTTGACCCGCTGGGTGCTGCGTTCCTGCACGATCTGCACTTCGGATTCACGGCATATGACGGCTCGCATGCAGCTGCTTGGCGCGGCCGAAGTGCTGACTTTTCCGCTCGGCCTCGAAGCGCTGCCGGAGCAAATCGGCATCAAACAGCCCTGGCGTTTTTTCGCCAACCGGGGCCTGGAGCCGATCTATAGGCCTGAGCGGGTGATCGAGGCTTTTGCCGCGGTCGCTGCAAAGCAGCCGCAAGCGCAACTGATTGTGGCCAACGAGGGCTCGCTGCTTGCGGCGCTGCAGGATCAGGTGCGGGTGCTGGGCTTGGCCGGGCGCGTCAGCTTCGTCGGCCGGCTCGACGCAGATCGTCAGGCTGAGCAATATCAGCTGGCCTGCTGGTACCTGAGCTTGCCGGCCAGTGATTCGGTCGCGGTGTCAGTGCTCGAAGCGATGGCCCATGGCTGTGTGCCCTTGCTGTCGGACCTGCCGGCCAACCATGAGTTGCTGAGCGAGCCGGGCCGCGGCCTGATCGTCGAGCCGGGCGACATCCATCAATTGCCGGCAAGGCTCGAAGCCTTTGACGTCAAGGCTGCGGCTGCGGCGAATCGCGACTGGGTCGCCGCCCATGGTTTGTTTGCACCGGCGGTCAAGCGTTTTCTGGCCCGCTTGAAAGAACTCGATTGAAGCTGCTGCTGATCAACCATTACGCCGGCGCGCCGCAATATGGCATGGAATACCGGCCGTTTTACCTGGCACGCGAATGGGTGCGGGCCGGCCACAGCGTGCAGATCCTGGCCTCCACCGTCTCGCATGTGCGCAGCCGCCAGCCGGCAGCCGGTGACGAGCTGATCGAAGGCATTGCCTACCGCTGGTACCCAACCCCCGCCTATGCCGGCAATGGCCTCGGGCGGGTCTTGAATATCTGGTCCTTTTGCCGCCAGCTCTGGCGAGATGCAGCGCGGATCGCGCGCGAGATCCAACCCGATGTGGTGATCGCTTCGAGCACCTATCCGATGGACCTCTGGGTCGCGCGGCGCATCGCCAGGCTGTGCCGAGCCAAGCTGGTGTACGAGGTCCATGACCTCTGGCCCTTGTCGCCGATCGAGCTCTCGGGCATGTCGCCGCGGCATCCGTTTGCGCTGCTGTGCCAGAAAGCCGAAAACGATGGCTACCGTGATGCCGACCTCGTCATCTCGATGCTGCCCAAGGTGCACCAGCATATGCAGGCGCATGGCCTGGATCTGCGCAAGCTCGCGATCGTGCCCAACGGCATTGCGCTCGATGAATGGCAGGGTGAAGGCGAGTCGCTGAACACCGATCTGGCGGACTTTCTCGCCGCGCAGCGAGCCGCCGGGCGGATGGTGCTCGGCTATGCGGGCTCGCATGGCCTGCCCAATGCGCTCGACTTTTTGCTCGACGCGGCCAAGTTGCTCAAGGATGAACCGGTGGCGATCGTGCTGGTCGGCGGCGGTCATGAAAAAGCAAGGCTGGCCGAGCGGCTGCGCGCCGAAGCGATCAGCAATGTGACGCTGTTTGCGCCGATCCCCAAGCTGCAGATTCCGGCCTTGTTGGCATGCTTTGACGTCGCCTATATCGGCTGGCAGCGCACGCCGATCTACCGCTTCGGCATCGCGCCGAACAAGCTGATGGACTACATGATGGCGCAGGTTGCGGTGCTGCATTCGGTCGAAGCCGGCAACGACCCGGTGGCCGAAGCGCAGGCCGGCCTGACCGTGCTGCCCGAAGATGCCCAGGCCATCGCTGCGGGCTATCGCCAATTGGCGGCCTTGCCCGCCGCCGAGCGCGCTGCAATGGGCAGGCGCGGCCGTGCTTTTGTGCTGGCCCATCACAGCTACCCGGTGCTGGCGGCGCGTTTCCTGGAGGCCTTGCAGCGATGAGTCAGGAAGAACAGCAGGAACTGGCGGCAATCGCTGCGCGCTACTCGAGGCGCAATATCGGTGATCGCTACAGCCTATTGCGGCCTGAAGTCTGGCAAATGCTGCAGGAACGTCAGCGCGAGCTGCTGAAGATCCTGGCCCGACAGCCCGGCAAGCCGCAGGATTGGCGTCTCACCGAGGTCGGTTGTGGCGCGGGTGGCAATTTGCTGGAGATGCTGCGCATCGGCTTTTTGCCCGACAAACTCTGCGGCTTGGAGTTGTTGGTCGAGCGTTTCGAGACAGCCCGGCAGTTGCTGCCTCCCGGGTGCAAGCTGCTGGCCGGCGACGCCACGCTGGCTGCCATCGATCCGGGCAGCCAGGACTTCGTGTTCCAGTCCACCGTGTTCTCTTCCATCCTGAGCGATCCGGTGCAGCAAGGTCTGGCCGACGCGATGTGGCGCTGGCTCAAGCCTGGCGGCTGCGTGCTTTGGTATGACTTCACCGTTGACAACCCGCGCAACCCTGATGTGCGCGGTGTGCCGCTGTGGCGCTTGCGCCAACTGTTTCCCGCCGGGCTTGTGCGCTCGCAACGCGTGACGCTGGCGCCGCCCCTGGCACGCGCAGTGTGCAGGCTGCATCCGGGGGCCTACACCTTGTTCAACAGCATTCCCTGGCTGCGCACCCATCTGCTGGCTGTGGTGAAGAAGCCAGGGCCTGGCGAGATAGAATCCGCATCAACGCATCAGATGCGTTGATGCGGCCGGAGTCCCGATGCGAACCACAATCGATATTGATGACGACCTGTTGATGGCGGCCAAGGAATTGGCGCGGCGCGAAGGTGCAAGCGCCGGGGTCATCGTGTCGCGCTTGTTGCGCCGTGCATTGACCGGGCTCGACTCGGCCGATGGCAGCCGCGCTGTCAGCGTCAGCACAGCAGAGCCAGCGATGACCTGCGGCTTCGAGCCCTTCGTTGCCAAGCCGGGCGTGGTGACCAGTCTTGAGCAGGTCAATGCGCTGCGCGAGGCCGAGGGCATTTGATGCGTTCTTTGCTCGACGTGAACATCCTGGTCGCCCTGCTCGATGGCGGCCATCTGCATCACGGCCTGGTTACTGAATGGTTGCGCAAGTCGCAGTCCGGTGGCTGGGCCTCCTGCCCGTTGACGCAAAACGGTTGCCTGCGCATTCTGTCGCTGCCGGCCTACCCAAACCCGCACCCGCTGGCCATGGTCGCTCAGCGTCTGGCGCAGGCTGTCGCCCATCCCAGCCATCAGTTCTGGCCCGATTCACTCAGCCTGCTCGACCCGGGACGCCTGCAATGGGACCGCATGCTCAGCTCGCGCCAAGTCACCGATACTTATTTGCTCGCGCTGGCCGTCGAGCAGGATGCCCGTCTGGTCAGTCTTGATCAGGGCATCTCGCTGCAGGCCGTCAGTGGCGCCAAGCCAAAGCATTTTTTGACCTTGATATGACGACCAACTCCAGCCATCCAGCCGACTTGCCCTTTTTGCCCTTCGCCCTGCCCGAAATCGGCGAGGACGAGATCAACGAAGTGGTCGACACCTTGCGTTCGGGCTGGATCACCACCGGCCCGAAAGCAAAGCGCTTCGAGCTGGCTTTTGCCGAATTTCTGGCCGAGCCGCAAATCGAGTGCATCGCCGTCAATTCGGCCACCG
>JBIKPD010000060.1:0-15577 GCA_044357665.1 Roseateles sp. | reverse complement strand
TCGCCGGTGGCCAAGCAGCTCTATGGGCGCGAGGAGCTCGACAAGTTCGGCGACACCAATGTGGCTGATGTGCTCAAGCGCCTGCCCGGTGTCAGCGTTCAGGATGGTGCGCCGCGGATGCGCGGACTTGGCGCCGGCTACACGCTGATCCTGCTGAATGGCGATCCGGCGCCGCCGGGCTTCGCTCTCGACCAACTCGATCCGGCGCAAGTCGAACGCATCGAAGTCACCAAGGGCCCGACTGCAGACCAGAGCGCACAGGCGGTGGCGGGGGCGATCAACATCATCCTGAAAGAAGCGCCGCGGGTTTCGCAGCGCGATCTGCGTCTCGGGGTGAACTACAGCGCGCAGCGCCCGGTGCCTTCGACGACCTTCACTTTTGGCGAGCGCATCGGTGCGCTGTCAATGTCGCTGCCTTTCTCGGCTTTCGAGTGGCGCAGCCTCAACCAGTTCACCAACCAGCGCAATATGCCGGGCTTTGACGGCAAGGCTTCGAGCTCGATCCAGCAGGCCGAACAGCCGGTCTGGGGTCATGGCATCAACGCCAGCCCGCGGCTGAACTGGAAGATCAGCGATACCGAAACACTGGCCTTGCAGACGTTCATGCAACGCGGTTACTGGAACAACCGTGTCCATTACCAGAACCAGGTGCTGGCCGGTCAGCCCAGCCTCGAAGACGACGGTGAGACCCATGGGCGTTGGCAAATGCTGCGCGGCAATCTGCAATGGGTGAACCGCTTCAGCGACACCCAGCGGGTCGAATTGAAGGCCGGCCTGCAGCAGGCCCAAGGCAACTTGCAGGGCCAGACTTATCGCGGCAATCTGGCTCAGCAACAGACCGATTCCGACAACCGTGACCGCAGCGTGACGCAGTCGGGTAAATATGCCCAGGCGCTGGGGGAGGACCATAGCCTGACCCTGGGCTGGGAGCTCGAAGCGCGCAAGCGCGAGGAAACGCGCCAGGTCAACATCCTCGGCATATTGCAACTGCCCGCCTTTGACGGCCAGTTTGCTGCCAGCATCCAGCGCCAGGCGCTGTTTGTGCAGGACGAATGGGAGATCTCGAATCAATGGTCGACTTATCTGGGTCTGCGCGCCGAACGCATTGCGACCGAGAGCAGCGGTGCTGCATTGCCGGTCAGCAACCTCAGTACCGTGGTTACGCCGCTATGGCATCTCAATTACAAGCTCAACCCGAAAGGCCGTGACCTGATTCGTGCCAGCCTGACGCGCAGCTACAAGGCGCCCGATCTGGCATCCCTGCTGGCGCGACCTTCGCTGAGCAGCCTGTTTCCTGACACTGCCGGCAGCAATACCGAGCTCTCGCCTGACCGCGTCGGCAATCCGGGTTTGAAGCCCGAACTGGCCACCGGACTCGACATTTCCTTCGAAAAATACCTGACCGGCGGTGGGCTGATCAGCGTTGGCGTATTCCACCGGCAGGTCAAGGACCTGGTCCGCAATGTCACCTTGCTCGAGCCGGTGGCCTGGTCGAGCGTGCCGCGCTGGGTTTCGCAGCCGAGCAATTTCTCGACCGCCCAGACCAGCGGGCTCGAGCTTGAAATCAAGGGCCGCGCCAGCGAGTTGCTGCCAACGCTGTTCGCGCCGAAGCAGGCGCTGAACCTGCGCGCCGCGCTGAGCATTTATCGCTCGCAAGTGGCTGCATTGCCGGGCCCGAACAATCGCCTCGACGGGCAGCAGCCCTGGTCGGGCAACCTCGGTTTCGACTACCGTTTCGCCGGCTTGCCGCTGACCACCGGCGCCAGCCTGGCGATCACGCCGGGCTATCAGACCCAGCAGACGATGTCGCAGACGCTGGAGCGTTCGCGCAGCCGGGCGATCGACGTTTTTGCCCAATGGATGTTCAGCCGTCAGTTGTCGCTGCGCTTGTCAGCCAACAATTTGGCGCCGCTGACTTCGCAGACTCAAACCTTGCTCAGCAGCGGTTACGGCAGCCAGTCGAATCGCATCGGCAGAACCGGTTTCGGAGCGAATCTGGAAATGAAATTGTGAGTCGATGACCCAGCCGGCCTTGCAGATCTTCGCCGGCCCGCGTGCCCTGGCTCGCCTGGCCGAGCGCGGCCTGCGGCCTGAGGACATCCAGCTGATCCCGGCCGCTGCCGGGGGGCCGAAAGGGCTGATCCTCGGCCCGCTCGATCAGTTCATCTTCGGTGACTGGCTGGCAAGCAGCAGTCATCAGGTGCATCTGCTGGGCGCTTCGATCGGCGCCTGGCGTATGGCGACGGCCTGCCTGGCGCGCAATGCGCAGCAGACCGAGGCCGAGTTTGCCCGGCTGACTCATGAGTATGTGAATCAGCGTTACGACAGCCTGCCCGGCAAAAGCCCGACTGCGGAACTGGTCAGCCGCGACTTTGCCGCCAAGCTGGATCAATGCTTTGGCGGACGCGAGGCCCATCTGCTCAGCCATCCGCGTTTTCGCCTGCATATCTTCACTTCGCGCGGCCGCCATATCCTGGGCCGGGAAGGGCGCTTGCGCACACCGCTGGGCTATGCCGGCGCCTTCGCGGCCAATCTGCTGTCGCGCCGCGCGCTCGGCGACTGGATCGAGCGGGTGGTTTTTTCTGCCCCGGGTGTGGCCATGCCGGTGCCGTTGAATGATTTCCGCAGCCGCCAGGTCACGCTTGATGCCGGCAATTTCCAGGCGGCGCTGCTGGCCAGTTGTTCGATCCCTTTCTGGCTGAAGGCCGTGCACGACATCCCCGGCGCGCCGCGCGGCGCTTACTGGGACGGCGGTATCACCGACTACCACTTGCATCTCGATTACGCCTCGATGGCCGGGGAGGGCTTGGTGTTGTATCCGCATTTCCAGCGACAAGTCATCCCCGGCTGGCTCGATAAAGCGCTCAAGCACCGCCATCGGTCGAGCGCCTTTCTCGACAACCTGGTGCTGCTCGCGCCGCACCCCGAATGGGTGCGCAGTCTGCCCCGCAACAAGCTGCCGGATCGCCAGGATTTCCAGCATTACGGCGATGATGTGCCGGCGCGTGCCAAGGCCTGGCTGCGCGCGATCGCCGAGAGCCAGCGCCTGCGGGACGAGTTTGCCCAAGCCTGCAGCCAGGATTCAGTCGCGGCATTGCCGCTGTGAAGGCTTGACTACAATTCGAAGCAACAAGTTTCTTCGCAGGCTCTTCGAGCGCGGCAGCAGTCCGCGCTTTTGTTTTTTCCTGCCCAGACAGATAGATCAGTTTTCCGGAGCAATTCATGATTTCGATTCAATTGCCAGACGGCTCCAAGCGTGAATTTCCGCAGGCCGTTACCGTTGGCGAAGTGGCTGCATCGATCGGCGCAGGGTTGGCGAAAGCCGCGCTGGCCGGCCGTGTCGGTAGCGGCGACGAAGCCCGCCTGGTCGACACCAGCTTCTTGATCGAGGCCGATACCCAGCTGGCCATCATCACTGACCGCGATGCCGATGGCCTCGAAGTGATCCGCCATTCGACCGCCCATTTGCTGGCCTATGCGGTCAAGTCGCTATTTCCCGAGGCGCAGGTGACGATCGGACCGGTGATCGAGCATGGCTTCTTCTACGACTTCGCCTACAAGCGTCCGTTCACGCCTGAGGATCTGGCCGCGATCGAATCGAAGATGGGCGAGCTGGCCAGGAAGGACGAGCCCGTCACCCGCCAAGTGCTGCCGCGCGACGAAGCGGTGAGCTATTTCAAGGCGCTGGGCGAAGCCTACAAGGCCGAAATCATCGAGAGCATCCCGGCCGATCAGGCGGTCTCGCTCTATGCCGAAGGGGCTTTCACCGACCTCTGCCGCGGCCCCCATGTGCCGTCGACCGGCAAGCTCAAGCATTTCAAGCTGATGAAGGTGGCCGGCGCCTACTGGCGTGGCGACCATCGCAACGAGCAGTTGCAGCGCATCTACGGCACCGCCTGGGCGACCAAGGACGATCTGCAGAAATACCTGCTGATGCTCGAAGAAGCCGAAAAACGCGACCACCGCAAACTCGGCCGCGAGCTGGATCTATTCCATATGGAAGAATCGGCACCTGGCCTGGTGTTCTGGCATCCCAAGGGCTGGACGGTCTGGCAGGAAGTCGAGCAATACATGCGGGCGGTCTACCGCAACAACGGCTACCAGGAAGTCAAAGGGCCGCAGATTCTCGACAAGCATTTGTGGGAGAAGACCGGTCATTGGGACAATTACCGCGACAACATGTTCACGACCGAATCGGAAAAGCGCGAGTACGCGCTCAAGCCGATGAACTGTCCCGGCCATGTGCTGATCTTCAAGCAAGGCATCAAGAGTTACCGCGACCTGCCGCTGCGTTACGGTGAATTCGGCCAATGCCATCGCAATGAGCCCAGCGGTTCGCTGCACGGCATCATGCGGGTGCGCGGCTTCACCCAGGACGACGGCCATATCTTCTGCACCGAGGATCAAATCCTCGACGAGTGCATCGCCTATACCGAGTTGCTGCGCAAGGTCTACGCCGATTTCGGCTTCACCGACATCATCTACAAGGTGGCAACCCGGCCGGACAAGCGCGTCGGCTCCGACGACCTGTGGGACAAGGCTGAATTCGCCGTGATGGAGTCCTTGCGCCGATCGGGTTGCGAGTTCATCGTGTCGCCGGGTGACGGCGCCTTCTACGGCCCGAAGATTGAATACACGCTGAAAGACGCACTCGGCCGCCAATGGCAATGCGGCACGATGCAGGTCGATTTCAACACCGCAGAACGGTTGGGCGGCGAGTACGTCACGGATGCGAGCGCCCGCGCGCATCCGGTGATGCTGCACCGCGCGATCGTCGGCAGCCTCGAACGTTTCATCGGAATTTTGATCGAACAGCATGCCGGTGCGCTGCCGGTCTGGCTGGCGCCAACCCAGGTGGTGATTGCCAATATCACCGATGCGCAGGCGGATTACGTTGCTGAAATAGTGAAATCTCTGCAAAAACAAGGGCTTAGGGTTCAGGCTGATTTGCGAAACGAGAAAATAACGTATAAAATCCGCGAGCATTCTTTGCAGAAGGTTCCGTATATCCTCGTCGTAGGCGACAAGGAAAAGGCAAATGGAACCGTTGCGGTGCGCGCCCGAGGCAAGCAGGATCTGGGTGTGATGGCTTTGGAAGACTTCCTGGAGAAGATTTCCGCCGACATTACCCACAAAACCTGATCTTGCATTCAGGGCGCGTTTTGTTTTGTATGGGCCTCTTGCCTTGAGGCTCTTTGAAAGGTATGCACCATCGCTACATTTGCTGACCGTCGAGCCATTCCTGAGCGCAAGCACAGGCTGAACCGTGAAATCTTGGCTCCCGAAGTCCGTCTGAATGGCCAGGAAAACGAGCCGCTAGGAATTGTGAGCATTCAAGAAGCACTGCGAATGGCAGGCGAACTGGATGTCGACGTCGTTGAAATTTCCGCCACTGCCGTGCCGCCTGTGTGCCGGTTGATGGACTACGGCAAGTTCAAGTACATCGAACAAAAGCGCGCTGCTGAGGCGAAGTCAAAGCAGAAGGTCATCGAGATCAAGGAAGTCAAATTCCGTCCGGGTACGGATGAAGGCGACTACATCATCAAGATGCGCAATCTGCGGCGCTTCATCGCTGACGATGGTGACAAAGGCAAGGTGACTTTGCGTTACCGCGGTCGTGAAATCACCCACCAGGACATCGGCATGCGCTTGCTCGAGCGGATTCGTGATGAGTTGGCGGATGTGGCGATTGTTGAGAACATGCCCAAGCTGGAAGGCCGGCAGATGATCATGGTGCTGGCGCCGAAAAAGCGCTGACACCGGGAATTGAATTCAGCCCGTCGATTTGGTCGTCGACGGGCTTATTAGCCTCCAGAGGCCACCAAGTTCTGCATCAGTCATGCAGACGCCCCTGGGAGCGTTCACAAGAAGGAGCAATCATGCCCAAAATGAAGACCAAGAGCGGCGCGAAGAAACGCTTTCGCGTTCGCCCGGGTGGTACCGTCAAGCGCGGTCAGGCGTTCAAGCGCCACATCCTGACTAAGAAGTCGACCAAGACCAAGCGCCATTTGCGTGGCACTACGACCGTGCACGAGACCAACATGGGCCATATGGCTCAAATGTTGCCTTTTGCTGGCCTCTGACCGACTTCTGAAGGAGAACTACTATGCCTCGCGTTAAACGTGGTGTTACCGCACGTGCCCGTCACAAGAAGGTCCTGGCATTAGCCAAGGGCTATCGTGGTCGTCGTAAAAACGTCTTCCGTATCGCCAAACAGGCGGTGATGAAGGCGGGTCAATACGCCTACCGTGACCGTCGCGCCAAGAAACGTGTGTTCCGCGCACTCTGGATTGCCCGTATCAATGCGGCTTCCCGTGGCCTCGGAATGACATACAGCAAATTTGTGGCTGGCCTGAAGAAGGCCGAGATCGAAATCGACCGCAAGGTCCTGGCTGATCTCGCCGTTCGTGATCCTGCTGGTTTTGCCAGCATCTTCGCCAAGGCGCAGGCCGCTCTCGCTTGATGCCCTGTTGCCGCAGTCTTGCGGCAATCGCGGCAAACCCCTGACCGGTTCACCGGTTCGGGGTCAGCGCTTCAAAGGCCGGCACCTAGTGCTCGGCCTTTTTTTATTGCTTGATGAATTTGCTTGATAGAACCGGCCCCGTGATGAACGACCAAGACCAAATGCTGCAGACGGCCCAAGCCGAATTTGCCGCCGCCACAACGCCCGCCGACCTCGAGAACGCCAAGGCCAGATTCCTCGGCAAGTCCGGTCTGGTGACCGAGTTGCTCAAAGGCATGGCTGCCTTGCCGGTTGAGCAGAAGAAGACGCGTGGCGCCGAGATCAATGTGCTCAAAGCCGGTATCGAAGCCGCCTTGACCGCCCGCCGCCAGGCCCTGGCCGATGCCGAACTGGCGCTGCAATTGAAGGCCGAGGCGCTCGATGTCAGCCTGCCCGGCCGCCAGCGCGGCAGCGGCGGACTGCACCCGATTACCCGTGCGATGGCACGCATCGAGGCGATCTTTGGCTCGATGGGTTTCGACGTGGCCGATGGCCCCGAAATCGAGAATGACTGGTTCAATTTCACCGCCTTGAACACGCCCGCCGACCATCCGGCGCGCTCGATGCACGACACCTTCTATGTCGAAAATGGCCATGTGCTGCGCACCCACACCAGCCCGATGCAGATCCGCTATGCGGTTCAGCATGTCAAGCGCCATGCGGGCTTGATCGCCGCCGGCCAGGCCATGCCTGAAATCCGCGTGATCGCACCCGGTCGCACCTACCGCGTCGATAGCGATGCGACCCATTCGCCGATGTTTCACCAGGTCGAAGGCCTGTGGGTCGGCACCAACATCAGCTTCAAGGATCTGAAGTCGGTTTACGTGAATTTTCTGCAGCAGTTCTTCGAGACCACGGAGATGGAGATCCGCTTCCGTCCGAGCTACTTTCCGTTCACCGAGCCCAGCGCTGAAATCGACATGATGTTCGCCACCGGCCCGCTGAAAGACCGCTGGCTGGAAGTCTCGGGCGCTGGTCAGGTGCATCCCCAGGTGATCCGCAATATGGGGCTGGATCCCGAAACCTATATCGGTTTCGCCTTCGGTTCGGGCATCGACCGGCTGGCCATGCTGCGCTACGGCGTCAGCGATCTGCGCCAGTTCTTTGATGGCGACCTGCGCTTCCTGGCGCAGTTCCAGTAAGCCACCCGCAAACATTGACGAGCAGACAAAATGCAATTTCCTGAATCCTGGCTGCGGGCCTTCTGCAACCCGCCGCTGAATACGCAAGAGCTGGCCGAACTGCTGACCATGTCGGGCCTTGAGGTGGAAGAACTGCGCCCCGCAGCACCGCCATTCCACGGCATCGTCGTGGCCGAAATCGTTGAAGCCGTCCAGCATCCCGATGCCGACCGCTTGCGCGTCTGCAAGGTCAACGCCGGTGGCACTGAGCTGCTGCAGATCGTCTGCGGCGCGCCGAATGCGCGTGTCGGCATCAAAGTGCCTTTGGCCCTGGTCGGTGCGGCATTGCCGGCGGGTGACGATGGCAAACCGTTCGAGATCAAGATCGGCAAGCTGCGCGGCGTCGACAGCTTCGGCATGCTCTGTTCGGCCAAAGAACTCAAGCTCAGCGACGAGCATGGCGGCCTGCTCGAACTCAGCGCTGAGGCGACGATCGGCCAGGACATCCGCGCGCATCTGGCGCTCGATGACATGCTCTTCACCCTCAAGCTCACACCCAATCTGGCCCATGGCTTGAGCGTCTACGGCATCGCGCGCGAGGTCTCGGCCTTGACCGGCGCGCCACTGCTGACGCCGGCATTCCCGCCGGTGCCGGTGACAAACGCGGACCTGCTGCCGGTGCGCATCGCGGCCGCTGATTTGTGCGGGCGCTTTTCGGGCCGCATCATCCGCGGCGTCAATACCCAGGCCAAAACTCCGGCCTGGATGGTCAGCGCGCTGGCACGCTGCGGTCAGCGTTCGGTCTCGGCGCTGGTCGACATCTCCAACTATGTGATGTTCGAGTTCGGTCGCCCCTCGCATATCTTCGATCTGGACAAGATCCATGACGAATTGATCGTGCGCTGGGCCGAGCCGGGCGAGAGCCTGAAGCTGCTCAACGGCAGCACGGTGCAGCTCGACGCAACAGTCGGCGTGGTGGCTGATGCGCAGGGTGTCGAATCGCTGGCCGGCATCATGGGCGGCGATGCCTCCGCAGTCTCCGACGACACCCGCAACATCTATGTCGAAGCCGCTTTCTGGTGGCCCAAGGCAGTGATGGGGCGTTCGCGCCGCTTCAACTTTTCGACCGATGCCGGGCATCGCTTCGAGCGCGGCGTTGATCCCGCCTTGACGGTCGAGCATATCGAACGCATCAGCGCGCTGGTGCTCGAAATCTGCGGCGATGCCCAGACGACTTGCGGGCCGATCGACGACCAGGTGACCGGTTTGCCGGAACGCCGGCCGGTCGCCTTGCGCATTGCGCGGGCCAGCAAGATCATCGGCATGCCGGTATCGCAGGAAGACTGCGCCGGTGTCTTCACCCGGCTGGGCCTTGAATTCACCCAGGCGCCCGGTGTTCTGACCGTGACGCCGCCGAGCTCGCGCTTCGACATCCAGATCGAGGAAGACCTGATCGAAGAAGTGATCCGCGTCATCGGTTACCGCGCGCTGCCGGCAACGCCGCCGCTGGCCCCGGTGGTTGGCAAGGTGATGTCGGAATCGCGCCGTTCGGTACATGAACTGCGCCAGCAGATTGCCGCACGCGATTACTTCGAGACCATCAACTTCAGCTTCGTCGAAGCCCGCTGGGAAAAAGAACTGGCCGGCAACCCGCAGCCGATCGAGTTGCTGAACCCGATCGCAGCCCCGCTGGCGGTGATGCGCTCGAGCCTGATCGGCAGCCTGATCCATGTGCTGCGCTACAACCTCAGCCGCAAGGCGACCAGGGTGCGCTTGTTCGAGATCGGTCGGGTCTTTTTGCGTGACGCTGCCATGCTGGAAAGCGACAGCAGCATCGCCGGCGTGGCCCAGCCGATGCGTGCTGCCGGCCTGGCCTTCGGCCCTGTCGACCAGCAGCAATGGAGCCAGCGCGACCGCAACGTCGATTTCTTCGACGTCAAGGGCGATCTGGAAGCGCTGTTCGCACCGCGCCAGCTGCGCTTTGTCGCCGCCGAATTTCCTGCCCTGCATCCGGGTCGCAGTGCCCGCATCGAACTCGACGGCTGCGCCATCGGCATGGTGGGCGAGTTGCATCCGAAATGGCGTCAGGCCTATGAACTGCCCATTGCGCCGGTGCTGTTCGAACTCGACCTGCCGGCCTTGCTGGCGCAGTCAATGCCAGCGGCCGTGGCCTTGCCGCGCCAGCAGGCCGCGCTGCGCGACATCGCCGTCATCGTCGCTGACCATGTCACCCATGAGGCGCTGATGCAGACGATTGCCGCAGCGCACGACGGGCTGGTGCGCTCGGCCCGATTGTTTGACGTCTTCAAGCCGACCCAGGCCAGCACCGACCTGCAACCGGGTGAGCGCAGCATGGCGGTGCGGCTCGAACTGCTTGACGATGAAGCAACGCTGACCGACGAACGCATCGAGCAAACCGTCGCGGCCGTGGTACAAGCCTTGGTCCAGCAATTGGGTGCGCGTTTGCGCGGATAAATGAGCTCAGCCATGAACAATGATGGTGCCGAAGTCAATGCAGGTCGGCTGATGCTGGCCAGCCTGGAAACGCCGACCCTGACCAAGGCCGAACTGGCTGAAATGCTGTTCGACAAGCTCGGGCTGAACAAGCGCGAATCGAAGGACATGGTCGACGCCTTTTTCGTCATCGTGCACGGCACGCTGGTCAGTGGTGACGATGTCAAGCTGTCGGGCTTTGGCAACTTCAACATCCGGCGCAAGGCTCCTCGTCCGGGTCGCAATCCCCGCACCGGCGAATCGATCCCGATCAAGGCCCGCAACGTCGTAACCTTTCATGCCAGCCCGAAATTGAAAAGTTTGGTGCAAGGCGATGAACTTTCCGCCGACGACATCGAGTAGAGTCTGCACTCCCCGCGCGCCCCTGATCTGAATGGACATGCTGCTTCCCGCCATCCCTGAAAAACGCTACTTCACCATCGGTGAGGTGAGCGAGCTTTGCGGCGTCAAAGCTTATGTGCTGCGCTATTGGGAGCAGGAATTCACCCAGCTCAGGCCGATGAAGCGGCGCGGCAACCGGCGCTATTACCAGCACCATGAAGTGCTGCTGATTCGCCGCATCCGTGACCTGCTTTACGACCAGGGTTTCACCATCAGTGGCGCGCGCAATCAGCTGACCGACGGCACCAGCCTGCGCAGCAATGGCGCGCAACTGTTCATGCAGGAACTCGCGGAAGCCCGCCTGCTCGACGCTGAAGCCGATGCTGAAGCCGAGGCGGGCGAGCCGGTCATCGCAGTCCTGGATGGCGACGACAGACTGTCGATCGAACAAGTCGGTGACGAACTGCGCTCGATCCGCGAAACCCTGCTGGCCTGAGTGCCGAGCCGGCTGCAAACTCGCTTACAATGCAAAGCTCAGTCGGGGCGTAGCGCAGCCAGGTAGCGCACTTGGATGGGGTCCAAGGGGTCGTGAGTTCGAATCCCACCGTCCCGACCATTAGTTAAGACAAAGGCCTTCAAGTAGCGATACTCGAAGGCCTTTTTCATGGGTAAATCAATGTTTTCCCCTGCAACGGGGGACAAGGACAGGCCAATTGGTCTGACTTGCTGGACGATCAACGCCCACAAAGCAGATAAGCCGGGCAGCACTGCGCGCCGATTACTCAAACACCGGATCTGGAACTTGACTGCTGCCATGCGGGCCAGAGACGCTAGCACTTTGTTCTCCCATTTGATCGGTGCTCTCGTCGCGCTGGTATTTTTTCGTCAGTTTCGCTCTCCGTGCTTGGATCGAAACCCTCCGTAAGTGATACGTTTTTCGGGCTAGGTCACACGTCAGATTTGCTCAAGTCCGTTCAGTAGCAATTTGGTCGTGAGGTCGGCCACTTCGTCCAGCGATAGGTCACCTTTGTCGTTGAACCAGGTGTAAGTCCAGTTGATCGCTCCGAAAGAAATCATCGTTAGAGCGGCAATCTGTCGACCACCTTGACCGATTGCAGGATTCACGGCTTGGATCAAATCGCGCAACACCCGCGCGAATGTTCGTTCAAGCACACGGATCTCATCACGCTGTTCCGCAGGCAGCAGCGTCAATTCGGAGAACAGCATTGCATGATTGATGCGGTACTCGGCGTAGACATGCAGACACTCCAGAACAAACGCATGAAGACGCTTTTTGGCATCGCTTTGGGGTTCGATGGCCGCGATCACCCGAGATGTGGCCAGTTCGAGGAACTCCCGCAAGAGCGTAAACAGCACAGCTTCTTTATTCGGAAAATAGTGATAGATCCAAGCCTTGGATGAAGCGTTGCACGCTTTTGCAATCTCGGAAATTGACGTCCGGTGAAAGCCCTGCCTCGCAAAGAGTTCGGCTGACCGATCAAGTATCAATTGGCGCTTGTCGTCATGATCCTTCGCCCGCACTCCAGCCATACCTATCTCCGCAATGTTTAATTGATTATCCGCCATCTCTTGAACGGTCGGTCAAAAAGAGCGCGTCGAGATGACGGATTCACAGCGGCCGTGCGTTCAGTACTTTGTGAATCCAAATTTATCAACCCAGCGCGACCTGCTGCGACACGAGCGACGCGGCGCCACCTTGTGGCTAACGGGGTGCAATGGTCCGGTCAACGCACTCTCACGGGCGGTTCGCTCAGGGTTGGTTGAAGGCGTGCGGCGCGGCGATGCCGATCCGGCTGTACAGGCGATCGTTGTTCACTGCGACGGCCGTACCTTCTTCGCCGGTGCCGACTTGGCGGAACTGGGCCAGGGCTTGCAATCACCCGGGCTGATGGAGTTCGTGACGGCTTGTGAGGAAACGACCAAGCCGGTGATCGCTGCGCTGCACGGAACAGTATTTGGTGGGGGTGTCGTCGTGGCATACGCCTGCGACCACCGTATCGCAGCAGCCGGCACGCGTTTCGCCATGCCCGAGGTTGGGTTGGGCTTGCTGCCGACCTTCGGTGGCACCCAGTATCTACCAAGGTTGCTGGGCATCGAGGCCACGCTGCAACTTGTAATCGATGGAGCCGAGTGGAGCGTCGGCCGTGCCTTCGAGGCCGGCCTCATTGACCAAGTTGTGGATGGCGAGAACTTGCTGGAGGCCGCAGCGTTGGCGACTAGTCAAGGACTGCCGAAGCGACGCGTGCGCGACGGACAGGCCCATCTCCGGGATGCATGCGCCGGGACCATGGCGTTTCAGCGCCGGCGCCAGACGCTCATGAATGCGGCGCCCGATTTGGAAGCTCCCGTGGTCTGCCTGGACGTGATGGAGTCGGGCCTGCGCATGCCGCTTGACGAAGCACTGGTGCAAGAACACAAAGCTTTTTTGCGACTGCTGGAATCGACGCAATCGCGCCGCCTGCGCCGCCTTTTCTTCGCCGAGCGGACACTGCGGCGTGCTAGCTTTGATAGGGCTGCAGTCGAAGGGCGGCTGCGTGCGGGGGGAGTAAGTTCCGAAAAATTGTTGGTAACCGCTCGCGCGC
The DNA here is from genome assembly GCA_044357665.1 of Roseateles sp. Taxonomy (GTDB): domain Bacteria; phylum Pseudomonadota; class Gammaproteobacteria; order Burkholderiales; family Burkholderiaceae_C; genus Paucibacter_A. The sequence continues at coordinate 2,516 of JBIKPD010000060.1, read as the reverse complement.
TCTTGCGGGAAGGCGCCGTACCTGATGCGGATACGTTGGATGCGTTGCTGGTGGATATTTTTGGGCTGGAGCGTCATGCTCCCAGCCTCATCGACGAATTGTTGGGGGAATCGGCTTGAACTTCGAATTCTCTGAAGAATGCCAAGCCATCGCTACTCAACTGCGGCGAGTGTTGGAAAAAGTTTGCGCGATGGACGAGGTCAAGCGTTGCTTGGACAAGGCTTGTGCAAGCGAGATTACTTGGCGCGCCCTGGTTGACCTGGGCGTACTTGGCGCCGCGGTGCCAGTGCGCTGGGGCGGTAGCGGCCTTTCGGCCCTGGAACTCGCCGCCTGCGCCGAAGAAATCGGCCGCGCCTGCGCACCGGTGCCGCTGCTGGCTAGCGCCGTGCTGGCCACTGAAGCGCTGCTGCATGCCGGCGACGATGCGTTGCGCGAGCGCTGGTTGCCGGAGTTGGCTCGCGGCGAGGCGATGGGCACGCTCGTGTTCGACGCGCCGGACCTGACGCTTCGCGGCGGCTGCGTCTCGGGCTCGCTGCCGCGGGTGATGGCCGGCGCTGCGGCGGATTTTGTCGTCGCGCCTTGCGCCGGCGGCCTGGTTCTGGTCGAACTCAGCGGGCCAGGAGTTCGACGCAGTGCGCTGCCCGTGCTCGACCCGGGCTTCCCGCTGGCCGCAATCAATCTCGATGGCGTGGCCGCGCTGGAGTTGGATCCTGGCGATGGGAAGTCTGCCGGCGACCTGCTGGTCGCGCTGCGCAACCGCGGCGCCGCGCTACTGGCCTTCGAGCAACTCGGCGGAGCAGAGCGGGCGCTCGAGATGGCCCGAGACTACGCGCTGCAGCGCCGTACGTTCGGCCGCTTTGTGGGCTCTTACCAGGCCATCAAACACAAGCTCGCTGACATCTGGGTAAAAAATGAACTCGCCCGTGGGCATGCGTACCACGCGGCCTGGGCCTTGGCACACAACCCTCAGGCGCTGCCCTTGGCCGCGGCAGGTGCACGGGTGGCCGCTAGCGCAGCTTTTGAGTTCGCGGCACAAGAGAACGTTCAGGTGCATGGCGGTTTTGGTTACACCTGGGAGGCGGACTGCCATCCGCTCTATAAGCGGGCGCTTTCCACCTCGCTTGCTTTGGGAGAGCCTTCGGTCTGGAAGCGTCGCATCGTCGCTGGTCTGGCTACGGCGCGCGGGAGTCACGATGGACTTTGACGACTCACCTGCAGAAGCCGCCTTTCGCGTCGAGGTGCGCGCCTGGCTCAAGGCACACGCTGAGCCCAAACGGCACGCGCGCGATTTCGTCGGCGATGGCCTGCCGCCGGCGGAGCGCCTGGCTGCGGCCCGAGCCTGGCAGGCCTGCAAGGCCGCAGCAGGCTACGCGGCTGTCACCTGGCCGCGTGAGGTAGGTGGGGCGGGCGGCAGCTTGGTGCAGCAGCTCATCGTGCAAGAGGAAGAGCGACATTTCCGCGGTAGCTTCGGAATCTTCGAAATTGGTCTGGGCATGTGTCTTCCCACTCTGATGGCCTACGGTAGCGAAGAGCACAAGGCGCGCCGGATAAGGCCCGGTCTGTACGGCGAGGAAATCTGGTGCCAGATGTTCAGTGAGCCGGCGGCAGGCTCGGACGTCGCTGGCGTGCTGACTCGAGCCAAGCCAGAGGGCGATCAATGGGTGGTCAATGGCCAAAAGGTCTGGACAACCGGCGCGCAATTTTCTGACTTTGGTCTTCTGCTCGCTCGAACTGACCCCACAGTTCCGAAGCATGCAGGTCTGACAATGTTCTTCGTCGACATGAAAAGCCCTGGCATCGAGGTGCGTCCCATCCGGCAGATGGATGGTGGCAGCGAGTTCAGCGAAGTGTTTTTTACTGACCTACAAGTGCCGGACCACCAACGGCTGGGCGAGGTGGGCGCTGGTTGGAAGGTGGCGCTGACGACGCTCATGCACGAACGCATGTCGGTGGGCACCGAAATCGGTCTGCTGAACTTCGACGCATTGTGGGCTTTGGTGCAAGGGGCCGGACGCTTGGATGAGCCACTGGCCGTTGAGCATCTGGCGGATGCCTGGGTCGCTGAGGAGGGGCTGCGACTGCATCACTGCCGCAGCCTGACAGCTCTGTCGCGTGGTGGTGTGCCCGGGCCGGAGCAGTCAATAGCAAAGCTCGTCAAGGCGACCCTGGCGCAGCGCATGGCCATTTTTGCACTCCATCTGCGCGGCGAGGCGGCTCAAGTGGATGGCGACGACGTAGCGTCGGACATCAGCGTGGTGGCACGTACCTGGACCCGTTCGGCGTCGATGCGTATTGCCGGTGGCACCGATGAAATTCTGCGCAACATAATTGCCGAGCGAGTGCTTGGCCTACCCGAGGAAGCCCGGCTGGACAAGGGCATCCCTTTCAACGAGATACCCCGATGAGAATCTTTCTGTCTGCCGATATTGAGGGCGTTGCCGGCATTGCCCACTACCCGTCGACAGGGCCCGGTCGTTTCGACTACGAGGCCGGCCGGCGCTGGATGACGCAGGAAG
>JBIKPD010000331.1:0-4605 GCA_044357665.1 Roseateles sp. | reverse complement strand
CTGGCGCGCGCCGGCGGCGCTGGCCGCGGTCAACAGCGCCAATATCGTCGCCGTGCGAGTCTGGCCGGCGCCTGAATACACAAGGGTGACGCTGGAGTCCGACAAACCACTGCTGGCCCAGCATTTCCTCACCGAAGCGCCCGACCGGCTGGTGATCGATGTCGAGGGCCTCAGCTTGAGCCCGGGTCTGCGCGAACTGCTCGGCAAGGTCCGCCCCGATGACCCCTTCATTGCCGGCGTTCGCGTCGGGCAGAACCGGCCTGGCGTGGTGCGCCTGGTGCTGGACCTGAAACAGGCGATTGCGCCGCAGATCTTCACCCTGGCACCGGCCGCCGCCTACCTGGACCGGCTGGTATTCGACCTTTACCCCAAGGTCGAGGCCGATCCGCTGCTGGCGCTGATCCGCGAAAAAGAAAGCGCCGAGCGCGAGGCCGCCAAGTCGGTGCAGGACGCGCTGGGCGAGCTGATCGGCCGCATCGACAAACCTGTGGTCGCCACCAAGCCGGCGGCCAAACCGGTGCCCAGCTTGCAAACGCCAGCCCCACCCCTGGTCCTGTTGCCCGAGCCGGCGGCTTCGGCGCCGATCAGCCAGGCCAAGCTCGACCGGCTGATCGTCATCGCGCTCGACCCCGGCCATGGCGGCGAAGACCCCGGCGCGGTCGGGCCCACAGGCCTGAAGGAAAAGGATGTGGTGCTGGCGATTGCGCTGCAACTGCGCGAGCGTCTCAACAGCAACCCGAACCTGCGCGTGATGATGACCCGCGATGCCGATTTCTTCGTGCCGCTGACCGAGCGGGTGCGCAAGGCCAGGCGGGTGCAGGCCGACCTGTTCGTGTCGATCCATGCCGATGCCTTCTTCACCCCGCAAGCCCGCGGCGCTTCGGTATTTGCACTCAGCGACGGCGCGGCCACCAGCAGCGCTGCGCGCTGGATGGCCGACCGCGAAAATGCCGCTGACATGGTCGGCGGCGTCAATGTCGCGACCAAGGACAGCAATGTGCTCAAAGCCATGCTCGACATGAGCACCAGCGCGCAGATCAAGGACAGCCTCAAGCTCGGCGGCGAAGTGCTGGGCCAGATCGGCCAGATCGGCCGCCTGCACAAGGCAAGGGTCGAACAAGCCGGCTTTGCGGTGCTGAAAGCGCCCGATGTGCCGTCGATCCTGGTCGAGACCGCCTTCATCTCCAACCCGGAAGAAGAAGCGCGGCTGCGCGATCCCGGTTACCAGGCCAAGCTGGTCGAAGCGCTGGCCACCGGCATCGCCCGCTACTTTGCCAAGAACCCACCGCTGGCGCGGCACCGCGCGCTGACTTGAGGCTTGCGGATCAGGCCGCGCGCCTCGACTTCCAGCCGCCGTAGATCGCCAGCAGGCCCGGGATCACGATCGTCGCCCAGATGATCTTTTCCAGGTTCTGCTTGATCCAGGGCACATTGCCGAAGGCATAGCCCAGGCCGGTGATACCAAGCACCCAGAGCAGGCCGCCGGTGACGTCGTAGAAAGTGAACTTGCGCCTTGTCATCTGCGCCACGCCGGCGACGAAGGGCGCGAAAGTGCGGACGAAGGGCATGAAGCGCGCGATCACGATCGTGAGGCCACCCCAGCGTTCATAGAACTCATGGGCTTGCAAAAAAGCCCGGCGGTTGAAGAAGCGCGAATCCTCCCACTTGAACACCCGCGGGCCGAAATAATGTCCGATCGTGTAATTGGTCTGATTGCCAGCCACCGCTGCCACGCTCATCAAGCCCGCCGCCAGCGGCCATTCCAGCAGGCCGCTGCCGCACATCGTGCCGACGATGAACAGCAGCGAGTCACCGGGCAGAAACGGCATCACCACCAAGCCGGTTTCGACAAAGATGATGGCGAACAGCAGGCCGTAAATCCACACCGGATAGTCGGCGACGAACTGGGCCAGATGCTTGTCCACATGGACGATGAAGTCGATCAAGAAGGCGATGTATTCCATGGATGCGCATTATGCGGGCTGGCGGTGACTGTCCTTCTTACAATAGGGGATATGGAATTTTCTTCACCGCCTGCCGCCCCGCGGCGCAGCATCCGCGAACTCCCCGATGAATTGGTCAGCCAGATCGCCGCCGGTGAGGTGGTCGAGCGCCCGGCTTCGGTGGTGCGCGAGTTGGTTGACAACGCGATCGACGCTGGCGCCAGCCAGATCCAGCTGAAGCTGATCGCCGGTGGCGTGCGCGGCATCACGGTCGAAGATGACGGCATCGGCATCCCGCTCGACGAGCTGCCGCTGGCGCTCAAACGCCATGCCACCAGCAAGATCGCCAATCTGGGCGAGCTCGAATCGGTGTTGACGATGGGCTTTCGAGGCGAAGCATTGGCCGCGATTGCTTCGGTCTCCGAGATGAGCTTGTCCAGCCGCTGCGAGGGCGCAGCCCATGCGCACCGGCTCGACGCCCGCACCGGCGAGTTGCAGCCGGCAGCGCGCTCGCAAGGCACCAGCGTCGAAGTGCGCGAGTTGTTCTTCAGCACCCCGGCCAGGCGCAAATTCCTCAAGACCGATGCGACCGAACTGGCCCATTGCCTCGAAGCCTTGCGCCGCCATGCGCTGGCCAGGCCTGGCGTCGGCTTTGCCGCCTGGCATGAAGGCAAACTGGTCGAGCAATGGCGGATTGCCAGCGCCGAGCAGCGCCAGGCCGATGTGCTGGGCGCCGAGTTCATCGCGGCGAGCCGGCCGGTTCACTCGGTCACCGGGCCGGTGCGCATCCATGGTCGGGCCGGTCTGCCCGAAGCCGCGCGCAGCCGCACCGACATGCAATATGTCTATGTCAACGGCCGCTTCGTTCGCGACAAGCTGATCGCCCATGGCATCCGCGCCGCCTATGAAGATGTGCTGCATGGCCAGCGCCAGCCCTGCTATGTGCTGTTCATCGAAATCGACCCCGACCGGGTCGACGTCAATGTGCATCCGACCAAGATCGAAGTGCGCTTTCGCGATGGCCGCGAGATCCACCAGCAGGTCCGTTATGCGGTGCAAGACGCGCTGGCACCATCGCGCAGCGCCGATCCGGTGGCAGTCGACGGCGAACAACACAGCGCTGTCGCTGAAGCTGTCGCCCATGCCCAGGCGCTCAGTGCCGGCGCGGCTGGCAACCGCCCGTCGCCGGGCAATCCGCCAGCCTGGTTCGGTCAGACAGTGGTGGCCGAGCCGGCGGCGGCTTTTCGGGCCAACAACAGCTGGCAGCGTCCGAATCAAGTCTCGCTGGGCTTGGCTGAAGTCGCGATCCTCTATGGCCAGACCGATCTGGCTCCGCGCCCTGAGCGCAATGCGCCCGCCGCTGCAGTCACGCCCTTGCCCGAGCATGACTGGCCGCTGGGTCGTGCCATCGCGCAGATCCAGGGCGTTTATGTGCTGGCCGAAAACTCGCAGGGGCTGGTCATCGTCGATATGCATGCCGCCCATGAGCGCGTCGTCTACGAGCGACTCAAAACCGGTTTCGGTGCTGCAGCGATCGAATCCCAGCCCTTGCTGATCCCGATCACCTTTGCTGCGACCGCTCAGGAAATCGCCACCGCCGAAGCGCAGGGCGAGGCCTTGCTCAAGCTCGGGCTCGATGTCGCCCCGCTGTCGAGCAAGGCGCTGGCGGTGCGCGCCAGCCCGGCGGCCCTGGCTGGCGGCGATGTAGTCGAGCTGACCCGCAGCGTGCTGGCCGAGCTCGGCACCTTTGACGCCAGCCATGCGATCGAGCGCGCCCAACATGACATTCTGGCCACCATGGCCTGCCATGGTGCGGTGCGCGCCAACCGCCAGCTGACGCTGGAAGAAATGAACGGCCTGCTGCGCGATATGGAGCGCACCTTGCGTTCCGATCAATGCAACCACGGCCGACCGACCTGGCGCCAGTTGACGATGCGTGAACTGGATGGCCTGTTTTTGCGCGGACGTTGAATTTTCGACCAGTCCGCTACTTTGTGATGGAGGCCCCATGGCCACGCTGAAATTGAATCTGAACAAGAACCGGCCCGCTGGCCCGGCAAGTCCCGACGCCGAACGCCGCGGACCACTGCGCGGCAAAGGCGTGTCGCGCCCGCGCCAGACCCTGGAAAAAGCCCAGGGCGATCGCCAGGAGCGCCAAGCCCAGTACGAGCAGCGCTCGGCTGAACAGTCAGGCCGCCCGGCCCATGCTGATTCGCGCGATTCGCGCGATTCGAGAGGTCCGCGCAGCCCGCAACAAGGCGGCTACCAGGGTCAGCGAGATCAGACCGGGCCGCGCCAGGATGAGCGCCGGCCGAGCTATGACGCACAGCGCGGTGGCCGGTCAAACGAACAGGGCTATCAAGGTCAGCGCGATCAATCCGGTCCGCGTCAAGACGAGCGCCGGCCGGCTTTCAATCAGCAGCGCGACGGCCGTCCACCGCAGCAGGGCTCAGGCGAATTCCGCGGGCGCAGCCACGACCAGGGCGGCTATCAAGGCCAGCGCGATCACTCCGGTCCGCGCCATGATGAGCGCCGCCCGGCATTTGACCCGCAGCGCGGCGGCCGTCCAGCGCAGCAGGGCTCAGGCGAATTCCACGGGCGAGGCCATGACCAGAGCGGCTATCAAGGCCAGCGCGATCAATCCGGTCCGCGCCACGATAAG
>JBIKPD010000330.1:0-4608 GCA_044357665.1 Roseateles sp. | reverse complement strand
AAAACGCCTGAAAGCGTCTTTTCACGTGCTCAATATGGACGCGGGGTCCTGATTGGCCCGGTCGGAGTCAGGCCGCCGGCACAGCATTCGGCACAAATTCAAATCAACAACGAGTTGTTCCTGCGCACCGCCTCGGGCGAAGCCAGCAAGAGCGAACTGCTTGGCCTCGGCGACCATGAGTTCGTGCCCTGGCAGATCGGCATCATGAGCTGACGCCGGGCCGGCGCAGGGACTCAAGTCAGCAAAGCTGTCAGCTTGCCCCCGTAATTGGCTTCGATCTGGCCGCGGTACAACTCGACCAGATGCTGGATTTCATCAGCACGCGGCAGATCGCCGGGCTTGTTGCTCTGCGAGCGCTTCCAGCGGATATGTGCCAGGTTATTGGCAAAGCTGTGGATCAGGTCAGGATATTCGTTCAGCAGCGTCTGCAAGGCGAACTGGTTGAACTCGTAGAGCAGGGTGTCGGCCTGGGTATGAACCGACGCGCCTTGCGGCAGGAAACCGAACAGGCTGCGGCGACCGAAAAACTCGGTGGCGATGAAGTTCTCTTCGATCAGCTTGTCGTCCTGGTCGGCGGTTGAGCTCTTGACGATGCCTTCGGCAACGATGAACAGCGAGTTTCGGCTTTCCCCGAACTGCACGACGCTGACCCCGACCGGATAGCGCCTTGCAATCAGCAACTCGCTGATGCGCATGCAGACCTCCTTGGGGAAATCTCGCAAAATCTGCACCTGCTGGAGCAGATAGAACAGGTCGGACGAACGGTTCGAGATCTTGCTGCGCATGACGCCCTCGACCGAACCGCGCTTGGGCATCGCCACCATGATGTCGGCCTTGCGCATCGACTCGAGGATGTTCTTGATCACCGCATGCTCTGATTTTTTCGCATCTCCGCTGTTGGCGATAAAGAAGACGACCTCGTATTGCACGCCGTCAGGCAACATCCTGGTGGCAAAAACCGCCGGCGGTTTGGCATGGGTGACGCCACTGGCACCCAGCGCGCCGGCATAGAGGATGCGCTCGGCGCTTTCGACCGACACGTCGTAATCGATCAGCAGTTCCACCGAACGCTTCGAAATCGATTCGGGCTTGTTCAGATTCTGGATGACCTGCTTCAGCAGGCTGATATTCGGGATGATGGTGGTGCGGTCGGCCGAGGCCAGAATGGTGTTGCGCCAGGTGATCTGGTCGACGGTGCCCTGCTTGTCACCGACCCGGATGATGTCGCCGACGCTGTAGCTTTTCTCCAGGTTCAGCGTGATCCCGGCGAACAAGGCGACGGCAAAATCCTTCAGAGCAAAGCCGAGCAAGGCAGCTGAGCCTGCCAGGGTGGCGATCAGTGCGGAAATATTGCGGTCAAAGACCAGCGACAAGATGGCGCAGATGCCGAAGAAAATCACGAAACCTGAACTGATGCCGCCAATCAAGGCCGGCACCTTGGCATTCAGGCTGCGCTCGATATAGCCGTGAATCAACTCCTGCTTGATCAGGCGGGCAGTCAGCAAGGTGAAGACGAAGGCGCAACTGCCGACGATGTATTGATAGATCAGGGTTTCTGACGCTCCGCTCACATAGGCGATCGGGATGATGAAACCTTCAGTCAGACGGCTGAAAACGAACAGTACGATGGCCAGCGCCACCAGGCCCCGATAGCTTTGTTTCAATTTGATCTCCTCAGGGATGCTCTGCATAACTCAACGCGAGTTGGTGCAGCGCGGATCGGGATGGGATGCAAGGCGCATTTTTTGCCAATAGCCCGTGCTATTGGCAAGAAATGCAACGCCGCAGACTGCCCGAGGCCGCGCTAGCACAAGCCGTGAGGGGTTATGCAGAGCATCCCCCAGGTGCCGGCGGATCACTGCTGATTGGCCGGCAGGCGCAGGACAAAGCCCGGTGCATCGCTGCTACCGACATCCAGACTGCCGCCAAAGTTCTCGAGAATCAGTTTCGCGAGCACCACTCCGACCAGGCTCTTATAGTTGCCGACCGAACCTGAACCATGCTCGATCTGCGCCAGGAACTGCCTCGACTCGTCGAGCAAGGCGTTGCTCGGTGCGCTCGCTCCCGCGAAGGCCGAGCCCGTCAAGGTCAGCAGCAGCCACTGGTCGTCGTCCTGGCTGGCGGTGAAAATCACCTCGCCCTGACCCGATTGCTGCGCCGCATAAGCAACCAAGTTGCCCAAGGCGCGCACGATCAGGTCGTTGTCGCCGCGGGTGCTGGGCAGATTCCCGCTGATCTGTGTGATGACCTTGAACTGGGGAAAGCGTTGATGGAGGACGCTGTCCTTGCTGACCTGCTCAACAATCTCCGAGACCGACAGGATGGTTGAAGCATCGGGAATCAGGCTCTGGCGGAAGATCTCGATTTTTTCGTAATCGCTGACCAGATAGCGCAATTGCTCGGCCTCGTTCAGTGCGAAAGACAAAGGCTTGCCGGCCGGGTGGCCGCCATCGATGTCGCGTGCAGCTGTTTTCAGCTGCCCGGTGATGGCAAGCAGCGGTTCGCTGATCGCCGACATCAGATTGGAAAAGAAGCGGCGCTTGATCTTCTCGATCTCTTTGACCTTGTCAAGCGCAGCATTGCCGAGCTCGATCTGCTTTTCCATCCTCCGGCGGTCGGCGCCGGCGGAGCCGAGCAGTCCGGATTTCACCGCATCCAGCATCACATAGATGATCACGAAGGCCAGTGAAAGAACCACAAAGGCCACTGCAAACTGGATCATCGAGGCGATGTAAGCGGCTTCAAAGCGCATTGTCAGGTCATCGGTCACCGCCACGGTGATCGTCGGAACACCCTGGAAATTCGGGATTTTGATGGTGTGCAGGAAGATCTTTTTGTCACCAGAGTCGGTGATGATGAAGTCTTTGGCGCGCGGGTCGAAGTCAGCATCGCGGATCAGGGTCTGGGTGTTCGAGTCGGAATAATCGAAGTAGATGTCATCCTTTTTTGTGATGTCGGTCTTGTCGTTGTTCGGGCGTTCGGCGTCCTGCCAGGTGTCTTTTTGCAAGCTCATCGCCCAATTTAATTTGGAGGCTGCAGCGGCTCGCTCCAGCGGGATATGGAAGCTGCTGACGAATTCAATCACCCCGTAGAATTTTCTTTCGTGAAAAACCGGCACGATCGCGCGGATGCCGACGATGCCACCGGTGCCGGTCTCCACCGCCATCAGGCGCTCCTGGCGCAGGATCGAAGAGACAACGGTCTTGCGGACCTTGGACATGTCCTGCTGCGCCATTTCCGCATGGTGGGCGCGATAGAACAGGATCGCCGGCGCTGTGTAGAAATTTATCTGCTCGACATCATGCTTCTTGTGCACTGATTCAAAGAAATCGTCGATTTCTTCGCCGAGACGCTTGCGATCGCCTTTTTCAAAGGGTTCGGTGATCCGGTCGCTCTGCAGCAGCACATCGGCAGCCAGGCCCATGGCCCGGTAGCGTCCCTTGATCAGTTCCCCGAAGAGATCTTCGAATTTGTGGAAGCGGGTTTCCGACAACTCGACGATATGGTCGGTCTTGGTCTTGTAGGAAGATATTCCGATGAAGGTGGAAGTGATCAATGCCAACAAGATCAAGACGGCGATGACCCAGGGTTTTGCCGTGATTTTCATGATTCAAACAAGCTCGATGTGGGTCTTTGGGCGGTCGGGCTTCAATGCGCAGCGCCACTGCTGGACGGATGCATGATCCGGTCGGCCATCGCGATGGCCATGGCGGAAAGCAGGAAAGCGATGTGGATGATGGTCTGCCACATCAACACCTTGTCGGTGTAATTGGCGGCATTGATGAAGGTCTTGAGCAGATGGATCGAACTGATGCCGATGATGGCGGTGGCCAACTTGACCTTCAGCACCGAAGCATTGACCTGGTCCAGCCATTCAGGCTGGTCGGGGTGGCCTTTCAAATGCAGACGCGAGACGAAGGTTTCGTAGCCGCCGACGATCACCATGATCAGCAGATTGCTGATCATCACGACGTCGATCAGCGCCAGCACCACCAGCATGAGGATGGTTTCATTCAGGCCGCTGATTGGCTCGTAGCCGATGATCGTCTTGCCGTCGACCCCGCCGAGGATTGCGGCGGCCTGATAGCCGGTGCTCTTGACCAGCGTTAGCAGGGCTTCCTTGTTGCCGAAAGCCGCCTCGACCAGGTGCAGCAGTTCGAGCCAGAACTGGTACACATAAACAGCCTGAGCCAGTATCAAGCCGAGGTAAAGCGGCAACTGCAACCAGCGTGCGCCGAAAATCAGCCTGGGCAAAAATGCCAGTCGAACTGCTTGATGTTTTGTTTCGTCTGTCATTTTGTTCACCTTAAGTAGGACTTACGCAAAAGTAACTTAATAATTCACACAAAATGTGGTAATTATATTATAATCGGGCCGTTAAAAACTGCCCATAAATGATGTATGAGACCAACCCGAAGAGACTACTGTCAATTTCTTGTGTCGACTCAAACCAACTATACCCAGACCTATTTCTCGGATCATCACGAGCACTTCTCGCACGATGCGATTAATCGGTATCTGCAGGATGATAATGTGACGCCCGAAATTATCTGGGAGCAAGTGAAGGGCGTCATTGAAACAGATCCGGGTGCATTTTTTGTATTTGAC
>JBIKPD010000329.1:0-4612 GCA_044357665.1 Roseateles sp. | reverse complement strand
CGCCGCAGACCGCTCGAGGCCGCGATAGCACAAGCCGTGAGGGGTTATGCAGAGCATCCTTAGCGAAGATGAAACCAGGGGTGCTCTGCATAACTCAATGCGAGCGGGTGCGGATCGAGATGGGATGCAAGGCGCGTTTTGCGGCCAATAGCGCGTGCTATTGGCAATAAATGCAAGGCCGCAGACCGCCTGAGGCCGGGCTAGCACAAGCCGTGAGGGGTTATGCAGAGCATCCTAAAAACTGAGTGAATAAAGCGGTTAGCCCCGCATCAAATGTCGACCATCGTCTGCTCAAGTAACTGGGTTCGTGCGTAATCGCGGTTGGAGCCAGGCATGGGCAGATGCCAAGATTGAATAGTTTGAAAAACGCCCATGCCAGCCATCATCTTCTTCTTCAAAAGGGCAAGGTCACCGCAGGTGTTGAGCTGCGCTGAGCTTCGAGCTCGTGCGGCAACTGCAAGACGAGGCCGTAACAGCGGAGCAAACTTAGGCGGTTTATGATGAGAGATGTTCTGCCCCTCCAGAAGACAGTTGGATTGAGAAACCCACAAGTCTTCGATTTGTGGGGTTTTTTCAATTGAGTCGTTTGTCGGCGCAAACCAGGATCAAGACAGGAAACGAGATGCTGATCATCAATAAATTATTACCTCAAGGTGCCGGGCTGGCAGCGGTGTTGCTCAAACGCGCTGGGGTGCTGGCTTTGCCCTTCGCGGCCCGGCAACATCATGAAGCGAACCTGAGTGACGGCGAGGGCAGCGAGTTGGGTCTGCGCTTGCCTGCGGGCACCACGCTGCGAGGCGGCGATGTGTTGGTGGCTGAAGACGGCTCCTTGCTGCGGGTCGAAGCCGAGCAAGAACCGGTGCTGCTGGTACGTCCGGCGCCACATGGCGGTCAGATGGCTGATCTGTTGCGTCTGGCGCATCAACTCGGCGAGATGCATGTGCATCTGGTGGCTCATGATGATCATCTGTGCGTGCCCGGTGATGGCGAACTGGCGCAATGGCTGGAACGGCAGGGCTTTGCTCTGACCCCGGATGTTGCTCCCTTTGATCCGCCGGCGTTGCTGAGCCAGTTGCCCGAAGTCGTGGCCCACCAGCATAGTCATGCAGCTCATGGCGGCCATGTTCATGGCCCGGGATGCAATCACGATCATTGATCAGCCCCGCAATCTCGAATGGATAAAGTCGATGCGGTAGTGATTGGAGCGGGCGTGGTCGGCCTGGCGGTCGGGCGCGCGTTGGCCCGTCGCGGCCTGGAAACCCTGGTGCTCGAGCGCGAGACTTCGATCGGCACCGGTGTCAGTGCGCGCAACAGCGAGGTCATCCATGCCGGACTTTATTACCCCACCGACTCGCTCAAGGCAAGGCTTTGCGTCAGCGGTCGCAAGCTGCTTTATGCGCATTGCCTGACCCATAACGTTGCTCACAAGCGCTGCGGCAAGCTGCTGGTGGCGACCGGCCCTGAGCAACTCGACAGTTTGCGTGCGCTCGCCGCCAAGGCGGCAGCCAACGGTGTCGATGATCTGCGCTGGTTGACTCGCAGCGAAGCGCTGGCGCTTGAACCAGAACTTGAATGCGAAGCGGCGCTGCTGTCACCGTCCACCGGCATCGTCGACAGCCATGCCCTGATGCTCTCGCTGCAAGGCGACCTCGAGCAAGGTGGCGGCATGCTGGCGCTGTGTTCAACCGTGCAGCGCCTGCGCCAGGCAAGGGCCGGATGGGAACTCGATGTCCTCGCCGATGGGCTTGAAATGACGCTCCAGGCGGGCCTTGTCGTCAACGCTGCAGGGCTGTGGGCACCCGGGTTGGCTCAGCAGACGGCCGGGCTCGACGCTGCGTATCGCCCGCAGGCCTATTACAGCAAGGGCAATTACTTTTCATTGGCTGGTCGCGCGCCTTTTGGGCGCTTGATCTACCCTTTGCCGCAAACCGCCGGGCTGGGCGTCCATCTGACGCTGGATCTGGCCGGCCAAGCTCGTTTCGGCCCCGACGTGCAATGGCTTGACGACATCAGCAGCCCCGCGCAAGTCGATTACCAGGTCGACCCGGTTCGCTCCGAAGTCTTCTACGCTGCAGTGCGACGTTACTGGCCAGGTCTTCCTGACGACTCTCTGCAACCCGCTTACAGCGGTGTGCGGCCGAAAATCAATGCTGCAAGCGAGCCGACTGCAGACTTCCATATGGATGGTCCGGCCATTCATGGCCTGCCAGGTCTGGTGAATTTGCTGGGCATCGAATCGCCCGGATTGACCAGTTGCCTGGCGATTGCTGATGAGGTGTTGCTCAGGCTGGGTCGCTAGCCTGTCCCGATTGCCAGGATCCGTCGATCAGCATTTGGTTCGGTTTGAAGTCGGCTTTGTAGGCCATCTTGGTGCTGTCAGCGATCCAGTAACCGAGGTACAGGTGAGGAAGTTGCAGGTCGCGTGTCTGCTGGATCTGCCACAAGACGTTGAAGGTGCCGAAGCTCGCTGTTTCATCGGGTTCGTAAAAAGTGTACACAGCCGATAGTCCATCGCTGAGTAGGTCGAGGATGGAGACCATCACCAGGCGGCCCGGGCTGTCGGCATCGGTCGGCGCTTCGCGGAACTCGACCAGGCGCGAGTTGACCCGGCTTTGCAGCATGAACTGGGTGTACTGCTCGACGCTGTCCTGATCCATGCCGCCGCCTGAGTGGCGTGCTGCCTGGTAGCGCGAGTAGAGCTGGTAATGCTCAGGCTGGTATTCCAGTCTCAGAACATGAACCTGCAGGTTTCCATGCTTGCGCAGTGCACGCCGCTGGCTGCGCGAGGCCTTGAACTGGTCGACTGGAATCCGCATCGCCACGCAGGCATTGCAGCCGCTGCAATAGGGTCGGTAGGTGAACATGCCGCTGCGCCTGAAACCGGCAGAAACCAGGCCTGAATAGGTGTCTGCATTGATCAAATGGCTCGGCGTGGCTACTTGCGACCTTGCTTGACGCAATGGCAGATAACTGCAGGGGTAGGCCGCCGTGGCGTAGAACTGCAGACGCGTCAGTGGAAGTTCATGCTGGCTGGTCATGGCTTGCCCGCGGGTTTGAGCAACAGATCCCACAGCGGCGGGCGAAACGTCCAGTCGAGCGGGGCGGGCGATGCCAGGGCTTGCGATAGATGGGCCTCAAATTCGCTGCGCGGCATTTCCGCAGCGCCCAGCGATGCCAGGTGGCGGGTGTTCTGCTGACAATCGATTGATTCGATCCGATGCTGCCGGCACAGGCAGATCAAGGCCGACATGGCGATTTTCGACGCATCTGTGCGCCGCATGAACATCGATTCACCAAAGAACATCCGCCCCAGATTGACGCCATAAAGCCCACCGGCCAATTCGCCATCGATCCAGGTCTCGATACTGTGCACCGCACCCTGCAAGGCCCATTGCAGATAAGCCGCTTGCATTTCGGGCAGGATCCAGGTCCCCCCCTGTCCTTCGCGTGGCATGCCAGCACAGGCAGCCAAGACTTCGGGCAAGGCGCTGTCGACGCGAATTTCGCAAGCGGCATCCAGGCTGAACTGCTGCAGCGTGCGTCGCAGCGAACGCGAGAGCTTGAAATTCCTGGTCTGCAGCACCATGCGCAGATTCGGTGCCCACCAGAGCGGGGGCTGATTCTTTCCGTACCACGGAAAGATGCCGCTGGAATAGGCTTGACGCAGCCGCTCAGGGCTCAGATCTCCGCCGGCAGCGAGCAGTCCAGGTGCATCCGAATCAGCGCCCAGCGCTTGATCTGTGGAGGGAAATGCGAGCGAGTCATCGGAAAGCCAGGGGACCATCTCTTCATGGTAGCCTCAAATTCATGATCACCATCTACGGCATTCCGAATTGCGACAGCGTCAAGCGTACCCGGGCCTGGTTTGACGGGCAGGGTCTGGCATATCAATTCCACGACTTCAAGAAATCGGGCCTGCCCGAACCCGACTTGCAGCGCTGGCTGGCCGAGCTTGGCTGGGAAAAACTGCTGAACCGGGCTGGCACGACCTGGCGGCGCCTCGACGAGGCTGCCAAGGCCACGGTTTGCGATGCCAGCAGCGCGGCGAGCGTGATGCGAGCCCAGAGCAGCGTGATCAAACGGCCGATCGTCGCCTGGGCCGATGGCAGCTTGAGCATCGGCTTTTCCCCCGAGCTGTTTGCCATTCGCGCCCGCTTGTAGGGCAATATCCGCACCTGATTTGTGCTGTATGTCTCAATCTGGTGCGGATGCTGGTCGAATTGCCGCATCGTTTCGGGCATTGATCTTGCTGAATAGGTGCACTCGATCCCAAGTCGGTGCACGGTTGCGCCTGGCTTCGTTGGACGAAAAAACAGCCAAGAGACAGCAATGGAAAATTTCAAGCAAAGCGCCGATGCGCTCTTCATCCTGCTTGGCGCCATCATGGTGCTTGCGATGCATGCGGGTTTTGCCTTCCTGGAACTCGGCACGGTCCGGAAGAAAAATCAGGTCAATGCGCTGGTAAAAATCCTGGTCGATTTTTCGGTCTCGACCGTTGCCTATTTCCTCATCGGCTATACGGTGGCTTACGGGACCAATTTCTTCATCGGCGCTGAAGCTTTGGCCGCCAAGAATGGCTACGAATTGGTCAAGTTCTTCTTCCTGCTGACCT
>JBIKPD010000059.1:0-15637 GCA_044357665.1 Roseateles sp. | reverse complement strand
CGCACAACAACGGTGCATCAGGCGCGGGCGACTGATCCATTTTCTGGTTCCATCCTGGTGCGTTTTCGCAAGCCATTGGCCCAATCAGCGGTTCTGGGGTGAAAAGAGGCGCTTCCGCTCGGCAATAACACTCCAGAACAAGCTGGCACGAAAGCTGCAAAGGTCTTGCCATCCTTCTCACCCTTTGTTTGTTTTTTCCTCCAGGAGCTTGACCATGAAATCGATTCTTGCAGCAGTTGCCATCACCCTGACAATCGGCGCCCTGCCCGCCATGGCACAACAAGCAGCAGCACCGGCCGAGGCTGTCGCCCCCTTGTCGTTCAATCTCGGCCTGACGACCGATTACCGCTATCGCGGCATCTCGCAGACCCGGGTCAAGCCCGCCTTGCAAGGTGGCGCTGACTATGCGTTCGAAAGCGGCTTCTACGTCGGCACCTGGGCCTCGACGATCAACTGGATCAAGGACGGTGGCGGCAATGGCAGCGTCGAGATCGACCTCTACGGCGGCTACAAGACCGAGGTCGCCAAGGGTCTGACGCTCGACGTCGGCGTGCTGCAGTATTACTACCCCAGCAACAAGCTGAGCCCGAGTGCTGATACGTTCGAGGTCTATGGCGCCCTGAGCTTCGGCCCGGTAACCGCCAAATACTCGCAAAGCACCGGCAATTTGTTCGGTTTCGCCAACAGCTCAAGCAGCGGCTATTTCGACCTGTCAGCCACTTTTGACCTCGGCGAAGGCTTCAGCCTGGTACCGCATATCGGTCACCAGAGCGTCAAGAACAGCAGCAAGTTCGATTACACCGACTATTCGCTGGCGATCAGCAAGGAATATGCGGGCCTGAGCTTCACTGGCGCCATCATCGGAGCAGACACCAACGCCTATGTCGGACCAAGCAACAAGAATCTGGCCAAGAGCGGCCTGGTATTGACGGTCAAGAAGACCTTCTGAATCCAAACCCAAGGAGATAAGCATGAAACTGATTACAGCCATCATCAAGCCCTTCAAGCTTGACGAAGTGCGCGAAGCCTTGAGCGCGATCGGCGTGCAAGGTTTGACGGTCACCGAGGTCAAGGGCTTCGGCCGCCAGAAGGGCCATACAGAGCTCTATCGCGGCGCCGAATATGTGGTCGATTTTCTACCCAAGGTGAAGATCGAAGCCGCCGTCGCCGACGCGGTGGTCGAGCGCGTGATCGAGGCGATCGAGGGCGCAGCGCGCACCGGCAAGATCGGCGACGGCAAAATCTTCGTTGCCGCGCTGGAGCAGGTGGTCCGCATCCGCACGGGGGAGACCGGCCAGGACGCGCTCTAATCGCAGCCGCCGCCGGACCCTTTTAAAAATCTTATTCCCAGCCCTCGTTGGAGATCCTGATGAAAAAATTTCTCGCCTGTCTGGCCCTTGCCGCTGCGGTGTTCGCACCGCTAGCCTGGGCCGATGAAGCCGCCTCGGCGCCTGCCGCCAGCGTCGCTGCAGCCGCAGCGCCAGACGCTGCGGCACCCGCCGCAGCTGCCTCAGCCCCGGCTGAAGCCGCTTCCGCCGCAGCCCCCGCGCTCGTCCCGAACAAGGGCGATACCACCTGGATGATGTTGTCGACGCTGCTGGTCATCATGATGACCGTGCCCGGCCTGGCGCTGTTCTACGGCGGCCTGGTCCGCAGCAAGAACATGCTGTCGGTGCTGATGCAGGTGATGGTCGCGTTCTCGATGATCGTCGTGCTCTGGGTCGTGTACGGCTACAGCCTGGCATTCACCGAAGGCAATGCTTTCATCGGCGGCACTGACCGCTTGATGATGAGGGGCGTCTGGGACAACGTCGCAGGCACCTTCTCGAATGCAGCGACCTTCAGCAAGGGCGTGGTGATTCCTGAAATCGTCTTTGCCGCCTTCCAGGCCACCTTTGCCGGCATCACTGCCTGCCTGATCATCGGCGCCTTCGCCGAGCGCATCAAGTTCTCGGCCGCGCTGATGTTCCTGGCGCTCTGGTTCACCTTCAGCTATCTGCCGATAGCGCATATGGTCTGGTTCTGGATGGGTCCTGATGCTTACACGGCAGCCGGTGTCATCGATGAAATGAACGGCAAAGCCGGTCTGCTGTGGCAATGGGGTGCGCTGGACTTCGCCGGCGGCACGGTCGTGCACATCAATGCTGCGGTTGCTGGTCTGGTGGGTGCTTATATGGTCGGCAAGCGCGTCGGCTACGGCAAGGAAGCCTTCACGCCGCACAGCCTGACCCTGACGATGGTGGGCGCCTCGCTGTTGTGGGTGGGCTGGTTCGGCTTCAACGCCGGCTCGGCACTGGAAGCCAATGGTTTCGCTGCCCTGGCCTTCATCAACACCTTTGTCGCCACTGCCGCTGCCGTGCTGGCCTGGTCAGTCGGTGAAGCGTTGTTGAAGGGCAAGGCTTCGATGCTGGGTGCGGCCTCGGGTGCTGTCGCCGGTCTGGTGGCAATCACGCCGGCGGCTGGTAATGTCGGCATCGGTGGCGCCTTGATCATTGGTGCGGTGGCCGGTTTCGCCTGCCTGTGGGGTGTTTCGGGTCTGAAGAAGCTCCTCGGCGCTGATGACTCGCTCGATGTGTTCGGTGTGCATGGCGTCGGCGGTATCGTCGGTGCGCTGCTGACCGGCGTCTTCAACTCACCGGCGCTGGGTGGCCCGAGTACGGTGGCCGACTGGGTCACCGTGGGTATGACAACACCTGAGGCTTACTCGATCGCCGCCCAGGTTTGGGTGCAGGCCAAAGCCGTCGGCGTGACGATCATCTGGTCGGCCGTGGTCTCGCTGGTCGCCTACAAGATCGTTGACCTGATCTTCGGTCTGCGCGTCTCGGAAGAAGAAGAGCGCGAAGGTCTGGACATCAGCTCGCACGGCGAAACGGCTTATCACAAGTAAGCCCTGAGCTATCGGCAAAGCCGCCTGCAGCGATGCAGGCGGCTTTTTTTCGCCTGAAGAATTAATTAAACAGTTCGGCGCAGACTGCCGCGGTCACTTCGGCCGTTGTGGCATTGCCGCCGAGGTCGCGCGTGTGCAAGGCCTGGTTGGCGGTGACATGCTCGATCGCCTGCATCACGCGCCGCGCCGCAGCGCTCTCGCCCAGATGCTCGAGCATCATCACCACTGACCAGAAGGTGCCGACCGGATTGGCCAGCCCAAGGCCCATGATGTCGAAGGCCGAGCCGTGGATCGGTTCGAACATCGAGGGGTAGCGGCGCTCGGGGTCGATATTGCCGGTTGGTGCGATCCCCAGGCTGCCGGCCAGCGCTGCAGCCAGGTCGCTGAGAACATCGGCATGCAGATTGGTCGCCACCAGCGTGTCGAGCGTCGCCGGGCGATTGACCATGCGCGCGGTGGCCGCGTCGACCAACTCCTTGTCCCAAGTGACTTGAGGAAATTCCCTGGCGATCTGCACCGCGATCTCGTCCCACATCACCATCGCATGGCGCTGCGCATTGCTCTTGGTGATCACGGTCAGATGCCGGCGCGGTCTGGATCCGGCCAGTTGGAAGGCGAAACGCATGATGCGTTCGACGCCGACGCGGGTCATCATCGAGACATCGGTCGCCACCTCGATCGGATGGCCTTGGTGGACGCGGCCGCCGATGCCCGAGTATTCACCCTCGGAGTTCTCGCGCACGATCACCCAATCGAGATCAGCCGGCGCGCAGCGCTTCAGCGGCGCATCGATGCCGGGCAGGATCCGCGTTGGCCGGACATTCGCGTATTGGTCAAATCCCTGGCAAATCTTCAGGCGCAAGCCCCACAGCGTGATGTGGTCGGGGATCTGCGGATCACCGGCCGAGCCGAACAAAATTGCATCCTTGTGCCGCAAGGCGTCGAGACCGTCGGCCGGCATCATCACGCCGTGTTCGCGATACCAATCGCCGCCCCAACCGAAGTTCTCGAAGCTGAAGCCAAAGCCGCTGCTCGAGGTCTGCAGCGCTTCGAGTAACTGCCGCCCTGCCGGGATGACTTCCTTGCCGATGCCATCGCCGGGGATGGTGGCGATTTTGTAGATTTTCATTCGATTTCTCCTTCTACCCGGGGTCAACGCAGACAAGATCAAGCCTGCGGAAATTGGACTTTGACGATGCAGAAAAGCTGCCTTCAAGCATATTTACTGACGGCTGCGCGGCGGAATTTCATCGCATAGACATAGCGATTTTCCGGATGCACGGTGCGCGTGGCCTGCAGCAATTCGCCATCGGCAGCCAGATAGCGCCGCTGCAGCAGCAGCGCCGGGCTGTCGCTGTCGGCGCCCAGCGCCTCGGCCATATGCGCAGGCACCCGGCCGGCCGAAATGCTCACCTCGACATCGGCAATCGCGACGCCGAACAGCGCTTCGATCTGCTCATGCACCGGCGAGAGGTCGAACTGCTTTGACTTCATCACGCCGGCAAAGCGGGGCTGGATGTAGATGTCGACCCAGCACAGCGGTTCAGCCACATCATCGAGTGTGCGCAAGGCGCTGATCTGCAGCCAGGCGCTGCCTTGCTCGCAGCCAATGCTTTGCGCCAGCCGCGCGTCGGCCACCAGCAGTTGATGCGAGATATGCCGCCGCCTGACGCTGTCGGGGTAATTGAACCATTGGTCGAAATTCGTCACCACATGCGCGAACACATGGCGCCGGCCGTTGCTGACCACGGTCGAGCCGCTGCCGGCCCGGCGCACGATCAAGCCGCCTTGCGACAACAGGCGCAAAGCCTCGCGCACCGTATGCCGGCCGACATCAAGGCGCAGGCTGAACTCGGCCTCAGTCGGCAGCAGCGTGCCGACCGGAAAGATCCCCGTGCTGATGTCCTGCTCGATTTGTTCGGCGATTTTCTTGTACAGCGCACCGCCCGAGCGGCGACCGCGCTGACGCGGCTTGGCAGGCTCGCTCATGCCTTCGGCCGCGCCAGGGCGAGCCATATTCCTTGATGGACTTTGTCCATATATCCACCCTTGGTATTGCGAAATTCCACCGTGCAAGCAGGAAGAATTTGATGTTTTATGGCTTCACAAGCGGTACTTGCCAATTGACAAGCACCGATGTCGACGTCCTAATATCCAGATATTTGAACACCTTGTCAACCCGACAAAAAATCACAGGAGCCCCCTTGGCCAAGATTGAATCAGTCAGCGTTGCGGTCGCCCGCGTGCCCCTCGACCGCGTCACCTCGTTCTCGACCCGCACCGTGTCCGAGCGGCATTACTGCATCGTCAAGGTGCGCAGCAGCGATGGCCTCGAAGGGGTCGGTTTCTGCTACGCGGGCAGCAAGGGCGGCGACATCGTCAAGGTCGCCGTCGAACAGTTGCTCGCGCCGGTCCTGATCGGGCAGGACAGCCTGCGCAGCGAAGGGCTCTGGAACGAGATGTACCAGGAAAGCCTGTTGCAGGGCCGCAGTGGTTCGGTGATGCGCGGCCTCTCGATCCTCGACAACGCGATCTGGGACTTGAACGCCCGCACGGCCGGTCTGCCCTTGCACGACTACCTCGGCTGCATGAACCGCGAAAAGGTCATCGCCTATGCCAGCGGCGGCTATTACGTCGACGGCAAGACCGCTGCCGACCTCGGGGACGAGATGGCCGGCTATGTCAAGCTGGGTTTTACCGCCGTCAAGATGAAGACCGGCCGCCTGTCGCCCGCCGAAGAGGAACAGCGTGTGGCGGCCGCCCGTGCTGCCATCGGCCCTGATGTGGTCTTGATGATCGACGTCAACAATGGCTGGTCAGACCTGCCGACTGCGCTCGAGTACACCCGCCGCTTCGAGGCCTACAACCCATACTGGATCGAGGAGCCCTTCCTGCCCGATGCGATCGATCTGCATGCGCGCCTGGCCGCAGCGACCACGATCACCATCGCCACCGGTGAAATCGAGACCGGCCGCTGGCGCTTTCGCGAGCTGATCGACGCCGGTGGCGCCGAAATATTGCAAGCCGATGCGGCAGTCTGCGGCGGCATTTCCGAATGGCGCAGGATTGCCGCCCATGCCGACAGCCGCGGCGTGACGGTCAGCCCGCATTGGTTCCATGACCTGCATGCGCCGCTGGTTGCAGCCACGCCGAATGCCCGTTATGTCGAGTTCTTCACCGACGACCAAGTCTTGAACTTCCGCCGGCTGATCGACCGCCAACTCGACTTCAAGGACGGCTATGTGATGCTGCATCAGACCCCGGGGCTGGGCTTCAACTTTGACGAGGCCGCGGTTTCACGCTATGCCGGCGGGGCCTCGGCCTGGACCCAGATTTCGGCCGGACGCTAGGATGAACTCCAGGGTGACGACCAAGGCGCAGAGCGAGTTCATCGCCAGCGCCTTCTGCGCGGTCGGCATGCCGGTCGAAGATGCCCGGCGGGTGGCTGAGTTGATGACCGAGGCCGATCTGCAGGGCTCGGACGGGCACGGCATGATCCGCCTGCCACCCTATATCAAGCGCATCAAGGCCGGCGGCATCAAGCTGCGGCCGGACATCCGCATCGCCGAGGAGCGCGCCGCCACGGCCCTGCTCGACGGCGACAACGGAATGGGCCATCTGGTGATGAGCCGCGCGGCCGAAATCGCTGCACAAAAGGCGCGCGTCGCCGGCATCGGCTGGGTCGGCGCACGCTTGAGCAACCATGCCGGTCCGGCATCGCTATACGCCCGCATGGCCTTGCCGCACGACATGATCGGCCTGTACTTCGCAGTCGGCAACGCCAACCATCTGCCGGCCTGGGGCGGGCTGGAAATGCTCTTGTCGACGAACCCGATCGCGGTGGCAGTACCCACCTTGAACGAGCCACCGGTGGTGCTCGACATGGCGACCACGGTGGCCGCCTATGGCAAGGTCAAGGCCAAGGCACAGCGCGGCGAAATGATGCCCGAGGGCTGGATGATCGACCGTCTGGGCAAACCGCTGCTCGACCCGAAGCGGGCCGAAGAAGGCTTTTTGCTGCCGATCGGCGGCTACAAGGGCTATGGCCTGTCGCTGATCGTCGGCCTGCTGGCCGGCACCTTGAACGGTGCGGCGATGGGCCGCGATGTGATCGACTTCAACCATGACGCCGAATCGGTCACCAACACCGGGCAGGCGATCGCAATGATAGACATCGCCGCTTTCGGCGACGCCAAGGAATTCAAGGCCAGGGTCGACACCCTGGTGCGCGACCTGCGCGACAGCGAGCGCATGCCCGATGTCGAACGCATCTGGTTGCCCGGCGAGCAAAGCCATGCGCGGCGCATTGCCTATGCGCTTGAAGGCATTCCGCTCGCAGCAGCTCTGCACCAAGGGCTCGACGCGCTGGCGGCTGAACTCGGCATCGCGCCCTTGGCCATTCTCGACCGCTGAAAAGGAACCCCATGAAACGCTTTGTTCTTCTCTCCAGCCTGTTAGGCGCCCTGCTGGCGCTGCCGGCAGCCGCGCAATCAAACTATCCGAACAAGCCGATCCGCATGATCGTGCCGCTGGCGGCGGGCAGCGCGGTCGACGTGGCGGCGCGCATGGTGGCGCAGAAAATGTCGCTGTCGCTGGGCCAGACGGTAGTGGTGGAAAACCAGCCGGGAGCCGCCGGTCTGGTCGGCGCCGACCATGTCGCCAAGGCCGCACCCGATGGCTACACGATCGGCGGTTTCAACGACAGCATCATGACGATGGTGCCTTCGCTGCAGGCCAGGATGCCGTGGGACATCATGCGCGATTTCACACCGGTGTCGCTGGTTGCCACGGTTGAATGGGGCCTGGTCGCCTATCCGGCATCGGCCTACAAGAGCGCCGGCGGGCTGATCGCGGCGGCAGCCGCAGCGCCGGGCAAGATCGACTACGGCTCGGGCGGCATCGGCAGCCCGCAACATATTGCGATGGCCTTGTTCGCTTCCGAAGCCGGCATCAGCCTGACCCATGTGCCTTACAAGGGCGCGACGCAGGCTGCGGTCGGCGTGGCCGGTGGCGAGGTGGCGGTCGCCTTCCAGGGCCTGGCCACAGTCAACTCGCTGATCAAGGGCAACCGCGTCAAGTTGCTGGCGGTTTCGACGCCCAAGCGGATGCCTCAATACCCCGAGGCGCCGACGGTGAGCGAATCGGGACTGCCCGGTTTCGAATTCAACTCCTGGTTCGCCGTGCTCGCTCCGACAGGCACGCCCGCCGAGATCGTCGCCCGGCTGAACAGCGAGATCGTCAAAGCACTTGCTGACCCGGTCTTGCGCGAGCAGTTGATCGCCCAGGGCCTGACGCCGCGCGGTTCGAGCGCTGAAGAACTCGGCGCCGCCACCAAGGCGCAACTGGTGAAATATGCAACCCTGATCAAACGCGCCAACATCAAAGCCGAGTAGTTGCCCCAAGACCGCTGCGCCCTCAAGCGTGGGATTATCAAAACTTTTACGGAGATAGCCATGAAATTCATCAAAGCCTCAATTTGCCTGTTCCTGGCCGGCCTGGCGCTGAGCGCCGGCGCACAGAACATCTCGGTCGCCACCGGCGGCACCGGCGGCGTCTATTACCCGATGGGTGGTGGCATTGCCGCAGTGCTGTCCAAATTTGTTCCCGGCATGCAGGCCACGGCCGAAGTGACCGGCGGATCGGTCGACAACCTCAAACTGATCGGCAGCGGCAAGCCCTATATCGGTTTCACCATGACCGATGCCGGCCTCGACGCCTACCGCGGCGAGGACAAGTTCAAGGGCAACAAGGTCGCCCTCAAAACGCTGATGATCCTCTACCCGAACCGCATGCATGTGGTCAGCGTCGAAGGCCGCGGCATCAACAAGATGTCGGATCTGAAAGGCAAGCGCGTCTCCACCGGCTCGCCGGGCAGCGCGACCGAAGTGATGGCTTTCCGCCTGATCGAGGCCGCCGGGCTGAACAAGGACAGTGATGTCAAACGCGAACGTCTGGGCGTGGCTGAATCGGTCAACGCGATCAAGGACGGCAAGATCGATGCCTTCTTCTGGGTCGGCGGTTTGCCCACCGCAGGCGTCACCGACCTGGCCAACTCGCCGGGCAACAAGCTCAAGATGATCGACCATGCTGAAGCTGTGGCGGCAATGAACAAGAAATACGGCAACCTCTATATCGAGGACGTGATTTCCAAGGAAACCTACCGCGGCATGGACAGCGACAACAAGCAGGCCACGGTGATGAACATCCTCGTCGCGCATGAATCGATGGACGACAAGACCGCCTACAACATCGTCAAGGCGATCTTCGACAAGCGCGAGGACCTGATCGCGGTGCACAAGGAATCGGCCAATATCAAGCTCGAGAACCAGAAGACCAGTGCTTCGCCGGTGCCCTTCCATCCGGGCGCCTTGAAGTATTTCGCTGAAAAAGGTGTCAAGCTGAACTGAACTGCTGCGCTTGACGGCGCTTGAAACGATGCCCGCTGCAGCCGAGAGCCACCGCAATGAGTGAAAACAACGACAAGATTGTCATCAGTGAAGAAGCGCTCGCCAAAGCCGAGGAGTTCATCGAAGCCGAGGAAGGGGCGGCCAATAAGTTGAAGGGTTGGCTGAACATCTTCGTCATTGCCGTCGCCTTCATCATGTCGGTGTTCCACCTCTACACCGCCTATGCGATCGTGCCGACGCAGACGCTGCGGCCGGTGCATGTCGGCTTCGTGCTGTTCCTGTGCTTTTTGATGTTCCCGATGGCGGCACGCTTTCGCCATCGCGTGATGTGGTGGGACTGGCTGGCTGCGGCGCTGTCGATAGCCACCGTGGTCTACCTGATCATGGGTGGCGACGACATCACCGACCGCAATACTGCCCCCAACCCTTGGGACATTGCCTTCGGTCTGACGCTGATCCTGCTGGTGCTCGAAGCGATGCGGCGCACCAATGGCTGGATCATGCCGATCATCACCAGCTGTTTCATCGCCTATGCCCTGTTCGGGCCTTATCTGCCGTCTCCCTGGACGCACAAGGGCTATGAGATCGGCCGCCTGGTCGGGGTGATGTACATGACGCTGGAAGGCATTTACGGCGTGGCGGTCGATGTATCGGCGTCGCTGATCATCCTGTTCACGATCTTCGGCGCCTTCCTGCAATATTCGGGTGCGGGCAAGTTCTATATCGACTTTTCCTTTGCCGCGATGGGCGGCAAGCCGACCGGCGCCGGTCGCACCGTGGTGCTCGCCTCCTTCCTGCTCGGCGGCCCGTCGGGGTCGGGTGTGGCGACCACGGTGACTCTCGGTGCGGTCGCTTATCCAATGCTGGCCAAGGTCGGCTATGAAAAGAACGCCGCCGGTGGTTTGCTCGCCGCGGGCGGACTGGGCGCCATCATCTCGCCGCCGGTGCTCGGCGCCGCGGCCTTCCTGATCGCCGAATTCCTGAAGATTTCCTACCTCGACGTGCTCTTGATGGCCTGCATCCCGACGCTGCTGTTTTACCTGGCGCTGTTCCTGATGGTGGAAATCGACGCGCGTAAATACGGCATGGGCAATATTGCAATCGAGAAAGTCGATTCGGTCTGGAACCTGACCAAGAACTACTGGTTCCATTTCCTCTCGCTGATCTCGATCGTGTTCTTCATGCTGTGGGGTTTCTCGCCGGTGCTGTCGGTGTTCTTGGCCACGGTGGTGTCCTTCTTCACCAGTTTCCTGCGCCGCGACACCGCCTTGATGTCGTATGACCTGTTCCAGGGCAAGGGGTCGTTCAGCGACAACCTCTTCAAGTCCCCCTTCGTCAAGGCAATGCAGGGCGGCTCGATCGGCGTGCTCAATGTGGCGGCCACCTGCGCGGGCGCCGGCATCATCGTCGGCGTCGTCACGCTGACCGGCCTGGGGCTGAAGTTCAGCACCATCGTGATCGACTATGCCGACGGCAACCTGTTGCTGACTGCCATCATGACCTCGCTGGTGGTCTGGATCGTCGGCCTGGCGGTGCCGGTGACGGCCTCCTACATCATCTGCGCGGTGATCGCTGCGCCGGCGCTGATCAAGATGGGCGTGCCGGACTTCGCCGCGCATATGTTCATCTTCTATTACGCCGTGCTGTCCGAGGTCTCGCCGCCGACTGCCCTGTCGCCTTTCGCGGCTGCCGCGATCACCGGCGGTGACCCCTACAAGACGACGATGCAATGCTGGAAGTACACCGTTCCGGCCTTCCTGCTGCCCTTCATGTTCGTGCTCGCCCCCGAAGGCCAGGGCCTGCTGCTGATGGGTTCGGTCAAGGCATTGGCGGCAGCGAACTGGTGGTCGATCGCCGAGGTGACGCTGACTGCTGCCATCGGCATCGCCGCGCTGGCAGGTGGCTTCCAGGGTTGGGCCTTGAAGCGCACCACATTCATCGAGCGCTGGATGCTGCTGGTGGCCGGTTTTGCGCTGGTCTATCCGGGCGAAATGGCCGACATGATCGGCTTCGGGCTGGTGATCGCAGCGCTGGCGAAACAGTATTTCCGCAAAGAATTGCAGCCGATCTGAGCTGCTGGAGAATCATTTGAGTCAATTCAATGCCCAGGCGACCGGTGTCTACCTGATCACGGTCACGCCCTTCACCGACAGCGGTGCGCTGGACCTGGAAAGCACCGACCGGATGGTCGATTTCTGCCTCGATTGCGGCGTCACCGGGCTGACCGTGCTCGGCATCATGGGCGAGGCCAGCAAGCTGACTGCCGAGGAATCGACCCTCTTCGTCAAACAGGTGCTGGCGCGGGTCGCAGGCCTTGTGCCGGTGGTCGTCGGCGCCTCGTCAGCCGGTTTTGCGCCGATGCGCGAGTTGACCGACAGCGTGATGAGCCTGGGGGCTGCCGGCGTGATGGTGGCGCCACCTTCGACCTTGCGCACCGACGAACAGATCCTGGCCTATTTCGAGATGGTCAGCCAGACGCTCGGCGCTGCAGTCCCCTGGGTGCTGCAGGATCATCCGGTCGCCACCGGGGTGCAGATGTCGACGGCCGTGATCAAGCAGATCATCAAGAACAGCCCGAACTGCGTGATGCTCAAGCATGAGGATTGCCCGGGGCTGACCAAGCTTTCCAGCATCCGCGCGGCCAGCGCCAGCGGCGAGCTGCGCCGGGTCTCGATCCTGACCGGCAATGGCGGCGGGCTGTTCCTGCCCGAAGAGCTGACACGCGGCGCCGATGGCGCGATGACCGGCTTTGCCTACCCTGAAATGATGGTCGATGTCTGTCGCGCCCATGCCGCCGGCGAGATCGAGCGCGCCCATGATATTTTCGATGCCTACCTGCCGCTGGCCCGTTATGAGCAGCAGTCCGGCATCGGCCTGGCGGTGCGCAAGCATCTGCTGGCCGAGCGCGGCGTAATCAAGTCCGCAGCGATTCGCAAGCCCGGTCCGAAGCTGTCGGCCCAGGACCTCGCCGACATCACGCGCCTGAGCGCCAGGCAGGCCCGCCGCCTGGCCGAAATTTCCTGACCAGCCGGAGACCCACCTGTGACAGCCCCGATCGAAATGCAGCTTGACCCGCATGTGATTGAAGTTCTTTCGACCATCACCACCGCGACCTTGACCACCTTGCTGCTGAAAAAAGGCCTGCGCAATGTCTGGCTGCGCGGCACCAAGCCATTGCGCGCGGGTCAGCCGCGGCTGGTCGGACGGGCTTTCACGCTGCGCTTTGTGCCGGCACGCGAGGACCTGGCCACGCCGGCTTCCTGGTCGTCACCGATCTCGACGCGCGCCGCCATCGAGGACATGCCGGCCGGTTGCATCGCCGTGGTGGACTCGATGGGCGTGACCGACGCCGGCATCTTTGGCGACATCCTGTGCACCAGGATGCGTAAACGTGGCGTTGCCGCCTTGATCACCGACGGCGTCGTGCGCGATGTCGCCGGCGTGCTGGGCAGCGCCCTGCCGGTCTGGTGCAGCGGCGTGGCTGCGCCGCCCTCGGTGGCCGGCCTGACCTTCGTCGCCTGGCAGCAAGCAATCGGCTGCGGCGGGGTGGCAGTCTTTCCTGGCGACATCATCGTCGTCGATGACGACGGCGCGGTACTGATCCCCGCCGACCTGCTCGACGAGATGCTGGCGTTGGCGCCAGAGCAAGAGCGCCTCGAAGAATGGATCATGGCCGAAGTCGAAGCCGGCGCCGCCCTGCCCGGCCTGTACCCGCCGAACGCCGAAAACAAGGCCCGCTTTGCTGCCGCGATGGCAGCGGCTGATTCGGCCAAATAGGATTACAACCGGCGTTCAGCCGATTGCCTGGGGCGGTTAGCCCGGGTTCTGAGCCTGTTCGATCTCGATCCGGCCTTGGTCGACTCGACGAATTCAGACTTCGCCGAAATCACAAGACCTTGGGAGCCAAGCAAGAAGGCAATCAGAACCGTCCTTGTGCAACGGTAGGCGTAAGCCATCGAGTGGCACAGAGCGGTGGACAAGCAAAAAATCATTGTTGCTGCCTACCCATAACGCACCTACAATTTGCCAATGGTCTCCTTCGACGAAGCCAAACGACAAGCCAATCTGTTGAAGCATGGCTTTGATTTTGTCGGCAGCGAGGTGGTGTTTTCGGGCTTCACCATCACCCGCGAGGATGCGTTTGACAGCTACGGCGAGTTGCGCCTGCAAACAATGGGGCTTTGGCAAGGCCTTGTCGTTTTCATCGTCCACACGCCGCGCGGCGGGGCTGACCACGTTATCTCGATCCGAAAGGCGCAAAAGCATGAAGAACGCATCTACTGGAAAAACTATCCCGGCTGACAAGACCGATTGGCCACGTGTGCGTGCGATGAAGGATCGCGAGATCAGTCACGACGTCGACAGCCCGGCCACAACGGCGCCCGATTGGGATGGCGCGGTGCTGCGGCAAGGCGGCGTTGAACTGGGCAAAGCAAGGACCCGTGGCCCGAACCGTTCGCCGACCAAGGAGCAGGTCGCCATCAGGTACAACCCGGAAGTGCTTGCAGCTTTTCGGGCCAGTGGCTCGGGATGGCAGACGCGGATGAACAATGCGCTGGAAGACTGGCTGAAGTCGCACAGTCCCGCGAATGTCTGAATCCCGATTGGCCCCATCTGATGGTCAGGGGCAAGAGGCCCGATGACCCCGAGCGGCTGTAAGGGTTCTGAGTCTGTTCGATTTCGATCCTGCCTTGCTTGACGATCTTGGCAAACTTGCTGGTGTTGCCGGCGATCAGTTGGGCCATTTCGGCGGGTGAACTGCCAAGGGTCTCGCCACCGGTCAGGCCAACTATTCTCAGCAGGACTTGCGCAAAACCCGCGTTCAGCCGACTGCCGGCACCGGCGTCAGCGGGGCGTTGCCGCCGAGCACGGCATGCAGGTTGTCGAGCGTGAGGCGCAGCATTGCGACGCGCGTTTCGACCGTGGCCGAACCGGCATGGGGCGAGAAGACAACATTCTTCAGTCGCAGCAGCGGTGAATCGACCAGCGGCTCCTGCTCGTACACATCAAGCGCGGCCCCGCGCAAGCTGCCCTTGGTCAAGGCTTCGAACAAGGCCGCTTCGTCGACCACCGAGCCGCGCGACAGGTTGACCAGCCAGCCCTTGCCCAGCGCCTTGAGCAAGGCTGCGTTGACCAGATGACGGGTCGGCTCACCGCCTTTGCAGCAGACCAGCAGCACATCGACTTCCTGCGCCAGCGCCAGCGGGCTGGCGACATGACGGTAGGGCGACTCCTCTTGCCGGCGGCCCGAATAAGCCAGGCTGACACCAAAGGCCTCAAGCCTGGCCGCCATCCCTTTGCCGATGCGGCCCAGGCCGATGATGCCGATGCGCTTGCCGAGCAGACTCGACGTCAGCGGATAGACCGATTGCGCCCAAGCACCGTCGCGGACAAAGCGATCGGACTGAGGAATTTCGCGCAGCATCGCCAGCAGCAGACCGATGCCGAGCTCGCAAACCGCGGCATCGAGCACGCCGGGTGTGTTGGTCACGACGATGCCACGCTGCTGCACATAGGTCATCGGAATGCCGTCAAAGCCGACGCCCGAGGTGGCGATCACGCGCAAGCAAGGCAGCCCTTCGAGCAAGGCCTGCGGCAGTTGGTAGTTGCTGCGGGTGATCAGCCCCTGCACGGTCGCGCGCAGCCCCGCATCGGCCAGTTCGGCCTTGACGCAGTCGAACTCGCTGTCGATCTGCTGCTGCAGCTCAGGGGTGAAAAATCCGACCTGGACCAGCTGCTTTTTCATCGGTTTCACTTGGATTGCGGCGTCTTGCCGACCACAACGGCGGCGCGCAGAAAACCGAAATCGACGCCCTTGTCGGCCTGATTGACTTCCTGCAGGAAGAGCTTGCGATAGCCGCGCTCAGCGCTTGGCTCGACCACCGGGTTGTCGAGCGCGCGCTGCGCCAGTTCGGCCTCGCTCACCAGCAGTGAAATTTCGCGGTTCTTCACGCTCAGACGGATGCGGTCGCCGTTTTGCACATAGGCCAGCGGCCCACCGATTGCCGATTCGGGCGTGACATGCAGGACGATGGTGCCAAAGGCGGTGCCGCTCATGCGGCCATCGGAAATACGCACGATGTCCTTGACCCCGGCGCGCGCCAGTTTCATCGGGATCGGAATATAGCCGGCCTCGGGCATGCCGGGCGCGCCTTTGGGGCCGATGTTCTTCAGTACCAGCACATCGTCAGCCCTGACGTCGAGGTCATCGGCGTCGATCCGCAGCGCCATGTCCTCCAGGTTCTCGAACACCACCGCGCGGCCTTCATGCTCCATCAGCCCGGGGTCGGCGGCCGACTGCTTGATGATCGCCCCACCCGGCGCCAGATTGCCCAGCAGCACG
>JBIKPD010000328.1:0-4622 GCA_044357665.1 Roseateles sp. | reverse complement strand
GCGCGCAGGATTTGCAAGCGCGCAGCCAATGGTTCAGCAAGAACGATGCCGTCGATGAGGAAATTCGCCTGCGCTTCGGCCACCTGATCGAGGCTGCGCTGGCGGGCGGGCTGGACGATTGGGTTGCGCAGCCACTCGGCCGGATAGCCAGAATCCTGCTGCTCGACCAGTTCACCCGCAATGCCTTTCGCGGCCAGGCCAAGGCCTTTGCCGGCGATGCGCTGGCGCTGGCCGATGCGCTGACCCTGCTCGACAGCGGAAAGCATCAGGCGCTGGAACCGATGCAGCGCTGGTTTTTGCTGATGCCGCTCGAGCATGCCGAAGACCTGGCAATGCAACAGCGTTCAGTGACTGAATTCGAACGCCTTGCCGGCAGCGAGCCCAAGCTTGCCGACGCCTTGGCCTATGCAAGACGCCACCTCGAGGTGATCGCGCGGTTTGGCCGCTTCCCGCACCGCAACGCTGCTTTGCAGCGAAGCTCGAGCGCCGAGGAGGTGGCCTTCTTGAACCAACCTGGCTCGGGCTTTTAAATCGGTAGCCGCGCTGCGGCTACTCGATCGTGATGATCTGGTTCAACATCGCGCAGGCTTTCGCGAAGTCCGCATCAGCCAGTTTCCCGTACGAATGCGGCTTGGCACCCCGAGCCCGCCAGTCGAACGACTTGGGCTGGTGGCACAACACATAGCTGATCTTGCCAACCTTGCGGCCACTGGCCGCGCCGATCGCCAAAGCGAAAGGATTGGTGGCGTTGTACGCAGCCGTTGTCATTGGCAAGCCGATGATGAGACCAGTGCGGGCATTGAACGCGATCGGAGACAACACCAGCATCGGGTGCAGATCGCTCATTTCCCCGCCCGCTTGAGGATTGCAATCAATCCAGACAAGCTCTTGCCGTTCTGGCACCCATGCCCCGACTGTCAGCGGCGTCGCAGCTTTGGACTTCGCACGGACGCTGGTGCGGTGCACGGTGGCTGGCGCCCTGCCGGTCACCATAACTCTCGGCCCACTGGCGTCACCGGCATCACCTCGCCAGCATGAACATCTGGATCGAATTGCGCCAGCCGCTCGGCAAGCGTAGGTACCTTGTCGCCGAATGGCGTGATGATGACGCGGCTATCTTCCACGGTAATCCGCACCCGCTGGTCGACCTTCAGATGCGCTGCACGTGCTACCGATGCGGGCAGACGCACGCCCAGGTTATTGCCCCATTGCTTGATGTCGAGAATAGCTTCGATCATGTGGATTCCTCCAATATCTAAACATGTTTATACATCAAAATTCAAGCCTCTGTCGGCGCCTGCTTGCAGCAAGTTCGCCTCGGGATGCTCTGCATAACTCAACGCGAGTGTGTGCGGTGCGGATCGGGATGGGATGCAAGGCGCATTTTGCGGCCAATAGCGCGTGCTATTGGCAAGAAATGCAACGCTGCAGACCGCCCGAGGCCGGGCTAGCACAAGCCGTGAGGGGTTATGCAGAGCATCCCTAGCGAACGTGCAGATCTGAAGATCCAACGGCCGCGATCTTGGCCGACCTAGAATCGCCCATCCCGGAAGGCCCAACCGAATCGCTAGACCGGCAAGGCATGAGCCCGCGTCTAGGCAACTTGCACTTTTCTTGCAGTCGGCATTGACATCTTTGATCAAGTAGCCATCAACCCCAAAAAGGCGGCACCCTTGCAATTTCATTCCAACGGCTTCCACCCCGGCGACCCGCATATTTACGCTGCTGCTGACCTTGTGGCCCCACACAGCGTGGCGTTGCCGTCGCAGGTAGACGTGCTCATCGTCGGCTGCGGCCCGGCCGGGCTGACGCTGGCAGCGCAACTCGCGGCGTTTCCAGATATTTCAGTGGCCATCGTGGAGCAAAAAGATGGTCCGATGCATTTGGGCCAGGCCGACGGCATTGCCTGCCGCACGATGGAGATGTTCGAGGCTTTCAACTTCAGCGAGCGGGTGCTCAAGGAAGCCTGCTGGGTCAATGAAGTCACCTTCTGGAAGCCCGACGAAACAAAACCCGAGCAGATCATGCGCCACGGCCGGGTGCAGGACACCGAGGATGGTCTCTCTGAGTTCCCCCATGTAATTTTGAACCAGGCAAGGGTGCATGACTTCTACCTGGATGTGATGCGCCATTCACCCAGCCGGTTGGAGCCGCATTACTCGCGCAAGCTGATCGACCTGGCAGTGGACCGTGACGCCCAGGACTACCCGGTCACGGTGCGCTTGGAGCGCAGCGATGGCGCGCAGGCAGGTGAAGTGGAGACGGTGCGGGCGCGTTATGTGGTCGGCTGCGACGGCGCACGCAGCGCAGTCCGCAAGTCCATCGGGCGCGAATTGGTGGGTGACCAGGCCCAGCAGGCCTGGGGCGTGATCGATATGCTGGCGGTGACCGACTTTCCGGACATTCGCCACAAGGTGGCCATCCAGTCGAACAATGGCGGCAACCTGCTGATCATTCCACGTGAAGGCGGCTACCTGGTGCGCCTCTATGTGGAGATGGAAAAACTCGGCGAAGGCGAACGCGTGGCCGAGCGTCAGATCTCGCTGGAACAGATCATCACCGCCGCGCAGCGTATTTTTCACCCTTACAAGCTGGACGTGAAAGAGGTGCCCTGGTGGTCGGTATACGAGATCGGCCAACGCATCTGCGACAAGTACGACGATGTCCCGGCTGAGGATGTAGACGTACGTCTGCCGCGCGTGTTCATCGCTGGCGATGCCTGCCACACCCACAGTCCCAAGGCGGGTCAGGGCATGAACTTCTCGATGCAGGACAGCTTCAATCTGGGCTGGAAAATGGCCGCCGTATTGCGCGGGCAATGTGCGCCGAAGCTGCTGCACAGCTACTCGGCTGAGCGCCAGGTGATGGGGCAGATGCTGATCGACTTCGATCGCGACTGGGCCCGGATGATCAGCGACAAGCCAGCTGAAAAAAAGGGACCATCGGCTGATGCCGGCGGCGTCGATCCCAAGGCCTTCCAGAACTATTTCGAACAGCATTTGCGCTTCACTGCCGGCCTGGGGATCCAGTACCGTCCCTCGGAAATATGCGGTGAGGCCGCGCATCAGTCCTTGGCCAAGGGTTTCGAAGTCGGCACCCGATTCCACTCAGCGCCGGTGTTACGCGTTGCCGACGCCAGACCGGTGCAACTGGGACATGCCGGCAAGGCCGACGGACGCTGGCGCTTGTACGCTTTTGCGGGCCGGAGGGACCCTCTGGACGCTCAGTCAGGTCTGCTGGCCCTGTGCCGGTTTCTTCAGGACTCGCCGGACTCGCCGGTGCGCAATTACACAAGGCCCGGCCAGGATCCGGATGCCTTGTTCGATTTGCGCGCGATCTTCCAGCAAAGCCATCGCGAACTGGCCATCGAATCGATGCCGGCGCTGCTGCTGCCGCAAAAGGGCCGCTACGGCCTCCAAGACTACGAAAAAATCTTCTGCCCGGATACGAAGTCAGGCCCGGACATCTTCGACCTGCGCGGCGTGAACCGCGACCAGGGTGCGCTGGTGATCGTGCGGCCCGACCAGTACATCGCCCACCTGCTGCCACTCGACGCGCATCAGGACCTCGCGACCTTCTTTGCGGGATTCATGCTGCCGAGCCGCTGACAGCGAAGGCGCCATGCAGCATTTCCGGCATTCGGGTTTTCTGCCGGAATGAAATCGGTTATACAAAGTTAACCTCTGATTCCGTGCCAACAATGTTTGTTTTGCTGGATCAACCCAATTCGGCCAGAAGCTCGGGGTGTCGGCTGATCAGTTTGAGCAAACTTTGCGCGGCGCCGCTGGGGACCTTCCGGCCCTGTTCCCATTCCTGCAAGGTGCGCACCGATACCCCGGTTGCCTTGGCAAACTCGGATTGAGACAAGCCAGACTGCGTGCGAGCCACCATCAGCTGCCATTGAGGTCCAAGCAGCACCTCCTGCTTATGGATTGCACCATCAGCAAGGGTTACCGTACGGCGAACACTGCCATCGGGCAAAGGCTCGAAGGTGGTCGTCCTGGCCGACTTGCCAGCCCTCATCTCCTGTACCGCCTGGAGCAGTTCAGCACCGATGTCACGTTTGGCGTCGCGCGCCTTGAGTTGTTCCTCAGACCTCATGGGCCAAAGCCTCCTTCAATTTTTTCAGCAATGCGCCGGGGATGCTGGCGCGCACAGTCTTGGCGTAAATCACCAGCAGAAAAATCTGCCCAGCTGCGTCACGCAGGTACTAGCACACCCGCACTCCGCCTGACTTGCCGACTCCTGACCGACTCCATCGCAATTTGCGCACGCCGCCAGAACCCCTGACAACAGCGCCTGCATCGGGTTGCTCCATCAGGAACTGCTGAAAAGCGGTGTACTCGTCTTCAGTAAAGTAGTCGTACACGAATTTAGCGAACAGGCTCGACTCGATGAACTCGTACTGCATAAGCCGAAATCATACGCTCAAAGCGTATAGATCCGGTTGGATTTTTCTCAACTCAAGCCCCGCTGACCTTCGGATAAGCGTTCTCGTGGGTCTCGAACATATGCACCGGCATGGTTGAAACGAACTCAGCGAAGCCGGTGCCGCCGACGGAGATATGTTCGATCATCTGCTGCTGTGCAGCCTTTTCGTCGCCCGCCAGAATCGCATCGAG
>JBIKPD010000327.1:0-4625 GCA_044357665.1 Roseateles sp. | reverse complement strand
CACCGACACCTGCATCACATCAGTGAAGGGTTTCGGGTACAGGCCCATCCACAACACCGCTATGGCGAGCAGGGCCATCATCAGGAACTCGCGTCCATTGATGTCCTGCAACTGTTTCACATGGTCATTCGTCACGGGTCCGAAATAGACCCGCTTGTACATCCAGAGCGAATAGGACGCGCCAAAAATCAGCGCTGTGGCTGCAATCGCGCCGAGCCAGAAGCTGTATTTCACGGTGGCCAGGATCACCATCCATTCGCCGACGAAACCGGCGGTTGCTGGCAATCCGCAGTTGGCCATGGTGAAGAACAGGGCGAAGGCTGCAAACTTGGGCATCGTGTTGACGACACCGCCATAGGCAGCAATTTCGCGTGAATGCACCCGGTCATAGAGCACGCCGATCGACAGGAACATCGCGCCGGAGACGAAGCCATGCGAAATCATCTGAACCAGACCTCCGGCAATGCCGAGATCGCTGAAGATGAAGAATCCGAGGGTGACGAAGCCCATGTGCGCGATCGATGAATAAGCGACCAGCTTCTTCATGTCCTGCTGCACCAGCGCGACCAGACCGATGTAGACCACACCGATCAAGGACATCGCGATGATCAACCAGGACCAATGATGGGCTGCATCAGGCGCGATCGGCAGCGAGAAACGCAGGAATCCGTAGGCGCCGAGCTTCAGCATGATCGCTGCCAGCACCACCGACCCGCCGGTGGGTGCCTCGACGTGGGCATCCGGCAGCCAGGTATGCACCGGCCACATCGGCACCTTGACTGAAAAGGCGGCCAGGAAGGCGAAGAACAGCAGCGTTTGTACCGGCATCGCCAACGGCAGCTTTTGCCAGGTCTGGATGTCGAAACTGCCGCCCGACTGGAAATAAAGATAGACCAGCGCGATCAACATCAGCAGCGAACCTGCCAGCGTGTAAAGGAAGAACTTGAAGGCTGCGTAGACCCGGTTTGGTCCGCCCCAGACGCCGATGATGATGTACATCGGAATCAGCGTGGCCTCGAAGAAGACATAGAACAGCAGGCCGTCGAGCGCTGAAAAGACACCGATCATCAATCCCGACAGGATCATGAAGGCGCCCAGATATTGGTTGACGCGCTTGGTCACCGATTCCCAAGCCGCGATCACGACGATGACATTGATGAAGGCAGTGAGCGGCACAAACCACAGGGAAATGCCGTCGACACCGAGGTGGTAACGCACATTGAAACGATCGATCCAGGGCTGGTTCTCGACGAACTGCATCGCAGCGGTGGCTGTATCGAAGCCGCTGATCAGCGGCAAGGTCACCGCAAGGCTGGCCAGCGCAGCCAACAAGGCAATCCAGCGCGCCGTATTGGCCTGGTCGTCACGCCCGACAGCCAGCAGCAACAAGCCGCTGACGATGGGTAGAAATATGGCAAGACTTAGCAACATTCTTGTTCTCCGCCCTCAATCAAAGACCAGCAAGGGTCTTGAATTGGGGCCATATAAAGGGCCACAGCTGCCACGTCATCAAACCGATCACGCCCAGAATCATCACCAGCGCATACCAGTACAAATGGCCTGTCTGGACGCGCCGAACCACACCGGCCACATTGCCGATCGCGCGCGCCGAACCATTGATCAACACCCCGTCAATCAAGGCCATGTCGCCACCGCGCCAGAAGGCAATGCCAAGGCCGCGCGCCGCACGTGCAAGGACGTTCTCGTTGAACCAGTCCATGTAGTACTTGTTCTCGAGCAGGGTCATGATCGGCGAACAGATGCGCGCAATCGCTGCCGGAATTTCCGGCTTGACCATATAGAACAGGTAGGACAAGGCCACACCCGAAATTGCCAGCCAGAAAGGCAATGCCGTCAGACCATGCAAGGCCATGGCTGCAGCGCCGCCGAACTCATGCTTCAACTCCGCCATCGCGTGGTGCAAGGTCGCGTTGACCGCGATCGAATCATTGAAAAAGTCGCCGAACAGCATCGCCTCGATCGCCATGAAACCGATCACGACCGACGGGATTGCCAGCAGGATCAACGGTGCCGTTACCACCCAAGGCGATTCATGCGGGACATGTGGCTCATGGCGGTGATCATCGTGATGGTCATGTTCACCGGGGAACGGCTTGTGGCGGAAGTTCTCCTTGCCATGAAAGACCAGGAAGTACATCCGGAAAGAATAGAACGCGGTCACGAAAACGCCGGCCATCACGGCGAAATAAGCGAATCCGGCGGCCGGCAGATGGCTCGCATGGACCGCTTCGATGATGCTGTCCTTCGAGTAGAAGCCTGAAAACAGCGGCATGCCGATCAAGGCCAAGGAGCCCAGCAAGGAAGTGATCCAGGTGATGCGCATGTACTTGCGCAGACCACCCATATTGCGGATGTCCTGATCATGGTGCATACCAATGATCACCGAACCGGCGGCGAGGAATAGCAAGGCCTTGAAGAAGGCATGGGTCATCAGGTGGAACACTGCGACCGAATAGGCCGAAGCGCCCAGAGCGACCGTCATATAGCCGAGCTGCGACAAGGTCGAGTAGGCAACGACGCGCTTGATGTCGTTTTGTATCAATCCCATGAAACCCATGAACAAGGCGGTGATCGCGCCGATCAACAGCACAAAATTCAAGGCCGTGTCTGACAACTCGAACAGCGGACTCATGCGGGCGACCATGAAGATCCCCGCTGTCACCATGGTGGCGGCGTGGATCAGGGCCGAAATCGGTGTCGGACCTTCCATCGAGTCAGGCAGCCAGACATGCAAGGGGAACTGCGCGCTCTTGCCCATCGCTCCGATGAACAGGCAGATGCAGGCCACGCTCAACATCATCCATTCACTACCCCACAACGGCGCAGTGAAGGCGATCTGCGCCAGGGCGTCCTTCTTGGCGAAAATTTCAGCGTAGTTCAGCGAATCGCCGTAGGCCACCAGCAAACCGATGCCGAGAATGAAGCCGAAGTCACCGACCCGATTGACCAGAAAGGCCTTCATATTGGCGAATATCGCCGTCTGCTTGGTGTACCAGAAGCCGATCAACAGGTAAGAAACCAGCCCGACCGCTTCCCAACCGAAGAACAGCTGCAACATGTTGTTGCTCATCACCAGCATCAGCATGCTGAAAGTGAACAGCGAGATATAGCTGAAGAAGCGCTGATAGCCAGGGTCTTCCTCCATATAGCCGATGGTGTAGATATGCACCATCAACGAGACGAAGCTGACCACGCACATCATCATCGCGGTCAGCCCGTCGATCAGGAAACCAACTTCCATCTTCAGTCCACCGACCACCATCCATTCATAAATGGTCTGGTTGAAGCGGGCTCCATCAAGCGCCACCGCGCGCAGCGTCATCACCGAAATGATGAAGGCAATCAGTACGCCGAGAATTGTGAACGTATGGGCACCGCGGCGGCCCACCTGCTTGCCGAACAGTCCGGCCACGACAGCGCCAGCCAGAGGAGCCAGCGGTACTGCCAGCAGCATGTTCTGAGAAAGTTGTGCAGTCATTTGGCTATCAGCCCTTCAGCGCGTCGAGCTCATCGACATTGATGGTGGCGCGGTTGCGGAACAGCACGACCAGGATGGCCAGGCCGATCGCCGATTCAGCCGCCGCCACAGTCAGGATGAAGAACACGAACACCTGACCTGCCATGTCGCCGAGGTAATGCGAGAAGGCGATGAAGTTCAAATTCACCGCCAGCAGCATCAACTCGATCGCCATCAGCAGCACGATCAGGTTCTTGCGATTCATGAAAATGCCGACAACCGACAAGGCGAACAGCATCGCACCCAGGGTCAGGAAATGTCCCAACGTCAAAGTCATCATGATGTAGCTCCCTGGTTGGCCGCAGCGGGGAGTTCAGCCTCGACGGTCGGCGCGATCTTGATAATGCGCAAACGGTCGGCCTTCTTGACCTTGACCTGTTCGGATGGGTCTTGCCGGCGCGAGTCGGTGCGATGCCGCAGGGTCAAGGCGATCGCCGCGATGATGGCAACCAGCAGCAGCACTGCGGCGATCTGCAGCGGGTAAAGATATTGCGTGTAGATGGCAATACCGAGCATCTTGGTATTGCCCAACTGCATCGCTGCAGCGCTCGGTTCAGGCGCCTGATTAAGTCTGAATCCGCCCATCAGGATCGCCGCCATTTCGAGCGCGATCAAGGCACCGACCAGGCCGGCCAGCGGCATATGCTTCCAGAAGCCATCCCGGCTGCCGTCGGAATTGAAGTCCAGCATCATCACGACGAACAGGAACAGCACCATCACCGCGCCGATATAGACCAGCACCAGCACGATGGCCAGGAACTCGGCTTTCAGCAACATCCAGATGCAAGCTG
Organism: Roseateles sp.; assembly: GCA_044357665.1. GTDB lineage: Bacteria > Pseudomonadota > Gammaproteobacteria > Burkholderiales > Burkholderiaceae_C > Paucibacter_A. The sequence continues at coordinate 296 of JBIKPD010000327.1, read as the reverse complement.
CATTGAAAAAAGCCAGGATCAGGAATAGTGCTGCGTGGACGGTGTTGCGTGCCGTGATGACACGGAAGGCAGCACCCAGCAGCACAGCCGAGAAAAAGTAAAAGAGGATAGTTGTGATGTCCATGCGGTTCCAGCAAGATGGGCCTAGACCACCAGATCCGGTTGGGTGACCGGTTCCAGCGCCTCAGCGGTACTTGGCGTCGGCCTCCTTCTGGGCGGCAATTTCAGTTTCGTAGCGGTCACCCACGGCCAGAAGCATTTCCTTGGTGAAATACAAGTCACCGCGCTTTTCGCCG
>JBIKPD010000058.1:0-15664 GCA_044357665.1 Roseateles sp. | reverse complement strand
GGCATGCAGGCCACGAAAACGCGGCGACATCGGAGTGTTCTCTTCCGGGAATTGCACCGTGATATTGCGTGCAAAGAAATGCCGGCCAGTCACGGCCAGACCCTGGAACAGCTCAAGCAGCATGAAGCTCTTGATTGAATTGACGAATGTGCTGACTGCAGACATCTCAGTTATCACTTCCAGATATTGAACGGTGACTGGATCCACAGGCCGACAACGACCAGCCAGACCAGGGTCACAGGGATGAATATCTTCCAGCCCAGACGCATGATCTGGTCGTAGCGGAAGCGTGGGAAGGAAGCGCGCACCCAGAGGAACATCGTGACGACGACAAAGGTCTTTGCCCCCAACCAGATCCAGCCCGGGATGAAATCGAGTACGGCCAGTGGCGACAACCAGCCGCCGAGGAACAGCAGCACAGTCAGGATCGACACCAGGATCATGTTGGCGTATTCCGCCAGGAAGAACATCGCGAACGACATACCCGAGTACTCGATCATGTGGCCGGCAACGATTTCAGACTCGCCTTCGACGACGTCGAACGGATGGCGGTTGGTCTCCGCCAGTCCCGAGATGAAATAGACCACAAAAACCGGCAGCAAGGGCAGCCAATTCCAGGACAGGAAGGACATTCCGGCGCCGGCGAACAGGCCCTTGTTCTGGCTCATCACGATGTCGCTGAGGTTCAAACTACCGCTGATCATCAGCACGATGACCAGGGCAAAGCCCATCGGGATTTCGTAGGACACCATCTGCGCCGATGCGCGCAATGCGCCCAGTAAGGCGTATTTCGAATTGGATGCCCAACCGGCGATCAGCACGCCGTAGATCTCCATCGAGGTGATCGCGATCAGTAACAGCAGACCGGCGTTGACATTGGCCAGCACCACATCAGGGCCGAATGGCACAACCACCCAGGCGGCCAGCGCAGGCATGATCGTCATGACCGGACCGAGGAAAAACAAGCGCTTGTTGGCCGCCGAAGGGACGATGATTTCCTTGAAGATCAACTTGACCGCATCGGCAATCGGCGTCAGCAGGCCGTACGGGCCGACACGGTTCGGTCCCGGCCTGATCTGGGTCCAACCGATCGCCTTGCGCTCCCACAGCGTCAGATAGGCGACGCAACCCATCAGCGGCGCGACCAGCACGATGATCTTGATCAGCGTCCAGACCACGGGCCAAGCGCCGCCGAGCAGCGACAGCCCGATTTGGTTGAAGGTTTCAATCATTGCTGTCCTCGCCTCATGCCTTGGCAACGGTCAGGGTGCCAAAGCCGGCACCGAGGGCTGCTGTTTCTGGCAAACCTGCCGGCACACGCACGACATTGGCAGCCAGACCGGCGTCCAACCTGGCCGGCATTTGCACCGCTCCGCCACCTGCCTGGGTGATGCGGACCTGCGCACCGGGACTCAAGTCAAGTTGTTCCCACAAGGCCTTGGGCAAGGAGGCCATCGCAGCTTGACGGGCATCCTGCGTCAACTGCAGAGAGCTCGAATTGCGAACCAGGATGTCGGTCGCGTAAATCGGCACATCGGCCAGTCGTTCAAAAGTATCGGCCGAGGCACCGAAATGAACCAAGGCCGTGGATGAATTGCTCAGCCTGGTGCCAAGGTCAGCGCCCTGCCCCAGCGCCTCGTCTCGCACCTGCTCCGAACTATCCTGCGCAAAGCCATCGATAGCCAGCAGATTGCCGAGCACGCGCAGAATTTTCCAGCCCGGCCTGGTCTCAGCCAAGGGCTTGACGACTCCGACAAAACTTTGCGCCAGCCCTTCGGCATTGACGAAGGTCCCCGAAGTTTCGGTAAACGGAGCGGTCGGCAAGAGCACATCGGCGTAATCGAGACCGGTCTTGAACGCGCCCATCACGACCACCATGCCGGCGCCGGCCATTGCTGCTGCGGCTGCAAGCGGATTGGCACTGTCAAGCAGCGGATCATTGTTCAACAGCAGCAAGCCCTTCAGTCCTGGGCCTGCGAGCATCTGTCCGGCGTCCAAACCACCTGCTTGAGGAAGCGCACCGACCAATTGTGCGCCGACGGTATTCGCAGCAGCGCTCAGATAACCGACGCTGGCGCCCACCTGTGTGGCGATCCAGTTGGCCAGACTCAAGAGACTGGCTGCTTGCGGATGCTGGGCAGCCAGATTGCCAAGCAGCAAGGCTTTGTTTTGGCCCGAAAGCAAGGCGGCTGCGATGGCTTGCGCTGCTTCGGTTGCCTGGCCTGCTACCGGTGCAACTGCACCGGTGGCGGCGGCAATCGCGGCAGCGACATCGGCCAGCGCCTGCACCCAGGCGCCCGGCGCGGTGGTGATGCGGGCGGCAACCGGCATCAGCCAGTCATCCGCACTCGCATTGATACTGAGCACCTGCCCACCCTGGCGAACAGCCTGACGCAGCCGCTGCGCAAACAGCGGATGGTCCTTGCGCAGGAACGATCCGATGACCAAGGCTCGGTCGAGGCTGCTCAAGGAGGCAATCGATGTGCCAAGCCAATGCGCTTGACCGGCTTGCGGCTGATTGCTGAAATCAGCCTGGCGCAAGCGATGGTCGATGTTCTGGCTGCCCAGCCCGCGCATCAACTGGCCCAACAGATACAACTCTTCGACCGTGCTGTGGACCGAGCCCAGCGCACCGATCGCGGCAGCGCCATGGTCAGCCTTGATGTTCTTCAGGCCATTGGCGACATATTCAAGTGCAGTCGTCCAGTCGACGGTTTTCCAGGCGCCGCCCTGCTTGATCATCGGCTGCGTCAGCCGTTCGCTGCTGTTCAGCGACTCATAGGAAAAGCGGTCACGGTCTGCAATCCAGCATTCATTGACCGCCTCGTTCTCGAGCGGCACGACACGCATCACCTGGTTGTTCTTGACCTGGATGATCAGGTTGGAGCCGGTGCTGTCATGCGGGCTGATGCTCTTGCGGCGCGACAACTCCCAGGTACGGGCGCTGTAGCGAAAGGGTTTGCTGGTCAGCGCGCCGACCGGGCAGATGTCGATCATATTGCCCGACAACTCTGAGTCGACCGAGCGGCCGACAAAGGTCTGGATCTCGGCATGTTCACCGCGATGGGCCATGCCGAGTTCCATCACGCCAGCAATTTCCTGGCCGAAACGAACGCAACGTGTGCAATGGATGCAACGGCTCATTTCTTCCATCGACACCAGCGGACCGACGTTCTTGTGGAAGACGACGCGCTTTTCTTCGGTGTAGCGCGACTTGCCGCCGCCATATCCGACTGCCAGATCCTGCAACTGGCATTCACCGCCCTGGTCGCAGATCGGGCAATCAAGTGGATGGTTGATCAGCAGAAATTCCATCACGCCCTTCTGGGCCTGGATGGCTTTTTCGCTCTTGGTGCGAACGATCATGCCCTGCGTCACCGGCGTCGCGCAAGCAGGCATAGGCTTGGGCGCTTTTTCCACGTCCACCAGACACATGCGGCAGTTGGCAGCAATCGAGAGCTTCTTGTGATAGCAGAAATGCGGGATATAGGTTCCCGCTTTTTCGGCGGCATGCATGACCATGCTGCCGGCCGCAATTTCTACCTTTTGACCGTCGAGTTCAATTTCAACCATTGCTTGTCCTGTCCTGCGCTCAGAGCGAGGCCGGCACCATTGCCGTCTTGTGTTCGATCAAATGAACGAACTCTTGTTTGAAATGCTTGATCATGGCGCGCACCGGCATCGCCGCAGCATCGCCGAGCGCACAGATCGTGCGGCCCTGGATGTTGTCAGCCACCGAATTCAGCAGATCGATGTCTTCGATCCGGCCTTTTCCTTGCGCGATGCGTTCGATCACACGGTGCATCCAGCCGGTGCCTTCTCGGCAAGGTGTGCATTGGCCGCAGGACTCATGGGCGTAGAAATAAGCCAGGCGCAACAGGCTGTTGACCATGCAACGACTGTCGTCCATGACGATCACAGCCCCTGAACCCAACATCGACCCGGCCTTGGCGATCGAGTCGTAGTCCATCGTGCATTCCATCATCACGCTGGCCGGCAAGATCGGTGCCGAGCTGCCGCCAGGAATCACGGCCTTTAACTGCCTGCCCTTGCGCACGCCGCCGGCGAGTTCCAGCAGTTTGGCGAATGGGGTACCGAGCGGGATCTCGTAATTGCCAGGGCGCTCGACATCCCCCGAGACCGAGAACAGCTTGGTCCCGCCGTTATTGGGCTTGCCGATCTCGAGATAAGGCTTGCCGCCATTGCGGATGATCCATGGCACCGCGGCAAATGTCTCGGTGTTGTTGATCGTCGTCGGGCTGCCATAGAGGCCGAAACTAGCCGGGAAAGGCGGTTTGAAGCGGGGCTGACCCTTTTTGCCTTCAAGCGACTCAAGCAGCGCTGTTTCTTCGCCGCAGATATAGGCGCCAAAGCCATGCGAGGCATGCAGCTGAAAACTGAACTCCGAGCCAAGGATATTGTCACCCAGCAGGCCTGCAGCGCGGGCTTCTTCAAGCGCGGCTTCAAAGCGTTCATAGACCTCGAAAATTTCACCGTGGATATAGTTGTATCCGACCTTGATGCCCATTGCGAAAGCGGCAATTGCCATGCCTTCGATCACGATATGCGGGTTGAACATCAGGATGTCACGGTCCTTGCATGTACCCGGCTCGCCTTCGTCTGAATTGCAGACAAGGTATTTCGCGCCCGGAAACTGGCGCGGCATGAAGCTCCACTTCAGCCCAGTCGGGAAGCCTGCGCCGCCGCGCCCGCGCAAGCCCGAGGTCTTGACTTCGGCAATGACCTGGTCCTGGGTCAACGGCAGGCCTTCAGCAGCGCCCTCGCCCTTCAGAATCTTGCGCAAGGCCGCATAGCCACCGCGCGCCTCATAGTCCTTAAGACGCCAGTTGCCGCCAGTCAAACCGGCGACGATCTGCGGCTCGATATGTCGATCATGGAAACAGGTTTCACTGCCATTGGCCTGAAACTTGGAGAGATCCAGCATGCTTGCCATCCTTCAGTTCTCGCCGGCATGAGCTTTCAAGGTATCGACCAGTTCGTCGATACGTTGATGACTCATGAAACTACACATCTGCCGGTCGTTGACCAGCAGCACCGGCGCATCGGCACAAGCACCCAGGCATTCGCTCTGTTGCACGGTGAACAAGCCGTCAGCGCTGGTACCGCCCAATTCGACACCCAGCTTTTCGCACAAATGGTTCAGCGCCTGCTGGCCATTGCGAAGTTGGCAAGGCAGATTGGTGCAAACGTTCAATTTGTACTTGCCCAGCGGCCGCTGGTTGTACATATTGTAAAAAGTCGTGACCTCGTAGACCGCGATCGGCGGCATGCCCAGATAGGCCGCCACCACATCCTCACTGGCGCGCGACACATAGCCGATGTCATGCTGGACGATGGCCAGACAGGCCATTACCGCTGAAGCCTTCTGCTCGGTCGGGTACTTGGCGACTTCACGGGCAAACAAGGCTTCGGTGGCCGCGCTCAAAACAAATTCTTCGCTCATCGGTCGACCTCGCCGAAAACAATGTCCATCGTGCCGATCACGGCAACGGCGTCAGCAATCATGTGACCACGCGACATTTCGTCCAGCGCGGCCAGGTGAGAAAAACCAGGTGCACGGATCTTCAAGCGGTAAGGCTTGTTGGCACCATCGCTGACGATATAAATGCCGAACTCGCCCTTGGGATGTTCGACCGCCGCATAAGCCTCACCGGCGGGCACATGGAAGCCTTCGGTGAAAAGCTTGAAGTGATGGATCAGCGCTTCCATATTCGACTTCATGTCGACGCGCGCTGGCGGGGCGACCTTGGGGTTGTCGGTAATCACCGGGCCCGGATTTACCCGCAACCAGTCAATGCATTGCTGCATGATCCGATTCGACTGACGCATTTCCTCGACCCGCACCAGATAGCGGTCATAGGTGTCGCCATGGGTTCCGATCGGCACATCGAAGTCCATCTTGGCGTAGACATCGTAGGGCTGGGACTTGCGCAGATCCCAGGCAATTCCCGAGCCACGCAGCATTGCACCGGTGAAACCGAGGTTCAGCGCGCGTTCGGGCGAGACCACGCCGATACCAACGGTGCGCTGCTTCCAGATCCGGTTGTCGGTCAACAAGGTCTCGTAATCGTCGACGTTCTTCGGGAACCGATTGCAGAAATCCTCGATGTAATCAAGCAGGCTACCCGAGCGATTTTCATTCAGCATCGCGATCGTTTTGGCATTCTTGATCTTGCTGACCTTGTACTGGGCCATTTGTTCAGGCAGATCACGGTAGACGCCACCCGGCCGGAAATAGGCCGCATGCATGCGCGCGCCCGAAACCGCTTCGTACATGTCGAAAAGATCTTCGCGCTCGCGGAACGCGTAGATCAGGACATTCATCGCACCGCAGTCGAGGCCATGGGCGCCCAGCCACATCAGATGGTTCAGTAGCCGGGTGATTTCTGCAAACAGCACCCGGATGTACTGCGCCCGGATCGGCACCTCGAGGTCCAGCATCTTTTCGATCGCCAGGCAATACGCATGCTCGTTGGCCATCATCGACACATAGTCGAGACGGTCCATATATGGCAAGGCCTGGATATAGGTCTTGGTCTCGACCAGTTTTTCAGTCGCGCGGTGCAGCAATCCGATATGCGGATCGGCACGCTGGATGACCTCGCCGTCCAGTTCAAGCACCAACCTCAGGACGCCATGCGCCGCCGGATGCTGTGGACCAAAATTCAGCGTGTAGTTCTTGATGTCTGCCATGGTTTACAAGCCGCCGTAATTTTCTTCGCGGATGATGCGCGGCGTGATTTCACGCGGCTCGATCGTCACCGGCTGATAGACCACACGCCTGGTTTCAGCGTCGTAGCGCATCTCGACATTGCCCTCGGTCGGAAAGTCCTTGCGCATCGGATGGCCGATAAAACCATAGTCCGTCAGGATGCGACGCAAGTCCTCATGGCCATCGAAAATGATGCCGAACAGGTCAAAAGCCTCACGCTCGTACCAGTTGGCTGAGTTCCAGATCGGCGTCAGCGCAGCAACAAGCGGCATTTCATCGTCAGGGCAGAAGACCTTCAGGCGCAGTCGCCAGTTCCTTGCCACCGACAGCAACTGTGTTGCCACAGCAAAGCGCGGTCCGGCGTACGCACCGTCACCATAGCTGCTGTAATCGATGCCACACAGGTCAATCAACTGTTCGAATTGCAGATCGGGGTGATCACGCAAAATAGCGGCAACGTCGAGGTAATCGGCCGCAGAAACCTGGATCGCGATTTCACCGAATTGACGTTTGATTTGCTGGATTCGCTCGCCAAGTGCCGCTTCCAACGACGCTTGCAGGGTATCAAGTTTGCTCATCTGGTGCAGGTCCTCAGCGCGCGATGGTGTTTTCGCGCCGGATCTTGGCCTGCAATTGCAGGATGCCGTAAAGCAAGGCCTCGGCAGTCGGCGGACAACCAGGCACGTAGATGTCTACCGGGACGATCCGGTCGCAACCCCTCACCACCGAATAGCTGTAGTGGTAATAGCCGCCGCCATTGGCGCAAGAGCCCATCGAAATCACCCAGCGCGGCTCTGCCATCTGGTCATAGACCTTGCGCAAGGCCGGTGCCATCTTGTTGCAGAGCGTGCCGGCGACGATCATCAGATCCGACTGCCGCGGACTGGGCCGGAACAACATCCCGAAGCGGTCAATGTCGTAGCGCGCCGCACCTGCATGCATCATTTCAATCGCACAGCAAGCCAGACCGAAAGTCATGGGCCAGAGCGATCCGGTCTTGGACCAATTGATCAATTTGTCTACCGACGTGGTGACAAAACCTTCTTTCAATACGCCTTCGATACCCATATTCCTGCCTTCGGGTCAAATTGCAATCATTCCCAATCCAGAGCGCCTTTTTTCCACTCGTAGATAAACCCCACGACCAGAATGCCCAGGAAAATCATCATGGACCAAAAACCGACTGTTCCAATCTCCCGCAGCGCTGCTGCCCAGGGAAAAAGAAAAGCGATTTCCAGGTCAAATAAAATAAAAAGAATCGCTACAAGGTAATACCGCACATCGAATTTCATGCGCGCATCTTCAAATGCCTCGAAGCCACATTCATAAGGGGAATTCTTGGCTGCATCGGGCCGATTCGGGCCGAGCAGAAAGCCGAGCAACTGTGGCGCTACGCCAACGCCTGCAGCCACCAGGATGAAGAGGATGACGGGGAGGTACTGATCCAGATTCATGGTTGACGCTCTCTAGAGTTGCCAGTCAGCCGGCTGGAGACTGCGGGCAACAATTCAAAAACAGCTTCGGGTGGATGAGCAACAAAATATAAGCCCTGTTACCGCACTCACATTTGGTCCAGCGCAAGGAAAGTTGCCTAACCTGCGTTCAGGCATTAGCTTTTGCGCAGAATTTCTTTGCTACCCTGCCCAACAAATTCCTGATTTTCTTATGGTGCCGTCGGCGAGACTCGAACTCGCACAGCTTTCGCCACTACCCCCTCAAGATAGCGTGTCTACCAATTTCACCACGACGGCCGATAACTCTTGGAATTCTTCCCGGAACCTGAGTTTGCATGAGGAACTGCGACCCAGGAACCGAGGGTATTCTATAACGAAAAAATTGCCTGCTTGAGGTAAAAGCAGCGATTTGTCTGCATTCAGCATCGGTGCCGCGAGGCTTTGCCGACGCTGCCGATCACTTGGCTGCGGAAGCGGCTGCAATCGGCGCTGGGGCCACAACCTGGGCAGGCAAAGAACCCGGAATTGCTGCCGCACCGGATGCCGCCACTGCTGGCGCTGACGCTGGCAGCGCTGGCGCCGCACGATCAAGCAGGGTGTCGGCAGCCGCGCCTTCAACGCGCTGGTTCGACATATAAGCCAGCATCAGCGTGCAGGCGAAGAAGACCGTGGCACAGATCGCCGTGCTGCGCGACAGGAAATTCGCGCTGCCGGTCGCACCGAACAAACTGCCCGATGCCCCGCTGCCAAAAGATGCCCCCATGTCGGCACCCTTGCCATGCTGGATCAGCACCAGGCCAATCATCACCAGCGCACTCAACAACTGCACCACCAACACCAAATTCAGCCAGACTTGCATCTCGAACCTTCCAGTTTTCGTTCATCAAAGCGCCCGGCGATACCGGACGAATTCTTTTACATCGCAGCGCGGCAGATGGCGGAAAAGTCGGCCGCCTTCAAAGCTGCGCCGCCTATCAGGCCGCCGTCAATGTCTGGCTGCGCGAACAATTGCGCCGCATTGTCAGGTTTGACGCTGCCACCGTACAAGATCTTCATCACATCAGCCTTCTTCGTGGCCGCCTGCAACTGCATGCGTAAAACTTTATGCACGGCCTGAGCTTGCTCCGGCGAGGCGGTCAAGCCAGTCCCGATAGCCCATACCGGCTCGTAAGCCAGCACGATTTCACCGATGCAATGGGTCAACAAATGGATGACAGCTGCCAACTGACGTTTGACCACGGTTTCGGTCTGGCCGGCTTCGCGTTCGGCCAGGGTTTCCCCGACACAAACAATCGGCGTGACCCCATGGGCCAATGCAGCACGCGCTTTTTCGGCCACCAGCTGATCGCTTTCATGATGATGGGCCCGTCGCTCCGAATGCCCGACGATCACATAACGGCAGCCCAGATCGGCCAGCATCGTCGACGAAACTTCGCCGGTGAACGCACCAGCCTCATGGGCCGAGCAATCCTGAGCGCCGAAGGCAATCGACTGCCCGGTCAGCGCCAAGGCAGTCTCGGCGATATAGGGAAACGGCACGCAGACCACCACTTCGGCACTCCAGGGCCCGGCTTCCTTCAGCCCGGCCAGCAGCAAGGCGTTGGCGCTGCGGCTGCCATACATCTTCCAATTCCCGACGACCAGTTTTTTACGCAATTTATTCTCCAGGCTCACCAGCTCAGCACAATCTTGCCGACATGCTCACCCGACTCCATCAGCGCATGCGCAGCAGCCGCTTCAGCCGCAGGAAATTCGCGATAGATGATCGGCCTGATTTGGCGTGTTTCCAACAAGGGCCAGACTTTTTCATGCAAAGCTCGGGCAATGCTTGCCTTGACTGCCAGCGAACGTGGTCGCAGAGTCGCTCCGACGATCGTCAGACGCCGCCTCAGCAACATACCTGCATCGAAACTTGCAGCCACACCACCCTGCACGGCAATGATTGCGATGCGGCCGTCTTCGGCCAGGCAGTTGACGTTGCGCTCGACATAAGGTCCTGCGACCATGTCCAGAATCACATCGACACCATGCCCGGCGGTTGCCGCCTTGACTTCGGCAACAAAGTCCTGTTCACAGTAGTTGATTGCCAGATCGGCACCCAACTTCGAACAGGCTTCGGCCTTGGCCGCATTACCAACGGTCACGATGACCCGGCAACCGAACGCCTTGGCGAGTTGAATCGCTGCCACTCCAATACCGCTGCTGCCACCGTGAACCAGCAAAGTTTCACCGGCTTGCAATCCGGCGCGATCGAACACGTTCGACCAGACGGTGAAAAAGGTCTCGGGCAGACTGGCCGCCTCCGCCATGGTCCAGCCTTTGGGCACCGGCAGGCATTGGACGATCGGTGCGGTGCATTGCTGCGCATAAGCACCACCCGCGACCAGCGCGCAAACCGCATCGCCGATTTTCAAACCGGCAGCAGCCAGTTCCAAGGCATCACCCGCCTTGATGCGACCGGCCAATTCAAGCCCCGGCAGATCGCTGGCACCAGGAGGTGCTGGGTAGGCACCTTTGCGCTGCAAGACATCGGGACGGTTGATGCCATAGGCCTCAACCGCGATCAGGACTTCGCCTGGACCGGCGACCGGGTCGGGTCGCTCGATCATCTGCAGCACCTCTGGCCCGCCGAAACGGGAGATGGCGATTGCCTTCATGGCAATTTATTGCGGCGCGTCGCCAGCCACCTGAACCGGCGCAGCATCACGGTCGATCAAGGCCTTCATTGATAGCTTGATACGGCCCTTCTCGTCAGTCTCGAGTACCTTGACCTTGACGATCTGGCCTTCCTTGAGGAAGTCGGTGACCTTTTCAACCCGCTGATGGGCGATCTGGCTGATGTGCAGCAATCCGTCCTTGCCTGGCAACAAGTTGACCAAAGCACCAAAGTCGAGGATCTTGGTGATCGCGCCTTCGTAGACCTTGCCGATTTCAACTTCAGCGGTGATCTCTTCAATGCGCTTCTTGGCGTGAGCCGCCTTGTCAGCGTCGGTCGAAGCAATCGTGATCGTGCCGTCTTCGCCGATGTCGATCGTCGTGCCGGTTTCTTCGGTCAAGGCACGGATCGTGGCGCCGCCCTTGCCGATTACGTCACGGATCTTTTCTGGATTGATCTTCATCGTGTACAAACGCGGCGCAAATTGCGACACCTCGGTATTGGCCACGCCCATCGCCTCGACCATCTTGCCCAGGATATGCAGACGGGCTTCTTTGGCTTGCGCCAGCGCGACTTGCATGATTTCCTTGGTGATGCCCTGGATCTTGATGTCCATCTGCAAAGCGGTGATGCCGCCGGTCGTGCCGGCAACCTTGAAGTCCATGTCACCGAGGTGATCTTCGTCGCCGAGGATGTCGGTCAGGACGGCGAAGCGATTGCCGTCCTTGATCAAGCCCATGGCGATACCCGCCACATGGGCTTTCATCGGTACGCCAGCATCCATCAAAGCCAGGCAGCCGCCGCAGACCGAAGCCATTGACGAGGAGCCGTTCGATTCGGTAATTTCCGAGACCACGCGCATCGAGTACGGGAAGTCTTCCTTGCTTGGCAAGGCCGCGATCAGCGCGCGCTTGGCCAGACGACCATGACCGATTTCACGCCGCTTTGGCGAACCCACGCGACCGGTTTCGCCAGTGGCGAACGGAGGCATGTTGTAGTGCATCATGAACCGGTCTTCGAATTCGCCAGCCAGCGCGTCGATGCGCTGGGCATCGCGGTCGGTGCCGAGTGTGGCAACCACCAGAGCCTGCGTTTCGCCACGGGTAAACAAGGCCGAACCATGCGTGCGTGGCAGGATGCTGTTGCGAATTTCAATCGGGCGCACGGTGCGTGTATCGCGACCGTCGATGCGTGGCTCACCGGCGAGGATCTGGCCGCGCACGATGCGGGCTTCGATCTCGAACAGCAGACCGTCGATTTCGACCTTGTCGAACGCAAGGCCTTCGTCAGACAGGGCCTTCAGGACATCCGCAGTCACACTGCGGCAGGCTTGAGTCCGTGCTTGCTTGCTGCGAATCTGGTAAGCGGCGCGCAGCGCCTCTTCGGCCAGACCATTGATCTTGGCAATGAAAGGCTCGTCCTTGGCAGGTGCAGTCCAATCCCAGGCCGGCTTGCCGGCTTCACGCACCAGTTCGTCGATCGCTGCGATGGCGATATTGCCTTGCTCATGGCCGAACACAACGGCACCGAGCATCACTTCTTCCGACAGGCCATCGGCCTCGGATTCGACCATCAGCACGGCAGCTTCGGTGCCAGCGACGACCAGGTCCATCGTGCTTCCAAGCAAGGCGGTCTTGCCTGGATTCAGTACATATTCGCCATTGACATAACCAACCCGGGCCGCACCGATCGGGCCGCTGAAGGGGATGCCGGAGACCGCCAAGGCGGCCGATGTCGCGATCATGGCCGCGATGTCGGCCTGAACTTCAGGGTTCAACGACAGCACATGGATGACCACCTGGACTTCGTTGAAGAAGCCTTCGGGGAACAAGGGGCGGATCGGGCGGTCGATCAAACGCGAGGTCAGGGTCTCGAGTTCGCTCGGACGACCTTCACGCTTGAAAAAGCTGCCTGGAATCTTGCCCGCAGCATAGGTTTTCTCAAGGTAATCAACGGTCAGCGGGAAAAAATCCTGGCCGGCCTTGGCAACCGTCTTGGCGACAACAGTGGCCAGAACGACGGTGTCATCGATGTTGACCAGTACAGCACCGCTGGCCTGGCGCGCGATTTCGCCGGTTTCCATCGTGACGGTGTGACCGCCCCACTGAAAGGTCTTGGTGACTTTTGTGAACAAACTCATGGCGTCTCTCCTTGCGTGCCGGTTGCACCTGTTTTGACTCAGGCTTGCCGGCTGTCTGGGCGGCTTGCGGCGCCGCCTTTGAGCCGGGAATGAGGCTGGGTTTGGCGGGATGCCATTCCAATACATCGCCTTTTGTCCGAGGTATTGGAATGACACAGCGGCGCCACGTCAGCTTGACTCCAGTGGAATTGCTTTGCCCGCGCCGGCATTTCGCCGACACAGGCAACTTCTTGCAAATTACTTGCGCAAGCCCAGCTTCTGGATCAGAGCGGTGTAGCGCGAAGCGTCTTTGGACCGCAGATAAGCCAGCAGGCTCTTGCGTGAATTGACCATCTTCAGCAGGCCACGGCGACCATGATGGTCCTTCATATTGGCCTTGAAATGCGGCATCAATGCATTGATGCGGGCAGTCAGCAGTGCAACTTGGACTTCAGGCGAGCCCGTGTCATTGGTGCTGCGTGAGTTCGACTTGACGATTTCTGCTTTATTGATATCGGCGACTGACATATTGCGTTCCTTCATGTCGGAAGCCGCCGGGCAACCAGACAAGGCCTGGCCACACTCAAACGGTTTCCATTGATTTACTTGCGGTCACGAGTGAAACCGACCCGTGCCGTGCCTTGTCAGGCTTTCAGAACCTCAGTCTGATCAGCCCAACCGGCGGATTGTAGCCCAAGCCGGCCAGTCGCGATCAGAGTGGCCAGCGCGGCTTGACCTGGAAACCCCCGCCGGGCGGCAAGGCAGGTGCACCGCGTTGCAAGCGCATGGCTGCGGCCATCGCGATCATTGCGCCGTTATCCGTGCAAAAACTGAGTTCAGGGTAATGAACTCGCACATTGCGCTTGGCGCATGCGCTGTTCAACTGTTCGCGCAGGCAGCGATTGGCGCCAACGCCACCGGCCACCACGAGGCGCTTCAAGCCGCTGTTCTTCAAGGCCAGCACTGACTTGCGCACCAGTACATCGACGATCGCTGCCTGCGTCGAAGCCGCCAGATCGGCGCGCTGTTGCGCTGTGGGCACTTCGCCAAAGCGTCTGACCTGCGTCAGCACCGCTGTTTTCAGACCGGAAAAACTGAAATCCGGCTTGCCGCTGTGCAACATCGGCCGGGGCAGATCGAATGCAGTCGGGTCACCCGTTTGCGCGAGCTCGGCCAGATGCGGCCCGCCAGGGTAAGGCAGACCCAGCAACTTGGCACTCTTGTCAAAGGCCTCGCCGGCGGCGTCATCGATGGTCTCGCCAAGGATTTCATATTGCCCGACATCCTGCACCATCATCAACTGCGTATGCCCTCCCGACACCAGCAAGGCGACAAAGGGGAATTCAGGCGGATCATCGGACAGAAAGGGCGACAGCAGATGCCCTTCCAGGTGGTGCACTGCGAGCGTCGGCTTATTCACGGCCGCTGCCATCGCCACCGCGACACCCGCACCGACCAGCAAAGCGCCGGCCAGTCCAGGGCCCTGCGTATAGGCGATCACATCGACTTCGGAGATTGCCAAACCTGCCCGACCCAACACCTCGCGCGTCAAGGGCAGGACACGGCGGATATGGTCACGTGACGCCAACTCGGGCACCACGCCACCATAAGCCTGGTGCATGCTGATCTGGCTGTGCAAAGCCTGGGCCAGCAAGCGCGGCAACGCGGTCCCGGCAAATTCGACCAGGGCCACACCAGTCTCGTCACAGGAGGACTCGATGCCGAGAACCTTCATGCCACTCAATGATTTTCTTTGGCGTGGTTGATCGAATATTTGGGAATTTCGATCGTCACGTCCTGCTGACCCAGGATGGCCTGGCAGCTGAGCCGCGAGTCGGGCTCCAGGCCCCAGGCTCGATCGAGCATGTCTTCTTCGCCCTCCTCCATCTCGGACAGGGAAGCCATGCCTGCTCGCACGATCACATGGCAGGTCGTGCAGGCGCAGACCATGTCGCAAGCATGCTCAATAGCGATATGGTTATCGAGCAAGGCCTCGCAGATCGACGTGCCGGCCGGGACCTGCAGCGAAACACCCGCAGGGCAATACTCGGCATGGGGCATTATCTTGATGACGGGCATAGTGACCTTTGCTGGATTACAGCTGTTCGATATTGCGGCCTGCCAGGGCCTGACGGATGCCGCGATTCATGCGTTCGGCAGCGAATGCCTCGGTGCCTTTGGCCAGATCCTCGACTGCGGCATTGATCGCATGGGCATCTTCGCCTTGCGCCACCTGGTTCAGCGCTTGCAGCAAGACCGCGATTTCTTCCTGCTCTCCCTGGCTGAGCAAATCGCCGTCAGCCGCCATTGCCGACAGGGTTGCAAGATTCATCCGTTCGGCATCGACCCTCGCCTCACGCAAGGACCGGGCCTGCATGTCGCCTTCAGCGCTGGCAAAACCATCTTTCAACATACCGGCGATCTGATCGTCGGACAAGCCGTAACTCGGCTTGACGCTGATCGTCGCTTCGACGCCGCTGATCAATTCCTTGGCAAAGACGCTCAGCAAGCCATCAGCATCGACCTGGAATGTGACGCGGATGCGCGCGGCTCCAGCCACCATCGGCGGAATGCCACGCAACTCGAAACGGGCCAATGACCGGCATTCGCTGACCAACTCGCGTTCGCCTTGCAGGACATGCAAGGCCAGCGCGGTCTGCCCGTCCTTGAAGGTGGTGAAGTCCTGCGCTTGAGCCACTGGA
>JBIKPD010000326.1:0-4632 GCA_044357665.1 Roseateles sp. | reverse complement strand
GCTCAAGCCGGCGCTGGCGCGGGGTGAATTGCATTGCATCGGCGCCACGACGCTGAGCGAATACCGCAAATATGTCGAAAAAGACGCTGCTCTTGAGCGGCGCTTCCAGAAGGTGCTGGTCGGCGAGCCGACGGTCGAGGCGACGATCGCGATCCTGCGTGGCCTGCAAGAGCGCTATGAACTGCACCATGGGGTCGAGATCACCGATCCGGCAATCGTCGCAGCAGCCGAGTTGAGCCATCGCTACATCACCGACCGCTTTCTGCCCGACAAGGCGATCGACCTGATTGACGAGGCGGCAGCCAAAATCAAGATCGAGCTCGATTCCAAGCCCGAGGTGATGGACAAGCTCGACCGCCGCATGATCCAGCTGAAGATCGAACGCGAAGCGGTCAAGCGCGAGAAAGATGAAGCGTCGCAAAAGCGTCTCGGTCTGATCGAGGAAGAGTTGCTCAAGCTGCAGCGCGAATATGCCGAACTCGAGGAAATCTGGACCACCGAGAAGGCGCAGGCCCAGGGCTCGGCCCAGGTGAAGGAGGAAATCGACCGCATTCGCACGCAGATCGAGGAGTTGACCCGCAAGGGCGATTTCAACAAGGTCGCCGAGTTGCAATATGGTCAGTTGCCGGCCTTGGAAAAGAAGCTGCATGCGGCACAGGTGCAGGAGGCCGGCAAGTCCGGGGCGGGCGCCAAGCCGAGGTTGCTGCGTACGCTGGTTGGTGCCGAGGAGATCGCTGAAGTGGTGGCCCGTGCCACCGGCATTCCGGTCGCCAAGTTGATGCAGGGCGAGCGCGACAAGCTCTTGCAGATGGAAGAAAAGCTGCATCAGCGAGTGGTCGGGCAGGACGAAGCGATCACCGCGGTGGCCGATGCCATCCGTCGTTCGCGCGCGGGCCTGTCAGACCCGAATCGTCCGACCGGCAGCTTCCTGTTTCTAGGCCCTACCGGGGTCGGCAAGACCGAGTTGTGCAAGGCCTTGGCTGGTTTCCTGTTCGACAGCGAAGAGCACATGATCCGCGTCGACATGAGCGAATTCATGGAGAAGCATTCGGTCAGCCGCTTGATCGGCGCGCCTCCCGGCTATGTCGGCTATGAGGAGGGCGGTGCCTTGACCGAAGCGGTACGCCGCAAACCGTACAGCGTGCTGCTGCTCGACGAGGTCGAGAAAGCCCATCCGGATGTATTCAATGTGCTGTTGCAGGTGCTTGACGATGGCCGGCTGACCGATGGACAAGGGCGTACGGTCGATTTCAAGAACACCGTGATCGTGATGACCAGCAACCTCGGTTCGCAGCAGATCATGGCCCTGGTCGACGAGCCGGCCGAGGTCATCCGTGAAGCGGTCTGGGCCGAAGTCAAAGCGCATTTCCGTCCCGAGTTCCTGAATCGCATTGATGAAACCGTTGTCTTCCATGCACTCGACAGCTCGCATATCAAGGCGATTGCGCGGATCCAGTTGCAGATTCTCGAGAAGCGACTCGAGAAGCTCGAGATGAAGCTCGATGTCAGCCCGGCGGCGCTGAATGAACTTGCCAAGGTTGGTTTTGATCCGGTTTTTGGTGCCAGGCCGCTGAAGCGGGCGATCCAGCAGCGGGTCGAAAACCCCTTGTCCAAGCTGATCCTGCAAGGTCGTTTCGGACCCAAGGATGTGATTCCGGTCGATGTCGAGCTCGGCGTGTTCCAGTTCGGCCGGGTGGTTCACTGAACATAGTCGACCGGGTCGGCTGAACAGATCAAGCCCGTTGATGCAGCGGGTCTTGATCTGACTTCGGATGCTGCAGGGCCTGCTACTCCTTAGAATCGGAGCCCCGTTGCATGACGCCTCATTCAGAGGCGACCGAGACCCGCTGCATGAATCCTTCCGCTTCCCCTGTTGTCATCGTCGGCGCCGGTCTGGCCGGCTTGACGGCCGCGCTCCATCTGGCGGATCAAGTTCCGGTCATCGTGCTGGCCAAACGCGGGCTCAGCGAGGGCGCCACCGCCTGGGCGCAGGGCGGCATCGTCGGCGTGCTGGGGACTGACGACAGCATCGAAAGCCATGTCCGCGACACCCAGGATGCCGGTGCGGGCCTGGTCGATGAAACGACGGCACGCTTCATTGCCGAGCGCAGCGCCGCAGCCGTGGCCTGGCTGGTCGAACAGGGCGTGCCTTTCACGCCCGACCAGGAAGGCCCGCTGGGTCTGCACCTGACCCGTGAAGGCGGGCATGCCGTGCGGCGCATCGCCCATGCGGCAGATGCCACCGGCAAGGCGATCCATGACCAATTGCTGGCGGCGGCCAAAGCCCATCCGAACATCACGCTGCGCGAACGCTGGATGGCGCTCGACCTGATCACCTCGCGCCATCTGCAGCGCGACGAAGCGCCGCGCTGCTACGGCATCTATGTGCTCGACATGGACAAGCAGCGGGTCGAAACCCTGGCGGCGCAGGCGGTGATCCTGGCCACCGGCGGCGCCGGCAAGGTCTACCGCTACACCACCAATCCCGACACCTCGACCGGTGACGGCATCGCGATGGCCTGGCGCGCTGGCTGCCGGGTGGCGAATATGGAGTTCATCCAGTTCCATCCGACCTGCCTTTATCACCCGCAGGAGACCAGCTTTTTGATCACCGAGGCGCTGCGCGGCGAGGGCGGCCATCTGAAGCTGCCCGATGGCACGCGTTTCATGGCTTCGCATGACGATCGGCTCGAACTCGCACCCCGCGACATCGTCGCCCGGGCGATCGATTTCGAGATGAAAAAACATGGCATCGACCATGTCTGGCTCGACGCCACCCATCTCGGCGAATCGTTCCTGAAAGAGCATTTCCCGATGATCCATGCGCGCTGCCTGGCGCTGGGCATCGACATTGCGCGCGAGCCGATCCCGGTCGTCCCGGCGGTGCACTTCACCTGCGGCGGCGTGGTCACCGATCTGGCCGGACGCTGCGATCTGCCGGGTCTCTATGCGGTTGGCGAAACGACTTACACCGGCCTGCATGGCGCCAACCGCCTGGCCAGCAATTCACTGCTCGAATGCGTCGTGCTGGGCCGGACTTGCGCCGAACAGATCCTCAGTGAAACTGCTCCCGAGGCCTCGCCTTTGCCCGCCTGGGACGAAAGCCAGGTCGAGAATGCCGACGAGCAGGTGGTGATCGCGCACAACTGGGACGAATTGCGGCTGTTGATGTGGAACTATGTCGGCATCGTCCGCACGACCAAGCGGCTCGAGCGGGCGCTGCACCGGATTTCGCTATTGCGCAGTGAAATCGACGATTACTACTCGAATTTCCGCGTCAGCCGCGACCTGCTCGAGCTGCGCAATCTGGTCGAATGCGCCGAGCTGATCGTGCGTTCGGCCCTGTTGCGGCATGAAAGCCGCGGCCTGCATTTCAGCCGCGATTACCCGCGCACGCTGCCGGTCAGTTTCCCGACCGTGCTGATCACCAACTACAACCAGCGCTGAACGTTTGGCCCGTCTCAGGCGGCGCCGATGCCGGGCACCAGGCCGCTGGCTGATTTTTTCGCGGCGACAAAATCGAGCATCCTCTCGATGCAGCCCAGCGCTTGCACCCGCAGCGCTTCGTCGATGAGGATTTCACCGCTGCCGCTTGTCAGGCAATCGACCAGGCCCTGCAAGCCGTTCATTGCCATCCAAGGGCAATGGGCACAGCTTTTGCAGGTGGCGCTGCGGCCGGCGGTCGGGGCCTCGAGCAGGGTCTTGCCCGGCGCCAGTTGACGCATCCGGTGCAGGATGCCGTTGTCGGTGGCGACGATGTATTCGGTCGCGCGGCCCTGGACCACGGCTTCGATCAGCTTGGCGGTCGAGCCGACCACATCAGCCAGCGCCACCACGTTTTGCGGCGACTCCGGATGCACCAGCACCAGCGCGTTTGGATGCTGCTCGCGCATCAACTGCAACTCCAGGCCCTTGAATTCGTCATGGACGATGCAGGCGCCGTTCCACATCAGCATGTCGGCGCCGGTCTGCTCCTGGATGTAGCGGCCCAGATGGCGGTCCGGTGCCCAGAGGATTTTCTCCCCGCGCGCTTTCAGGTCGGCAACGATGTCGAGCGCGCAACCGCTGGTGACCATCCAGTCGGCGCGGGCCTTGACCGCCGCGCTGGTGTTGGCATAAACGACCACGGTGCGGTCCGGATGCGCGTCACAGAAGGCTGCAAAGTCGTCAGCCGGGCAGCCGAGGTCGAGTGAGCAGGTGGCATCCAGGTCGGGCATCAGCACGCGCTTTTCGGGGCTCAGGATCTTCGCGCTTTCACCCATGAAACGCACGCCGGCCACCACCAGCGTCTGCGCCGGGTGCTCGCGACCGAAGCGCGCCATCTCGAGTGAATCGGCAACACAGCCGCCGCTGGCAAGGGCCAGATCCTGCAGATCGCCGTCAACGTAGTAATGCGCCACCAGCACCGCGTTCTTGGCCTTCAGCAGGTCGGCGGCGCGGGCGATCAAGGCAGCCCGCTGGGTCGCATCGAGGGCGGCGGGCTGTTTGGCCCAGGCATTGGCGGTGGAGCAATGTCCCTGGGCATCCTGGCGGGTGTAGTCATAAAGCAGTTGATCCATCCATTGATTTTAGGATGCTTGGCGCGTTGGCGCAGCGATCGCCTGCTTGGGCGAGAATCGGGCCCAACGCTGA
>JBIKPD010000325.1:0-4636 GCA_044357665.1 Roseateles sp. | reverse complement strand
GTGACGCCGGTGACGAATCGCCGGTTTTGCCTTCGTTCACATCGCTGCGCGATATGAACTTCGGCGCAATCATCGCATTCGCGCTGATTGAGCAAGACCCGTGCCTTAAACCGCTCGGCCAAGCTTCCTGGAAATTCAAAGTGACGCCGGTGACGAATCGCCGGTCTTGTCAGTCGTCATATCGACGAACGATCTAAGCCCAACGGCAGCAACACAGAGCTTGGATTCTAGCCGCTATTCAGGCAGGTTCCGGCCGCGTCACGTGCCGGGCTGCTGAGCCTGGGCGCAGTCGACCTGGATCAAGTCGAGTTTGCGGCCTTGCTCGACGCGGGCGGCGCTGAGTTTGCCGCCCCAGACGCAACCGGTGTCGAGTGCGAGCAGGTCGGGGCGGTCGAGCGGGCCCAGCGTTGACCAATGGCCGAAGGCGATCGGGATGCCTGCGGTGCGGCGGCCGGGTGCGTCGTACCAGGGGGTGAAGCCTTTGGGCGCGCTGGCAGCACCTTCCTTGGTCTTGAAGTCGAGTTGGCCCTGGGCATCGCAAAAGCGCAGTCGCGTCAGCACATTGACGATGAAGCGCAGGCGTTGGATGCCTTGCAGGCTCTCATCCCAGGCGCCCGGCTGGTTGCCATACATTTCGTGCAGAAAATCAGGCAGATCCGGGCCGCGCAATAGAGCCTCAACTTCTCCGGCCAGGCTCAAGGTCTGCGCCAGGTCCCATTGGGGCACGACTCCGGCATGCACCATCAGCCAGCCATGCTCATGGCAGGCCATTCGCTGGCGGCGTAGCCAGGCCAGCAAGTCCTCGCGGTCGGGGGCGGCGAGGATGTCGTTGACGGTGTCGTTGCGGTGCGGCGGCCGCACGCCTTCGTTGATGGCCAGCAGGTGCAGGTCATGGTTGCCAAGCAAGCAGGTCGCGGCCTCGCCCAGCCCGGCGAGCAGCCGCAAGGTGGCAAGCGAAGCCGGGCCGCGGTTGACCAGATCGCCCAGCAGGTAGAGCCGGTCGCGCGACGGCGAGAAGTCGATTTTTGCCAGCAAACGGGTCAATTCGTTGCAGCAGCCCTGGATGTCACCGATCAGGTAGTTCATGTCGGGATTGTGCGGGCTGTTTCATGGCAGACCATCTGCTACGCTCTCGCCTCTTGCTACAGCATGCGTCTTGCACCGGTTTGCCGGTCGGGCGCGTCTCAATGGATACGGCGCTCGTTCTCTTTCTGATCTTCATCAACGGCTTGTTCGCAATGTCGGAAATGGCCCTGACTGCCAGCCGCAAGGCCAGGTTGCAAGTCATGGTTGAAAGCGAAGAGGCCGGCGCGCAGGCCGCGATGGACCTGCACGATAACCCGACCAAGTTCCTCTCGACCGTGCAGATCGGCATCACCTCGATCGGCGTGCTCAACGGCATCGTCGGTGAGGCGGCTTTTTCGGGGCCGTTGGCGCAATGGCTGATGCACAGCTTCCAGCTCCATAAAAATGCGGCCGAGTTCACGGCAACCGCGATGGTGGTGGTGATCCTGACCATGCTGACGATCGTGTTCGGCGAACTGGTGCCCAAGCGGGTCGGGCAGATTTATCCGGAAACGGTGGCGCGCCTGGTGGCGCCGCCAATGAATTTTTTGTCGATGGTGGCGCGGCCGCTGGTCAGGCTGCTGACTTTCCTGACCGAGACGACGCTGGGCTTGATCGGTCTGCGCGGGCGGGTGCAGCGCGGCGTGACCGAAGAGGAAATCGCCGCCAGCCTTGAAGAGGGGCGCGAGGCCGGCGTGATTGAAGAACATGAGCATCAGATGGTGCGCAATGTCTTCAGGCTCGACGAGCGGCAGATCGGCTCGATGATGATCCCGCGTGGCGAGATTGCCTGGCTCGACGTGGCCGACACACCGGCTCAGGTGCTGGAAATGCTGCGCGCCCATGGCTACAGCCGCTATCCGGTTTGCCGTGGCGGGCTTGGCGACGTCATGGGCGTGGTGTCGGCGCAGAGCTTGCTGCAACGCTCGCTCAGCGGCCAACCGCTGTCGCTGGCCGAAGACCTGGAGGCGGCGGTGTTCGTGCCTGAAACGCTGTCGGGTCTGGAACTGCTTGAGCATTTCCGCGCCTCGGACGCGCAACTGGTCTTTGTTGTCGATGAATATGGTGAAGTCCAGGGCGTGATCTCGGTCCGCGATGTGCTGGAAGCGATTGCCGGAGAATTCAATGCCCCGAGCGATGGGGAAGCCTGGGCGGTGCAACGCGAGGACGGAAGCTGGTTGATCGAAGGCCTGATCCCGGTGCCCGAGTTGAAGGACCGTCTGGGCTTGAAAGAACTGCCTGAAGAGGATCGTGGACGTTACAACACCCTGGCCGGCATGATCATGCTGTTGCTCGGGCGTTTGCCGCACACGGCCGATGTGGTGGAGTGGAGTGGCTGGCGATTCGAGGTCGTTGACCTGGATGGCAAGCGTGTCGATAAAGTGTTGGTCAGTCGACTGGCCGTTGATGGAGATTTGAGATGAGTACGCCCCCGATGTATGGCAGTCTGGTCCCGTTGGACCGTAGTTTGCACCAGAACTTGCGTCTGAATACCGATCTGCCTGTGGTCAGCCGGGTCGCCGGATTGAACTCGCTGTTCCTGGCCGTGGTCGAATTCGCCGAGGCCTGCAAGGAATACCCGATTGTTTTCGTCCGCGTCGGTGAAGTCCCCGCCGATGGCAAGCAGGCGGTAGCGCCATTGGCGGTGCTGGGCCTGAAGACTGGCAGCAACCTTTTCGTCAAGGACAACAGCTGGACCGGCAACTATGTGCCGGCTTATCTGCGCCGCTATCCGTTCTCGATGGCGCGGATCGATCAGGAAAGCGATTCGATGGCGGTCTGCTACGACAGCGAATGGGCCGGGTTTTCCCAGACCGAAGGCACGATGCTGTTCGGCGCTGACAACGAGCCGAGCGAGTTCTTGAAGAATGTGCAGAACTTTCTGGAAAGTTTCGAGCAGGAGGCTGAACGCACTCGCTTGATCTGCCAGCAACTCAATGAGCTCGACCTGTTCCGCGAGATGCGCTTCGAAGCGACGCTGGCCAGCGGCGAAAAACTCGATGTCGATGGTTTCCTCGCCGTCGATGAGAAAAAGCTCGCCGAACTGCCCGACGACAAGGTGCTGCAACTGCACCGCAGCGGCCTGCTGTCGCTGCTGGAAATGCACCGCGTGTCGATGGGCAATATGAGCCGTCTGGCAGCCAAGCACGGCGCGACGTCCTGAGCTGTTGCTGGCAAGCGCCTTTCAGGTCGGCGCTTGCAGCCACAGCAAGCTGAACCAATCGCGCGGATCGGTCCAGCTTGCCCCTGGGCTGAAACCAGCTTGCGCGGCCAGGGCCTGAAAGCCGGCAACGCTGTATTTGTGCGAGTTTTCGGTATGCAGCGTTTCGCCCGCGTCGATTTCGTAAACGCTGTCGCCGATGCGCAATGTTTGCTGCTTCAAACTCATCAGGTGCATTTCAATCCGCTGCAACGCTGAGTTGTAGAAGGCGCTGTGGACAAAGCCATCGCGGGCAATGTCGGCGCCCAGTTCGCGCCGCGCCCTTGCGAGCAGGTTCAGATTGAATGCCGCAGTGACACCTGCGCTGTCGTTGTAGGCCGCGTGAAGAACCGCCGGGTCCTTGATCAGGTCGATGCCGATCAGCAAACCGCCGCCACGGAGTTCAAACGCTGCCATCTTCAAGAACGCCAGCGCTTCCACCGGTGTGAAGTTGCCGATGCTGGAGCCCGGAAAGAAGCCGACCCTGCGCCCTTTGCCTGAACCTTGCGGCAGGCTGTGCGGGCGACTGAAGTCCGCCACCAGCGGGTTGATTTGCAGCGCCGGATAGGCCGCTTGCAATTGCCCGCAAGCGGACAGCAAATGGGCGCCAGAAATATCGATCGGCACGAAAGAATGAGGCGCTTCGAGTTGGTCCAGCAACCAGCGCACCTTTTGCAAGGCCCCTGCCCCATATTCGAGCAGTTGCGCCTGCGGGCCTATGCATTCGGCCATCTCGGCCGCATGCGCTTGCAGCAGGCCAAGTTCGGTGCGAGTTGGGTAGTACTCGGGCAGTTCGCAGATCTGCTCGAACAGCGCCGAGCCGATCTCATCGTAAAAATATTTCGGCGAAATGCTTCGCGGTCTTTGGCCCAGGGCCAGTTGCAGGTCTTCAGCGAAGCTGCTGCTCATGTCTGCGCTCCATCGCGAGCCAGTCGCAAACCGCTGAATTGCCAGCGTGCATGGGCCGGGAAGAAGTTGCGGTAGCTCGGTCGGCTATGGCCAGCTGGCGTGGCCAGACTGCCGCCGCGCAGCACCATTTGGTTGACCATGAATTTACCGTTGTATTCGCCGACCGCGCCGGCCAATGGCTTGAAGCCGGGATAAGGGTGGTAGGCAGAGCGGGTCCATTGCCAGACTTGGTCATAGAGCTGGGTGATGCCAGGCAGGGCACTGGCGGCTTCCCATTCGAACTCGGTCGGAAGGCGCGCGCCGGCCCATTCCGCATAGGCCGCTGCTTCGTGAAAACTCAGCTGCATGACGGGTGCGTCAGGGTCCATCGGCTGCAGGCCTTCAAGGCCGAAAACCTGCCATTGGTCTGAAACGTTGCGCGGGTCCTCCGGCGCCAGCCAATAGGCGGGATGCTGCCAGCCC
>JBIKPD010000324.1:0-4658 GCA_044357665.1 Roseateles sp. | reverse complement strand
GAAGCCTGGTTTTAAAGCGCTGGCGGTGAAGCCTCTCAACCTTCAGCGAACCGAATAGCGACTCGCTGCAGGCGTTATCCCAGCAATCCCCCTTGCGGGGATCAACAACGCCAAAAACTCTCCCGCAATCCGCTTCGCTGCTTGCCGGGCTACGCGAAAAAATCCGGTAGCCCGCATGAGGCCAACGGCCGGAATGCGGGGATCTGCAGCGCCAGAAACTCCCCCGCATTCCGCTGCGCTACTTGCCGCATCGGCCACTACGCCCCCTTCAAAACAAAGCAAAAAGTCGAATATATTTGACATCCTCAAGCTGATTCTCTATGCTTGCTGCATGTCTGCAATCCAGGAACTCGGCTCAGCGGTGCGTACAAGACGCTCCGACATGGGATTGACGCAAGCGACCCTTGCCAAGATCTGCGGCTTGTCACGCGCCACGGTCAATCAGGTCGAAAACGGCACCATCAATGACTTGAGCCTCAACCGTGCTTCAAGGCTTCTGGATAGTCTTGGGCTGCAAGTAACGGTTGCCCCGCCAAGATCACGGAGCGAAAGCGCCGGCAGTCGCGATGGCAATGCTTTGCTCAAGGCCGCGCAAACGGCCAGCGTGAGCTTCAGGGTTTCCATGCCGCCGGAAATCCTCGAACAAGTCCTGACCACCCTTGATCCACCCAAGGAATTCGTTCCGCATCTGCACACGCTACTGGAAGAGGCGCCGATTTCCTTGCTGGCTGCAATCGTTGAGGAACTTCATCTCAAGCAAGGGGTCGACCGGATCCAGACCTGGCACCGGATGCGCGAACTGGCGCGCCAATTTTTGAGTAGTCGCGGGCAATGGCAATGAGCAAGGCTCGTAGCCCGCAAGAGGCCGCAGGCCGGAATGCGGGGATCAGCGAAGGCACTTCTGTTGCGCACCCAAAAATGCTGATGACCGCGCGTGCCAGAGTCATCTTCTCATCTTGATTGATCTTATACGGGATACCCGTATAGTTAGGCCGATGGCTACCGACAGCCAGCCTGGCAACATCAAGAAAGCAGTTTGATATGCAAAAGTTGGACATTGAAAAGACCGCAAAGGCCATCGAGCTTGATGCTGGGATGCCATTGCCAGATTTGCTGCAAGCGCTGGCAGAGGCCAAGGCCGGCATGGGTCGGGTGACCACGCCCGAGCAGATTTTGGTGCGCCAAGCGCGGTCCAGGACCGGGCTGTCACAGCAGGCCTTTGCCGAACGAATTGCCACGCCAGTTGCCACCTTGCGGGACTGGGAACAAGGGCGCTTTACCCCGCCTGGTGGGGTGCTGTGCTTGCTCCGGCTTATCAGCAAGCATCCTGAGTTGACGCAAGAACTTGCAGCTACGGCATAGGATCAGGGCGGCGCCAAAGACCTCCCCGCAATCCGCTGCGCTGCTTGGCGGGCTACGCGAAAAAACCGGCCGGTAGCCCGCATGAGGCCCCAGGCCGGAATGCGGGAATCGGCAGCGCCAAGAAACTCCCCGCAATCCGCTGCGCTGCTTGCCGGGCTACGAAAAAACCAGCCGGTAGCCCGCATGAGGCCAACGGCCGGAATGCGGGAATCGGCGGCGCCAAAGACCTCCCCGCAATCCGCTACGCTCCCGGCCGGCTCCCTGCCGGCTCCCTGCCGGCCCCTGGCGGAGCATCGGACACCACAGGCTCACCACATGAGCTCGGCCGAGGTTTGAATATCGAGCACAAGCTGTCTGAATGAACAGCCCGGGAAGCTCGCTTGGTGAGCCCCTGGCTTGAGAAACTGGGTTCTTGTTCTCAGCAGCATCGGCTCGATGGGGTTGGTGAACTGGTTCACTCGCCAGCCCATTAGCAGCCCAATGCTCCATCTGTTGATCCTGATTGCCATGGTTCCGATCGCGCTGGACCTGCTGCGGCTGGTTGCTGCCGTGATCCGGGGATTCGTCGGCCTCGTCCTTCTTGTTGTGTTCGTTTGTGTCATTGCCAGCTCGGCAGCGTTTGCGCCGTCGAGCCATCCAGGTGCAGCGTCAATCTTTGAATCTCCGCCAGCACCAATCCAGTCTGCGGCTTTGGCGATCGTCAATTGCACGGTGGACGACAAGCTTGACGCCGGCGGCATCGGTGAGTTCTGTGATCGCTATTACAAAGGCGCTGAATGCCATGTCCAGATCGAGGATGCTTTCGCTCGCAGGAATCTTCGGCTCTCGCCCGTCGAGCAGTGCGGCAACAGCATGACGCCGCTGCCGATCACCCCGACCCTGCCCGAAAGCCTGGACAGCATCGCCAGGGCCTATGGCGTGCAGCTGACGCCGGAGGACTTCGCCCAGAACGTGGCCGCGTTGCACGAGCTCGATACCGAACAAACCGCATTGACGCTTGCGTCCGTCCGGAACTCGCCCCTTCTCGGCGCTTTTCTGGCCTTTTGCGCGCCCTCCTCCCAGGCCCTGGAAAAGATCCCGGCCCCAGGCGACCAGGATTCAGGCTCGATCGTGCTGGATGGTGTGCCGGAGTTGGAACCCTTCGCAGGCATCGTGCGCGGGGTCTACGAAAGAAACGGGCAACAGGAATGCACCACCAGGCTCCGGGACCACTCGCTGTGCATCCAGAGAAAGGGCGCCGTCAGCTGCAACGTCTTCGACTGGCATCCGGCCCCACAGGAGCAGGTCTGCATCGACTATCTGATCCGGTAAAGACAACAAGAAGCCAACCAGGGACGCGAGGGAAAAAACCATGATTTCACTTTCCGATATGTTCGAAGACCGCCGCAGCGACGAGGTCGGGCAAGCCATCCGGGCACTGAGAGCCCCAACGGCCTGGACAGCCGAGAAGTTCGCAAGAGCCAAGTCCCTGAACCAGGCGCTGCAGAACGCAAACTACAAGATGTTCGAGGGCCATCTCCACCGCTACTACATGCGTGGCGGCATGGGCTTTTCCTATGTGTATCAGGTGCCTTTCACCAAGCGCGGCCATTTGCAAGTCTTCCGGGGGAAGTTGATACGGCTTGTCTGTGTCGGCAACCAGAACTTCCAGGCGTTCTTCATGGCCTCGGTGGTCAACTGGGACCAAAGGGGGCTAAGCTATGAAATTGCGATGGTGGCGAACGATTGCGACGCACCCATGCACATCAAGCCGCTCTGGAAGACCTTCGAATGACTTCGCCGGTGGAACAAACAAGAGAGCCTGGCCGTGAACGGAAAGATCCACGCGATCATCCCGACGGACTGGGCGAATGATCCCCTGGCCTCGGATCAGCGCCGCCGGACCCCGGCTCACGCGACTGCACAATTCCTGAACTTGTTCGCAGCCCAGCCAGTTCGGTAGACCTCAGCTACAGGAGCATATTCAAGTGATCGAATTCATGTCATTCAAGATCCCGGTGATCGCCGAGGCCATGCGGTCTCTGGGGTACAAGGGAAAGGTCGTCATGGGCGAGGACGTCTCGTACGTCGAAAGTGCGACCGGCGGCACCATTTTTGCGCTCCAGTGCTTCAGCAAGGACAGTCAAACCCTCGGTGATACCGATTCGGAGATTGCCCTGGTGAGGTTCTATGCGCTCTGGCAGAACATTGCCGACTACAACGAACTGGAAATCGACGGCCTGTGCAACTGGTTCAACGCGGAACTGTTTCTCGAGGCGGATCTCTACGTCCTGGACGGTATGACCGCGGCTTCATTCGAAGGCAAAGTTCTGCTTTTCATCGAACACTTCGAACACGCAAAGCACTGCCTGGGCTATTACAAGCGGACCAGCAAGGCGGAAATCATCGACCGGCACCGCCGGGCCATTGAGCTCATCCATGGCGAGCACAAGGACTTCGCGCAAGCAGTCGATCTCTATCGGCAAAACGCCCACCTGGGATTTGCCGGATCGCAGAACAATTTCGGAGACCTCTTTGAGGAGGGCACCGGTGTGCCCAGGGATGACCTGCTGGCCGTCTACTGGTACACGCGGGCAGCCGAGCGGGGTGAGCCCACCGCATACCTGAGTCTGGCTTCCATCCTGGAGGGCTCCAGCACATGCACGGATGCCTTGACCGTCGCGGCAAAGTACGCTGTGCTGGCAGCCGACAAATTGCCGGACGGCATCAACAAACTCTTCGCCGGCCAGATCAGGGACAAGCTCGCGCAACTGCTGGATCCCGAGACTTGGAATTTCGCGATGAGGCTGGCCGCGAACTTCAAGCCGATCTATCAGGAAAAAAGCACCATGGGTGACGCACCTGGCCACAAAGCACTGGCGGCGCCAGGCTCGCCATCCATCAATTGAGTGACCAACCTTCCGGGGCAGTGAAGTCTTCAGCCATTTCAAGGATTCAGGCAAAACGATGAAATTCATCCACACCGCCGGCGTTCACCTGGACAGTCCGCCGAATAAATCCTAGCGACGAATCGACTCTTGCCTTCGTGAACATGCCTCCCTCTCTCCACATCAAAGCTGGCGCGCCGAGTGAGCTCTGGTTCGAGCTCGTCGGTTCGGACGGAGCGGTGATAGCGGCAACACCTTGTTTTCGAACCATTTGCCGTTTAGAAGACGCTTTGTCCACGTTCAAAGTAATGTTGACGTCGCCGGCCATCGCCGCGGTTCACCACGAGGACAACCGCACCGCCATCAGGATCGAGGGCAGCCGCAGGCAAATCCAATTTATCGGCAACCTGTCAGACGCCGCCGTCACTG
>JBIKPD010000323.1:0-4664 GCA_044357665.1 Roseateles sp. | reverse complement strand
CCCAACCTTGCCAGGTCAGCGTCCTGCGCCTGCATGACCCGCAGCGGGTGGATACCGACGGCATAGGAAAAACGATGCTGATGGGCGAGTTCGCGCACCCCCTCAAAATCTGCCGAAGCAACAGCCGGCAAGACGATCTGGCTGACCCCGGCGGCGCGGGCTCGCTCGACTACCGCCGCGCGATCTGCATCAAACTCTGGCGCATCAAGATGGCAGTGGCTGTCTATCCACATGAACGCATTGTCTTCAGCGGAACACCACCGTGCGGTTGCCATTGAGCAGCACGCGATGTTCGGCATGCCATTGAATCGCCCGCGCCAGCGTGACGCATTCCACATCACAGCCCATTGCAACCAGTTGCTCAGGCGCCAGGCTGTGGTCGATACGAGCAATCTCCTGCTCGATGATCGGGCCTTCGTCCAGATTCGAGGTGACGTAATGCGCGGTGGCGCCGATCAACTTGACGCCGCGTTGATAGGCCTGATGGTAGGGCTTGGCCCCCTTGAAACTGGGCAAAAAGCTATGGTGGATATTGATCGCCCGACCCGCCAGGTATTCGCACATTTGAGGGGAAAGAATCTGCATATAGCGAGCCAGCACCACCAGGTCGATGTGGTTTTCCTCGACCACTTCACGGATCCTGCGTTCCTGCAACTGCTTTTGCTCTTCGGTGGAGTTCAGCAGCGGGAAATGATGGAAGGGAATATCGTGCGACGCGGCCAGTTGGTAAAAATCACGGTGATTCGAAACGATGGCAGGAATCTCGATCGGCAAATGCCCGGTCTGCACGCGGAACAGCAAATCGTTCAGGCAATGGCCCAGCTTGGACACCAGCAGCAGCACCCGGGTCTTGGCCTCACGCGCCACCAAGGTCCATTCCATCTGCAGTTTCGTGGCCAGCGGCTCGAACGCCGAACGCAATTCTTCGAGCGCCACGTCGGCTGCGCATTCGAACTCGATGCGCATGAAAAAACGGCTGTGGTCAGCGTCTCCATGCTGGGCCGAAGTCAGGATATTGCCGCCTTTGGCGAGCAGAACGCCACTGACCGCATGGACGATGCCGGCCTGGTCAGGACAGCTGATCTTGAGAATGAAGCGGATCTTGTTCAAGTTGAAACCTGGAGGAATTGGTTAGGAGAGGCTATCACTTCGGCCCCATCGATTGCCCACCGATGAGGCTGAGCTGGGTCTGGCATTGCGCGGCCAGGCCTTGATCGTGCGTCACCAGCACAAACGCCGTGCCCTGATCACGGGCCAGTTCCAGCATCAACTCGAACACCGCTTGGGCGGTGCTGCGGTCTAGATTGCCGGTCGGCTCGTCAGCCAGCACACAGGCCGGCTTGGTCACCAGCGCCCTGGCAATCGCCACCCGCTGGCGCTCACCGCCGGACAACTCCGAAGGCCGGTGCATCAAGCGGGCCGACAAGCCGACCCGGGCCAGCATCGCGGCAGCAGTCTGGCGCGCCAGGGCCTGTGGCATGCGGCGGATACGCAAGGGCATCGCGACATTGTCGAGTGCGCTGAATTCAGGCAGCAAATGGTGGAACTGGTAGACAAAGCCAAGGTGCTGGTTGCGCCAGCGGCCGAGTTCAGGCTCGCCCATCGCGCCAAGTTGCCGTCCCATCAAGGACACCTGGCCAGCATTGGGTCGATCCAGCCCACCCAGTAGGTGCAGCAGCGTCGACTTGCCCGACCCGGAAGCGCCGACGACAGCCAAGGTCTGGCCGCGCTGCACCGCGATGTCGACACCGGTCAGCACCGTTACATCGAGCCCGCCCTCGCTGAAGCGTCTTGTCAGGCCCTGGCCCAGCAGCACATGATCATTCATAGCGCAGCGCCTCGGCAGGTTGCACGCGACTGGCGCGCCAACTCGGGTAGATCGTTGCCAGAAAAGCCAGCGCCAGCGAGGTCAAGGCGATCGGCACAATATCGCCGCGTTGCGGATCGCTGGGCATATGGCTGATCAAGTAGATGCTGCCCGGCAAAAAGCTGACGTTCAACGCACGCTCGATCAGCGGCACGATCAGATCAAGATTGACCGCCACCAGCAGCCCCATGCCAACGCCCGAAAGCGTGCCGATCACCCCGGATGTAGCGCCCTGCACCATGAAGATCGCCATGATCGAGCGCGGGCTCGCACCCAGCGTACGCAAAATGGCGATGTCGGCCTGCTTGTCGGTCACCGTCATCACCAGGGTCGAGACCAGATTGAAAGTCGCGACCGCAACGATCAGGGTCAGGATGATGCTCATCAGGCGCTTTTCGACCTGCACTGCTTCAAACCAGTTGGCGTTGGTTCTGGTCCAGTCGCGCACGACGACATCCGGGCCAAGGCTTTGCGCCAAGGCCTGCGCGACCCTACGCGCCTGATGTACATCGCGCAGCTTCAGCTGCACACCGGTCGGCCCGGTTACGCGGAAAAGTTTGGCCGCATCTTCGACATGGATCAGTGCCATGCCGTTGTCGTATTCATAGTGCCCAGCACGGAAGGTACCGACCAGCGTGAATTGCTTCAGCCGGGGCACGACACCGGCCGGTGTCACCTGCCCACCGGGCGCCACCAGCGTGATCTTGTCGCCGACATGCACGCCGAGGCCACGCGCCAATTCGAAACCGAGCACGATGCCCCATTCGCCGGCTTTCAAGCGGCCAAGCACACCGTCCTTCAGCTGTGCAGCGAGCGGCGTCACCGTGGCTTCGTCGGCCGGTGAAATGCCTCGAATGATGGCGCCGCGCATCTCGTCTCCGCGCGCGATCAAGGCCTGCGCAGAGACGAAGGGTGCCGCACCGACGACCGCCTTGTTCTCGCCAGCCTGCCGCGCAGTCGCTTGCCAATCAGGCAAGGCCTGGCCCTGCGCAGACAGCACTTCGACATGGGCGATCACCGACAACATGCGGTCGCGCACCTCGCTCTGGAAACCATTCATCACCGACAGCACGATGATCAGCGCGGCCACGCCCAGGGCGATGCCGAGCACCGAAACGCCGGAAATAAAGGAGATGAAGCGGTTGCGCCGCCCGCCTTTGCCAGCGCGCGTGTAACGCCAACCGATCTGCAATTCATAGGGCCAGTTCATGGGCAGGAATGCTAACCGCGATTCAAGCCGTTCCTGGCGAAACAGTTAGCATCCAGTAAAACCAACAGCAAGGAAGTCCCATGCCCGTCATCACCTGCATCGAAGATTTGCGCGTTCTGGCCAAGAAACGCGTGCCGCGCATGTTCTATGACTATGCCGATTCGGGCAGCTGGACGGAGACCACCTATCGCGCCAACGCAAGCGATTTCCAGAAAATCAAACTGCGTCAACGCGTCGCGGTGAACATGGAAAACCGCAGCACCGCCACCCAGATGGTCGGCATCGACGTCAGGATGCCGGTTTGCATCGCCCCGGTAGGGCTGACGGGCATGCAGCATGCCGATGGCGAAATTCACGCGGCCAGGGCGGCTGAAAAGTTCGGTATTCCATTCACCCTGAGCACCATGAGCATCTGCTCAATCGAGGACATCGCCAGCCACACCAGCGCGCCGTTCTGGTTCCAGCTCTACATGATGCGGGACCGAGACGCCATGGCGCGCATGATCGACCGCTGCAAGGTCGCACGCTGCTCGGCGTTGGTGCTGACCCTGGACTTGCAGGTGATCGGCCAACGTCACAAGGACCTGAAGAACGGCCTCACCGCCCCACCGCGGCCGACGCTGGCCAACATCATCAACCTGATGACCAAGCCGCGCTGGTGCCTGGGCATGGCTGGAACCCACCGACATACCTTCCGCAATCTGGTCGGCCATGTCAAAGACGTCAGCAATATGAGCTCGCTGGCCGCGTGGACCAACGAGCAGTTCGACCCGACCCTGTCATGGGCCGATGTCGAATGGGTCAAGCAGCAATGGGGCGGCAAGCTGATCCTGAAAGGCATCATGGATGTGGAAGACGCAAAGCTCGCCGTCGCCAGCGGGGCTGACGCCATCGTCGTCAGCAACCATGGCGGTCGCCAACTCGATGGGGCACAGAGCAGCATCGAGGCGCTGCCGGAGATCGTGGCGGCAGTCGGCGACAAGCTCGAAGTCTGGATGGACGGCGGCATCCGCAGCGGCCAGGACGTCTTGAAAGCCTGGGCCTTGGGCGCACGCGGCACGATGATTGGCCGCGCGATGGTCTATGGCCTGGGTGCGATGGGCGAGGCTGGCGTCACCAAGGCGCTCGAAATCATCCACAAGGAACTCGACGTGACGATGGCTTTCAGCGGTCATACGCAACTGAAAAACGTCACGCGCGACATCCTCCTGCCCGGTACTTATCCAGAATGAACAGCAAAAACACCGAGCGGCCTTTCGACCTGATCGTCTTCGGTGCCAGCGGTTTCACCGGCCGCCTGATCGCCGAAACCCTGCAGAACGGCGCCGGCGACGGTTTGAAATGGGCGCTGGCCGGGCGCAGCCTGGCCAAGCTCAGCGAGGTCAGAGCGCTGATCGGCGCGCCTGACAGCCTGCCCTTGATCGCCGCCGATGCCAACGACTCCGCCTCGATGGCCCAGTTGGCCGGCCAGACCCAAGTACTCATCAGCACGGTTGGCCCTTATCAATTGCATGGTGAAAAACTGGTGCTGGCCTGCGCGGCGGCAGGCACCGACTATGTCGACCTTTGCGGCGAACCCGGCTGGAT
>JBIKPD010000057.1:0-15795 GCA_044357665.1 Roseateles sp. | reverse complement strand
AGCAAGCGGTGAGCGGCGTAGCGAAGTAAAGGGGGAGAGCCGGGCGCAGACCGGCTCGGCGGACATGAGCGAAGTCGCTCGCCGCTTGTTCTGCAGACGCGCCGCCGCATCTAGCCATGCAGGATCGGTATCTTCCTAACTGGGTACAGTGTCCCCAAGAGATGTGGAGCTCTGGATTCCCTTGACGCGTGAGCGCTTTTTCAGCCAGAACTCGGCGTTCTGCGAAAGTAGCGAAAAAGGGGCTGGAATGCCCAGTTTTTCGGCTGCATTGAATGCCCAGTTGGGGTTGTGCAGCATTTCTCGCCCGATTGCCACAAGATCGGCACAGCCTTCGGCAAGGATCTCTTCGGCCTGGCGCGCATGGATGATCAGCCCGACCGCCATCGTCATCACGTCGGCACCCGCACGGATGCGCTGTGCATATGGAACCTGATAGCCATAGGCAACCGGAACCGCTCCCGTCACCTGGTCAGCAATACCTCCAGAACTGCAGTCGAATACATCGACGCCATGGGTTTTGAGCAAGGCAGCAAGCACAACGCTGTTTTCGATGGTCCAGCCCATGTCATCGACCGCTGACAGTCGAAAGAACAGCGGTTTGTCCGCTGGCCACGACTCGCGCACCCTGCGGACTACGTCGACCGCGAAGCGCATACGGTTATCGAGCGATCCACCATAACCATCAGACCGCCGATTGGCGACTGGCGAAAGAAATTGATGGATCAGATAACCATGCGCAGCCTGAATCTCAAGGACATCGAAACCGGCTGCATCGGCCCTGGCCGCAGCGGCTCCCCAGGCCTCGATTTGCGCCTTGATGTCAGCAGCACTCATGGCGACGGGCACTTCACATTGCGGAGAATGGGCGACGGCGCTCGGGCCGATCAGGGTCCAAACCTGATCCTGCGCGACTCCCGGGCAGGCAGCCAAGGGCTGGTTGCCTTCCCACGGCAAAGACCGCCGTGCCTTGCGACCCGAATGCGCGATTTGGATACCTGCCGCCGCGCCGCCAGCCTGGATGACCCGTGCAATGCGCGCCAGCGGTGCGATAAATGCATCGCTCCAGAGCCCAAGGTCCTTGGTGGTGGAACAACCGCGAGGATCAACTTTGGTCGCCTCGACAAACACCAGGCCGGCGCCTCCAGTCGCGAACCGGCCGTAGTGCACCAGATGCTCATCGCCTGGCAAGCCTCCCTCTGCCAGATAGGTCAGCATCGGTGACACGACCACCCGATTGCGCAACAGCACGCCGCGCAGCGACAACGGGCAAAACAGCAAAGTCTCCACCGCCGGCAATTCCTGAATTTCCGAAGTCTGAGGCACGCTCAGCCGGCCACCCGCTTCTTCGCGAGTCTTTCGTCGAGTTTGAAGATGCGCACGGTGGTGTCGCGCAAGATTTTTTTGAGTGACTCAGGTTTGAAGTTATGCATATCCAGTTCGGACATCGCGCGCTCGGGGTCGATGACCGGCCAGTCTGACCCGAAAATGACTTTGTCCTGGCCGAAAGTGTTGGCGTAGTGAACGATTTCTGCCGGCCAATGCTTGGGCGCGTAGGCATCAAGGCCGATGTAGATGTTGGGGTGCTTCCAGGCCATCGCGATCATTTCGTTGTGCCAGGGCCAGCCGACATGAATCCCGATGATGGTGAGTTCGGGAAAGTCGATCGCTACCTGGTCAAGCGTGATCGGTTGTCCGACCGTGGGCAGACGGCGGTCCTTGTTGTAGACCAGGCAATTGCCCACCTGCATCATGATTGAGATATCGAGTTCGCAGCACTTGGCGTAATACGGGTAGTACTTGGCATGGTTGGGTGCCAAGCCAAACCAGTGTGGGTAAAGGTGCGCGCCAACGAAGCCGTATTCGTTGACCGCTTTTTCAAGTTCGCGAAGTCCTGCCATTCCGCGCGTTGGGTCCACGCCAGCCAGACCCGAGAAGCGGTCGGGGTATTTATTGCAGATGTCGTAAACGACTTCATAGGGGGTTTCGGTCGAATAACGGACACGCATATCGCCGTTCCGATTGGCGATCAGGAATGACCGCTCGATGCCTGCCCGATCCATCTTCTTGATGTAGTCCGGAATCGACACCCCACGCAGGTCGTCAGGATTCAATCGGGTCTTCACCCGGAAGTTGTCATCGGTCGTGATTTCGCCGCGCTCGAATGACTCGGGTGTGAACACATGCACCACTGTGTCAATGGCACCGTAACCGTACTTCGACATCGTTGTTTCTCCTTGAACAAGCGTTTCGTGACCGGAAAAACCGGATGGGTGGATCAAGCCAACTGAGCCGAGCCCCCGTCGGCGATCGACCGATTCGCGAATCGCGAAATCAGGATGCGGAGCATCTCGCTGGTACCGTCGCCGATCTGGAACAACTTGACTTCCCGAAACATGCGCTCAAGTGGATGATCGACGGTATACCCGTGGCCACCCATGATCTGGATCGCTTCGGAAGTCGCTTCGAGACAGATGTCGGACGCAAAATGTTTGGCCATCGAAGCAGCCGCAGGCGCCTGCGCGTCACCCCGGTCGGCGATCACGGCCGCACGGTAGGACAGTTGGCGCGCTGCTTCGATCTTCGTGATGATGTCGGCCACCTTGAAGCGCACGCCCTGGAACGATGACACCGCCTGCCCGAACTGGATCCGTTCCTGTGCGTAGCGCAGCGCATAGTCCATCGCCCACTGCGACACGCCGACACAGCGAGCGCCATAGGCCGCACGGATCTTTGCGAAATCATTCTGAAGATACTTGAAGCCCGCACCTTCCTCACCCAGCAGGTTGGCCGCCGGTATCCGGCAGTTGTCGAAAACGACCTCCCAGATCGGATTGGCTGAATGCCCCATGGTCCGAAACCGTTGTCCGATGACCAGGCCCGGTGTGCCTTTGTCGACTAGAAAAATGGAGATACCTTCGCCGCGCATGGCTGTTTTATCCGTACGGGCGAACACCACGATCACGTCTGCACGGTGGGCGTTGGTGATGAAGAATTTGGTGCCGTTGATGACATAGTCGTCGCCGTCACGTGCGGCAAAGGTCTGGATCGATGCGGCATCGGAGCCTCCGGCAGGCTCGGTGAGTGCAAAGGCCGTCACCAGTTCACCACGGCAAATGGCCGGCAAAATGCGCTGCTTTTGTTCGTTGGTTCCCGCCACAATAATCGGACCCGTTGCCAGCGTCATGCAGTAGCTCGCCGCCGAAAACCAGGCGCCTGAGATTTCCTCGAGGATGACGGCAGAAGTCAGCGTGTCGAAGCCTTGGCCGCCATAAGCCTGGGGAATATCCAAGCCCAGGAAGCCAAGTTGCCCCATCTGTATCAGAACATCGGCCGGGAAATCCGCACCTGACTGTTCGATTTGCATGGCGCGCGGCGCCAGCACCTTCTGCCCGAAATTGCGGGCCGCTTGCTTGAGGTCGCGTTGGTCTTCAGTCAATTCGTACATTGCCACTCCTATTTACCCGTTTCACCAGCAATCCAGAACAACGAACGCTTGCGCACCGCGCGTATCGCCAGATTGAAAACCACGCCCATCAGCGCCAGCACCAGCAAAATCGCGAACACGCTAGGCATGCTCATCTGGAACTGCGCCTGCAGCAGCAGCACGCCCAAGCCTTCTTCCGCGCCGACAAACTCACCGACGATTGCGCCCAGCAGTGAGACCACGACGGCCAGTTCCACCCCGGTCAAAATGCTCGGCAGAGCGGCCGGAATCAGCAGATGGAGGTGGGTCTTCAGGCGCGATGCGCGAATTGCGGCAAACAATTCAAGTTGTTCACGGCTGACGCCACGGATACCCGAAATGGTGTTGACCAGCACCGGGAAAAAGCACAGCAAGCTCACAACGATCACTTTGGAGGTGATGCCAAAACCGAACCAGATCACCAAAAGCGGTGCAATCGCGACTTTGGGCATGCATTGCAAGGCCACGATGTAGGGGTAGAGGCTGCGCATCAACAGCTTCGATTCGGTCAGCACAATGCCGAAGACGAAACCGAGCACCCCGCCGATCAGCAAGCCGGTTGCTGCTTCCTGGAGCGTCACAAGCCCATGCTTCATGTACAGACCGATGGTCGCTGGATCGCCGAATACGGCGGCTACTTTCGAGAACTGCGGCAGGATCGTCGGGCGAATACCCAGCAGCAACGGCAGGTATTCCCATGCGAGCAAGAGCAAGGCCAGCATGACCAGCGGAGCCAAAATGTTTTCCAGCCGGATGCGTCGTTTCGCGCCGTCGACGTCCGCAGGAGACCGGGGTTTGTCAGCTAATTGCATCACAGGTTCCTTGAAGTCAGCCTTCAATGGTCAGTCGAGATTGGCTTTGGTGAAGTAATGGCGAATTCGCGCGGCAGTTGCACCGAACGCAGCCGCACCCATGATGTCGGGCGTGCGTTGGGCCTCGAAAGGAATGGCCACGTCGTCGACGATGCGCCCGGGCCGCTCGCTCATGACGATCACACGCGTCGACATGAAGACGGCCTCCTGAATGCTGTGCGTCACCATCACCACCGTCTTGCCGGTGCTCAGCCACAGGCCGTTGAAAAACACGTTCATGTTTTCACGGGTCAGCGAATCGAGCGCTCCGAATGGTTCGTCCATCAGCAGGCAAGCCGGATCCTGGATCAGTGCGCGGCAAATCGAAGCGCGCTGTTGCATGCCGCCCGAAAGTTCGTGCGGATAGCGGTCGCCAAAGCTGCCCAGTCCCACCAGTTCGAGCAATTCGTTGGCCCGGTCAATGTCCTGGGCTGACAACTTCTTGCGCACGACGATCGGCAACAACACGTTCTCCCGGGTCGTCTTCCAGGGCAGCAGGACCGAATTCTGAAAGACGAACCCCACATCGGCACGCGGGCTCGTAACCGGCGTGCCGCGGATCAAGATTTCTCCATTTGACGCCGGAATCAAGCCACCGATCATCTTGAGCAGCGTGGTTTTGCCGCAGCCGCTAGGGCCCACGATGGAGACGAAAGCACCTTCACCAATTTGCAAGGTCGTTTCGCCCAGGGCATGTACGAAGCCCGAGTCGGTGTCGTAATGTTTGGAGGCATTTCGGATGTCGATGATGTCCGGAATCAAAGCCGTTCCTTTTTGAGTTGATTTACACAAAGCCGATGGCGTCCACCGCCACCGCGCGTTGTGAAGTCACGATGACAGGGTTGCATTCAAACTCGCGGATGTCGCCACGCATTGCCCAGCCTGCCCGGGCAATGTCACCGATGGTTCGTACGAGTGCGTCGACTGCATAGGCCGGCTGTCCGCGAGCACCATTCAGCGGGCCCCAGAGACCCAGCCGCGGCAGTTCCGAGCGGATATAGGCATCGCTGAACGGCGGCACCAGGGTGATGGCGTCGCTGACGAAGTTGGTCCAGACGCCACCCGAGCCCACAGTCAGCCGCATACCAAAGGTCTCATCATGCAGGCAGCCGACGATCACCTCAAGGCCGGACTCGATCTGCTCGGCCACCAGCACCTCAGTCGCAAGCAGGCTCTCGGACATGCGCAGCCAAGCCTGCAGCAACTCGTGGACAGAAGCGATATTGACCACCACACCACCCACATCACTCTTGTGCGCAACCACGGGCTCGACCAACTTCATCACACAGGGGTATGTCACTTGGGCGCCGATTTCGACCACGGCATCGGCAGAGCGAGCGTACCAACGGCGCGGGCAGGGCACATTGAAATGTTCCAGCCATTCCATACTCTGCCGCTCGGGGAGAACCCAGCGGCCATCCTCGCCCAGCGCCAAGCCGTCTTTCAGGTTCGGGCCACCCTTTGGAGCTTGTTCCGTCTGCGCCGGCAAGGCAATAAATGCCTCTGCTGTATGCGGCGAGTCAGCTTGCGTCGCGGCCAAATAGCGCTTGAGCGGCCTTAGAAAGCGTGCAGGATCCTGGTAAACGGTCAAGCCGGCATCGCTGCCGCGCCGTCGCACATCGTCGCTGACGCCAAGCCAGCACAAAACGATCTTCTTGTCGGTTCGGCGCTGCACATCGGTCATGACTTCAATCACTTCCGTTGACTGTTCCAGCGTGCCCTTGCCACTGAGCAGGAAAAGCAGCACGCCGGTTTCGGGGTCGTTCAACAGGAATTCAAGACTCTTTCTGAGGATGGAGATGTCGTTGACCACCTGGGCCGTCAAGTCGACCGGATTGCGAACCCGCCCGTAAGACGGCACGATGGTCGACAGGCTGGTTTCGGTCGCCAAGGAAAGATGGCTCATCTCAATGCCCAAATCAGCGCACAGGTCGGCCACGTAGACGCCGGCACCGCCCGAGGTCGTGGCAGCAGTAATCTTGGGGCGAATGCGGCCCAGCGAGAACACGCGAGCGAAGTCGTTGAGTTCCTCGAGCGTCCTGGCGCGGATCACGCCATAGCGGTCGAACGCTGCCTGGTAGGCTGAGTCGTCGGATGAAAGTTGGCCGGTATGCGATGACACCGCGTCACGGCCAGCAGCAGAGGTACCGACCTTGATCAGCACCAGTGGCTTCCCAACTGCACGCAGCCGCGCGGCTGCGCGGCAAAAGCCCGGGCCATCCTGCAAGGCTTCGATGTAGCCAATCACGACATCGGTGCGATCATCGTCGGCAAGATATTCGAGAAAGTCGGCAAAGCCCAGGTCAGCTTCGTTGCCGGTCGTAACGACATGTGAAAACCGCGTGCCCGCTATCAGTGCATCGGCCCAGATATTGGTGGCCACGCCACCACTCTGGCTCAGCAGCGCGACGCGCCCTGGAGGGGTGACCGGAAAGGTCAGAAACGCGTTGGCGAATGTCAATGAGCGCCCGGTTGCAAAAGAAATCTGGCCGACGCAGTTGGGGCCGAGGATGGCAATGCTGTTCTGCCGCGCATAACTGGTCAACCAGTTTTGCAGCGCTTGGCCTTGTTCGCCCGATTCAGTGAAACCGGCACTGAAGATAACGGCACCCTTCAGCCCCTTGGCCTTCAGCTCGGGCAGCAGGGTGCGAATTTTTTCGGCTGCGACGCAAAAAATTGCAACGTCAACCTGCTCCGGCAGGTCCTTGACCTCGGCGAAGCAAGGGATGCCCTGGACCCGATCGCGCTTGGGATTGATGCCATAGACCCGGCCGGAGTAGCCGTATTTTTTTAGAAGAAAAATCGGCACGCCGCCGATCCGGGTCGGGTCGTCGGACGCGCCCACGATAACCACGGACTCGAAATCAAACAAAACGCCCGGGTTGTTCCGGCTTTTTTCGAGCACCTGCGCTTCGTTCATCGATCGCCCCGTGTGTGGTTTGCCATGTTTGTACTGCCCGTTCAAACCAGGCAGGCGTAGTTCTTGCGAATCACGGCTTCGGCATCAGCTGCCATCTGATGCACGATCTGCGCAGCGGGGCGCCGGCCGTTCAACATACCCGCCACCTGGCCGCAGGGACTGCTGACGACGTCGAGCCGCCCGGCCGCCCGTGCCGCATCCAGGAAATCTTCCATCAACACCTTTTGATGCGGCATCTGCAGCGGCTCGAGCCCCGATCTTTCCCATACCTTGTGGATTTCGGTCTGATACACGCGAGACGTCTTGCCGGTGAATGTCCGGCTCGATATGAAATCTTCCGAACGCCCCTTGTCCATCTGTTCACGGTGAATCGGATGCACATTGGCTTCTTCAGCGAACAGGAAAACCGTGCCGCACCAGACGGCCTGCGCGCCCAGCGCCATGGCTGCGGCCATGCCCCGGCCGTCTGCGATGCCGCCGGCTGCAACGACAGGAATCGAGCCCGACACATCGACCACTTGAGGTAACAGCGGGAATGTCGGAACGACGCCCACATGACCGCCCGCCTCGGAACCCTGCGCGATCAGAAAATCAACGCCCGCAGCCACCTGACGGCGTGCGTTGCCCAAGCTGCCCGCCAGTCCGGCGACCAGGGTGCCTGCGGCGCGGGCACGAGCCATCAGCTTGGCCGGATCGCCCAACGCAATCACGAACACAGGGACATTTTCTTCGAAGATGATTTCCGTCTGAGCATCAGTCATCTCCTCGGTCAGGCTGTATTCCTTGTCAATGACCGAGGGCTTGATGCCCTGCGATTCGAAAATTCCCTGGACCAGTTTCCAATGATCGGGAAAGTTCTTGCGAATATCAGCCCGGATTTCCTCGCGGGTTCCTTCGCGCATGGAAAGCTTCTGGGGAATGATCAGGTCCACGCCGAATGGTTTGTCAGTGAGCATGCGTATCTTGCGGATGGCCTGCAAGAGTTCGTCGGGCTCCAGTCCGGTGGCACCCAAGCAGCCAAGGCCGCCCGCGTTCGATACCGCAGCGACCAATTCCGGCGTTGTCACCACTCCTTTGTAAATACCCATTCCGGCCTGAAGAATGGGCAACTGGATTCCCAGCAAATCACAGATGGGCGTATGCAGCATATCGGTACCTTTCCCTTACTTGGTCCAGTTCCTGGCCTTGTCGGCCACGGCTTTGGGGTCAAACCGGTTGAAGTCGGCCACGAACTGGTTGGTGTAGATGCCGTCGAGCTTGTCTAGCTTCTTGTCGATAATTCCGCCTTCAAGCGCGAACTCGTTCCAGGCGGCGATGCTCGCCGGCTCGTAGTAACCCCAGCCTTTGCCCGCATCGTCCGGCGGCAGCAGCAACTCCATGCGCTTGACCAACACGGTCACGTCGTTCTTGAGCTGTTCAGCCTCAGGCATGCCGGCGATCCGGCTGGCCGGAAATTCTTGCCACATCATGCGCACGCAGGCTTCCGGGTTGTCTTTTGCAAATGCCGTCGCCTTTGCTACGGCACGGCCGAAACCACGGACGACGTTGGGCTCCTTGTCGACCATCTCGCGTCGCACCACGAACTGGGTGGAAAACAGGTTGTCCTGGCCTTCGCCGTAGATATAGCGCATCTTCGCGCCCAGCGATTCGATCTGGGCATAGAGGGAGTCGAACAACACCAGGCCGTCGGCATGGCCGCTGCGCAATGCCTGCAAAGCCTGGGCGCCGACACCGACCGACAGGTAGGTGACTTCCTTCTTGCCGTCGATATTGACTTTGGCCAGCAGGCCGTTGGTGAGCATGATGTTGCCGCTCGCGAGCGTGGCGGCACCCAAGCGCTTGCCACGCAGATCCGCCAATGTCTTGATCGGGCTGTCGACCAGCACCGCGACGCTACCCGTGGGCTTGCGAATGTAGTTGTAAACCAGCACGATCGGGTCACCCTGTGAATACGACTTGAAGACCGGTTCGGGCGTCGCGGCGCCGATGTCAAGGCGGCCTGACGCGACGGTCTGTACGACTGTGGTGCTGCCCGCAATATTGTTGATCTTGACGTCAAGGCCTTCGGCCTCGAAATAGCCAAGCCGCGTCGCAGTCGGGAACATGCAGTAGCCCGAATTGATCGCGTTGACAGGCAGACCGAAACGAATTTCGCGCTTCTTCGCTTGTGCAGCGGCTCCGCCACTGGCCACAATAATTGCCGCAGCAATGGTGAAAGTCGTGATGGGGCGGTAAAGGGCCTTCAGGGCGATGGACATGGCAATTCCTTGGTTGGATTGAGTCGGTCGGAAATGGCGGAAATTCATGTGCGAACCTCTTCGTGGACACTGCCCAGATTCAGCGGCGGCCTGGTGGTGTGCCAGACCGTGGCGCGCTCATAAGCGCGCGCTGCACGCAGGAGGGTCACCTCGTCACGGGGTCTGCCGACCAGTTGCGCCGACAGAGGCAAACCGCTAGCTGACAGTCCGCACATCAGGGCGATTGCCGGATGGCCGGTCAGGTTGAAAGGGCTGCGAGCCTGCCTGGCATAGGTGCGAAGGAATTCGGCTTCGTCATCGATTCGGCAGGCTGGTTCAAGCGAACTGACGGTCAGCAGGACATCCACATCGTGGAATGCGGCATTGACTGCATCGAT
Organism: Roseateles sp.; assembly: GCA_044357665.1. GTDB lineage: Bacteria > Pseudomonadota > Gammaproteobacteria > Burkholderiales > Burkholderiaceae_C > Paucibacter_A. Next base: position 5,926 of record JBIKPD010000057.1, on the reverse strand, counting down.
CAACCCTGACCGGCATTGCTGGGCGTGCACATAGTCTCCCGCCGACAGAAACGCCCCCGGCAGCAATTTGCGGCGCGAAATACTCGAATAGTCAGCCGGCCGTTCACGCAGCCATTTGCCATGGATTGCCCAGGATTCACTGTGAAAAATGACGCGCTGGGCAGCAGCGAATCGAAGCAGTTCCGGCAACTCGATGTCGATCACCTGGGCGCCTTCCAGCCTGAGTACTCGCACCATGTCGTTGAGCGCACTCGCCACCGCAGGGCTTGCCACCAGATCGGTTTCATGAAAATGCCGAACGAAGCCGATGCGCAAGCCCTTGGCGCCACGCTCAAGGTCGACGCAGTAGCTGCCCGCACCAACCGGCAAGCCGCCGGGGTCACCCGCGTCCGGTCCTGCCAGGGTGTCGAGCATCAGCGCAGCGTCGGTCACAGTGCGCGCCATCGGGCCCACATGGTCGAGCGTGAAAGACAGCGGAAACACGCCGCTGCGCGGCACCAGGCCGTAGGTTGGCTTGAGTCCGACCACCCCGCACATGCTGGCCGGGTTGCGTATCGACCCCGCAGTATCGGTACCGAGTGCGAGCGGTACCAGGCCAGCTGCCAGGGCAACACCCGAACCCGATGAAGATCCGCCTGCATGGTGTGCCGGGTTCCAGGGATTTCGCGCGGGTGGAAACGGCACGTCGTATGCCGGCCCGCCTATGGCAAATTCATGCATTGCCGTCTTGCCCAGCAGAATCGCTCCGGCTGCGCGCAGCCTTGCAATCACAGGCGCATCGCGCTGCGCGCTGTGGCCGGCCCGAACATGCGAGTTGCAACTTGTGGGCTGTCCCGCTACATCGATGATGTCCTTGACCGCGACCGGTATGCCGTGCAGCGGGCTCAGCCGTCGGCCGGCCGCGATGGCTTTGTCGGCCTGTCGCGCGGCGTCGAGTGATCCTTCTTCATCGACACTTATAAAGGAATGCAGGGAACGGTCATGTTCAGAGATACGGTCGATCAGCGCCTGCACCAACTCGACCGGCGACACCGCACGCGCGGCATAGGCTGCAGCGATCTCCGTGGCACTCAACCAGGGGCTATCGATCATGGATAAGCTTTGATGCGCATCGGCGGCCAGGGCTCAGCGGCTGGATCGTCGGGCAAGTTCAGGATGGCGCGCAACTGCCCGGCCGTGTGCGCTGCTACGGCCACGTCATCGGGGAAACTGTCAAGCAGGTCGCCCAGTTCAGCCTGCCGCGCTGCTTCCACCGCCGCGATGGCTGCGTTCGGCAATCGGGATTTCGTCATGCGGCTTCCTCCGGACCTGGAAAGCCACCGTTCAAGGTGCCCGCTGGCAGGCCATAGCAGTAGTCGGCGATTTCTCCGGGGCGCGTAAACCAGACTCGGTCGCTGAGCGGATGGTTCATGCAATGCCTCAAGGCCTGCCGCAGCGCGCGCAGTCGAAACGGCTGACCGACGACAAAGGTATGCAGAGCGATCGGGCACACCAAGGGCATGCGCTCGCACTGTTCAACCATTTCCTCGAATTGGTCGACGATCATGTCGGCGAATTCACGGGCGGTGTGATGTCTGAACACGACGGCGGGGGAATCATTGATCTCGATGGGATAGGGCACGGACAAAATCGGTCCGGAGCGGGTCCTCATCCAGAACGGTTGATCGTCAGATGCCCAGTCGAGCAGATAGCGATAGCCGGCTTCTTTCAACAGATCGGGCGTGAGGTCGGTCTCGGCCAGCCAAGGGCCCAGCCATCCGCCGGGCGGCTTGCCCTCTTCGCGACTCAAGGTCGCAGTGGCTTCGGCAATCAGTCGGGCCTCATCTTCTTCCCACATGCCCGACTGTCGCTCGGCGTTGGTGCGGCCGTGGCCAATGATTTCGTCACCGCGGGCGCGGATACGGTCGAACATGCCGGGATGGGCTTGGTATAGAAATGAATTGGTGTTGTGGGCCGCAGGCAGTCCGAGTTCGTCCATCAGATCCAGCATGCGCGCCAGGCCAACGCGGTTGCCGTAATCGCGCCATGCATAACTGCGGTGGTTGGGTGGAGGATTGGCGAGGCCCACATCCGACCCCATGCCACCGCCGAAGGCGAAATATTCGAGATTGAAACAAACATAAAAGGCCAGCCGTTTGCCACCCGGCCAGCTGAAGTCCTTGCGCTGGTCGATGCTCGAGTAGGGGTAGCGGCCGTGGTGGGGCAGGGGGCTGAAAGTCATGGCTTGCTTCCTGGACTCATGGGATCACGCCTTCAGCTAGGGTGAGGCAGTGCGCATGAATATCCCGCGGCCGCGTGAACCAGACCGCCTCTCGTTCCGCATGGCCGACGATATGCCGCAGTGCCTTGCGAAGCACATGCATGCGGTGCGGTTGCCCCATGATCATGGTGTGCAGCGCAATGCCCAGCACCAGCGGCTGCTTTTGCGACTGAAGCAGCATCTCCTCGAACTGGTGCACGATCATGGCGGCGAATTCCTCGGCCGTGTGATGGCGCACGATCAATTGGGGCGAATCGTTGATCTCGAACGAGTAGGGCAGCGACATGATCCTTCCGCTGCGGGTTTTCATCCAGATCGGCTGATCGTCGCCGGGCCAGTCCATCTGGTACTGAAATCCCGCCTCCTGCACCAGGTCTGGCGTGATGCGGCTTTGTGACATCCACGGACCCATCCAACCCTGCGGATGTTGCCCGGTTTTCTCGATGATGGTGTCACGTACTTCGGCGATGAGACGTGCCTCGTCCGCTTCCCACAGATGACCTTGACGTTCGGAATTGGTGCGGCCGTGGCCGATGATTTCATCGCCGCGAGACAGGATCGGCGCGATGATTTCCGGGCAATGATCGAACACCGTGGTGTTGATCAAATGGCAGGCAGGCAGTCCCAGATCATCCAGAAGTTCATAAAGGCGCCACACGCCGACACGATTACCGTAATCTCGCCAGGCATGGGTTCGCGAATCCGGCAGCGGCTGTTCGCTCGAAATCGAATGGCCGAGCCCGCTGCCATAGGCGAAATGTTCGATATTGATGGCGATATAAAAGGCCAGGCGCTTGCCTTCGGGCCAGGCATAGTGGGGCCGCGCGACGATCGGCGAATACCCGTACCTACCGTGGTGCGGCAGCTTCATGCGCTTGTCCTCGAAAGATATTCGCCGAAGGCCTTTTCGGCCGGGCCGGCGACGCGCAGCAAGGCCGCATCGCAACCGAAGGCGCCGACGAACTGGATACCCAGTGGCAAACGGGCAGCGCTCAGGCCGAAGGGAAGGCTCAGGCAGGGCAGCCCCAATAGCGACCACGACCGGTTGAATACGGAATTGCCCGTGCCTTCGGTCAGTCGCGGCGCCTGTCCCGGAGCGCTGAAGGTCATCAACACAAGATTGGAGTCGAGCATGCCAGACAGCGCGGTACGCCAGCGCGCAGCCAAGCCGAGCGCCTGCTGGTAAGCATCATCACTGACCTTCTTGCCGAACTCGATCAAGGCGACTAGCTCAGCGCTTAACAGGTGGCGATGCAATCGGTCTTCTTCGCGTAACTCGAAAGCGGCTTCGCGAGCCATGACCAGTCGCTGTGCATCGCTCAAAGCAGCGAAATCGTCCATCGGTGGCGTGAATGGCTGGACCGGCAGTCCTGCCTCGCGCAGCGCAACTCCTGCGAGTTCCAGCGCCCGCTTGGCTTCGGCGCTGGCGCTCGCGGCATGGGGACCGGGGAAGCAGGCGATGCGAACCTGACCGCCTTCGGAATCGAGTGGTGCACCCGACAGCACCGGCCACACCCTCAGCAGGTCGTCGACCGTGCGTGCATGCAACCCAACCGTGTCCATCGCCGGCGACAGCGCGCGCATGCCCTGCGTGGGAATGAGGCCATGGGTCGGCTTCATACCGACGATTCCACAATAGGCGGCCGGTCGAATGGTTGAGCCGCCGGTTTGCGACGCAAGCGCGAAATCCGCCATGCCATCAGCGACTGCGGCTGCGGATCCGCTTGAGGAGCCGCCTGGCGTGTGCAATGGGTGCCGAGGGTTGACCGTGCGCCCTGGATGCGAAAAAGCAAACTCGGTCGTGAGCGTCTTGCCGATCAGCAGCGCTCCTGCTGATCGAAGCCGTTTCACCGCTTCAGCATCGCGCGTCGGGCGATGGTCGCGGTACAAACATGAGCCATACGCGGTCGGCATGTCGGCGGTGTCGAATATATCCTTGACGCCAACCGGGACCCCGCGCAGTGCAAGCGGGCCGGGTTGGGCGTCGAGTTCCCGCGCCTGACGCAGGACCCGCACCGGGTCATGAAAGGCAAATGCACCGAGCGCTTCATCGCGTTCTGCGATCCGGTCCAGGCAACGCTGCGCATTCTGCAATGCGGAAGGTCCAGGCGTCGCTGAAATGAACTGAGTCAAACGCATCCCCGTTTCAATCCAAGGAAGCCGGATGTTAGGAGAACGATTTTTGCCCGTCTAGCACTATTTTTATCTCGATTAGGTCGTAAACTGACCTAATGACTTTATCGCTGCGCGCTCTCAGATCGTTCATTGCCGTGGCAGAAGAACTGCATTTCGGCGCAGCTGCGGCACGGCTTCACATGACGCAACCCCCGCTCAGTCAGCAGATCCGCCAGCTCGAATCCTCGCTGGGCACAGCGTTATTTATCCGAACTACACGTTCAGTCCAGCTGACGGCGGCGGGCATCACATTGCTCGATCATGCGCGGCAACTGATTGTTGACGGTGAAGCAGCCGAACGCGCAGTCGTGCGCGCAGGTTCAGGCGAAGTCGGGCGATTGGTCCTGGGATTCACCAACAGCGCCACCTATCGGATGTTGCCGAAGTCGGTGGCGAGCTTTCGTGCCGATTACCCGGAAGTCATTCTGGAACTTCAGGAAATGTTGTCGGGACCGTTGCTGAGCGCATTGCGATCGCGCCAACTCGATGTGGCGCTGGTGCGCTTGTCATCGGCCATGTTCGGACCTGGGTTGCGCCACTTGGTCGTGTCGCGAGAAAAGATGGTGCTCGTCATTCCTCGCAACCATCCATTGGCTCAACTTTCAGTGGTGCCGCTCAAACGCCTTGAAGGTTTACCTTTCATCGGTTTCGCCAACACGGGTTCACGCTACTTTCGCGAAACCCTCGAAGGCATCTTCGCCTCGGGCCGCGTTCGACCACGGATCGTTCATGAGAGCGTGCTACCAACCATGCTTGCGATGGTCGAAGCCGGACTCGGCGCAGCATTGGTGCCGGCATCGGTCTCGGGTATGCGGCCCGAATTACTCTACAAACCCGTGTCGGGCATTGGCGATCAGGGGACCGTATTGCTGCACTGCGCTTGGCGCAGTGATGACGAAAACCCTGCTGTCCACAACTTCGTCCGAAAGGCCATGTCTTGACAACTGCCGTCTCGATTTCCGCCGCACCTATTGGTGACGGGTCGTGGGAAGCCCGTGCTCGGCTCGGCGTTGGCAAGATGGGCGCGATGACGGCCGCGTTTCGGGGTAAACCCGATCACCCCGCACAGAGCAAGCGGTGAGCGGCGCAGCGAAGTAAAGGGGGAGAGCCGGGCGCAGACCGGCTCGGCGGACATGAGCGAAGTCGCTCGCCGCTTGTTCTGCAGACGGGCCGCCGCATCAAACAGCATGGCAGGGTTTTGATTCAAACCCATTCGGCGTTGGCAAGATGGGCGCTCTGCTGCGTTCATGTCACCCGGCGCCAGCCTGCGGCCGCCGCCTCCTTCTTTACTTCACTACGCAGAACACCCATCCTGCCAGTTGCAGCGATGACCGCGATGACGGCCGCGTTTCGGGGCAAACCCGATGGCCCAACACAGAGCAAGCGGCGAGCGGCGCAGCGAAGTAAAGGGGGAGAGCCGGGCGCAGACCGGCTCGGCGGACATGAGCGAAGTCGCTCGCCGCTTGCTCTGCAGACAGTCCGCCGCAAAAA
>JBIKPD010000056.1:0-15814 GCA_044357665.1 Roseateles sp. | reverse complement strand
AGCCTTGCTTCGGCCTGATCGGCGTTCAGGTCCGCAAAGCAGGCGCTGATCTTGTCGTCGAGCAGCTTGCGGTTTGCGGTGCGCAGCAAGTTGGTGGCAAAGCGCGGGTCTTCGGCCAGCGCCGGGTCCTGCAGCACTTCGGCGCAAAAGCGCCGCCATTCGCGTTCGTTTTGCACTCCCAGCAACAGCGACTGGCCGTCACCCGCCAGCGCCGGGCCATAGGGCGCGATGCTCGGATGCGAAGCCCCGCTGCGCGGCGCGGCTGCCTGCCCGCCGTGAGTGAAATACATCGGGTTGCCCATCCATTCAGCCAATGTTTCGAGCATCACCACGTCGACCCTGGAACCCAGCCCGGTACGCCCGCGCAGCAGCAGCGCGTTCAGCACGCCCGAATAGGCATACATGCCGGCGCTGACATCGCCAGCCGAGAAACCAGCGCGGGCCATCATCTCGCCCTCGCCGGTGACCGCCAGCAAACCCGCCTCGGCCTGCACCATCAGGTCATAGGCTTTTTTGTCGCGGTAAGGGCCCGAGTCGCCATAGCCCGAAATATCGCACACGATCAACTTCGGATAGCGCGGCTGCAACTGCTCGAACGACAGCCCGAGCCTGGCCGCCGCACCCGGCGCCAGGTTCTGCACCAGCACATCGGCCTGGCTCAGCAAGGCTTGCAGCAGCGGCGCGGCTTCGGGATGCTTGACGTCGAGCGTCAGGCTCTCTTTCGACCGATTGGCCCAGATGAAATAGGACGACTGGCCCAGCACCCGCTGGTCATAGGCGCGGGCGAAATCGCCGACCTGCGGACGTTCGATCTTGATCACCCGGGCCCCCTGGTCGGCCAGATGGCGGGTGCAGACCGGTGCGGCCACTGCATGTTCGAGCGCCAGGACGGTGATGCCGTCGAGCGGGCGGATGCTCATGCCGGCCAACCCGGAAGAACCCTGGATGTCGAAGGGCGCAAGAAAAATTTCTGGCAAGGCATGGAGTCTCTTGTCGATGTGGCGTTGCCGCATCATGAGGCTTCATACCGGTCTGCGCCAGCCGGATTTTTCGAACAGCCTGTTCAGCTCTGCCCCAATCCCTCAGCGATTCGCGCGCTGGTCTTCGATCTCGCGCAGCGCCTGCATCGTGCGCAAAACGCGGTCGGGCGTCAGGCTGATGCTGTCGATGCCCAGTTCGACCAGATAGCGTGCGATCTCGAGATGGTCAGACGGCGCCTGGCCGCAGATGCCGCTGTGCCGGTGGTTGCGCTTGGCGCCTTCCACAGCGAGCTTGAACATCTTCAGCATGCCGGGGTCGCGTTCGTCGAAGGAGCTGGCGACGATGGCGCTGTCGCGGTCGACGCCCAGCGTCAGTTGCGTCAGATCGTTGCTGCCGATCGAGAAACCGTCGAACAGTTCGGAGAACTCGTCAATCAGCAAGACATTGTTCGGGATCTCGCACATCACATAGACCTCGAGGCCCTGGTCGCCGCGCTTGAGGCCATATCGGGCCATCGTCTCAAGGACCTGGCGCGCTTCATCGAGCCTGCGGCAAAAGGGCACCATCACCTTCAGATTGAGCAAGCCCATCTGCTCGCGCACCCGCTTCAAGGCCGCGCATTCCATTGCGAAGCCTTCCTCATAAGCCGGGTGGATATAGCGCGCCGCACCTCTGAAGCCGAGCATCGGATTTTCCTCGACCGGCTCGAAATCGCGTCCGCCCAGCAGCGCGGCGTATTCATTGCTCTTGAAGTCAGACAGCCGAACAATCACCGGCCTCGGGTGAAACGCGGCGGCGATGGTGCCGACGCCTTCAGCCAGCCTTTCGATGAAAAAGCTGGCGCCGTCGGCATAGCCGGCAAAGGCCGCCTGGACCTTGTCGCGCACCGCGGCGTCGACGATCCGCTCGGGGTGCAACAGCGCCATCGGGTGCACCTTGATGTGCTCGTTGATGATGAATTCCATCCTCGCCAGGCCGACGCCGTCGCAGGGCAGCAGCGAAGTCTTGAAGGCCAGTTCGGGGTTGCCCAGGTTGACCATCACGGCGGTCGACGGATGCTTGAATCCGCTCAGGTCGCTGCGGTCGACGCGAAAACGCAGCAGGCCGGCATAGACGCGGCCGATGTCGCCTTCGGCACAGGAGACGGTGACCGACTCGCCGTTCTGCAGCAACTCGCTTGCACCTAGCGCCCCGACGACGGCGGGTATGCCCAGCTCGCGCGCGACGATCGCCGCATGGCAGGTGCGTCCACCGCGGTTGGTGACGATGGCCGCGGCGGTTTTCATCACCGGCTCCCAATCGGGCGTGGTGGTGTCGGCCACCAGCACTTCGCCGGGCTTGAACAGGTGCAACTGGCTGGCATTGGCAATGCGCCGCACCTTGCCGGCAGCGATCCTCTCGCCGACCGAGCGGCCATGCACCCTCACCATCGAGGTCTGTTCCAGCACGAATTCCTCGATCAGGTTGACCTGGCGCTGCGAGGCCGAAGTTTCGGGACGCGCCTGGACGATGAAGATCTGGCCGTCCGGCCCATCCTTGGCCCATTCGATGTCCATCGGCCGCCAGACCCCGGCCAGCGCGGAGTAATGGTCTTCGATCTTGATCGCCGCATCGGCGAGCTCCAGCACATCAGCGTCACTAAGGCAAAAGCGTGCCCGGTCTGCAGCCGGGGTCGGTTGGTTGATGACCGCCTCGCGCGTGCGGCCGCCGCTGTAAACCAGGCGGATCTGCTTGCGGCCCAGCCGCCGGCGCAAGACGCAGCGGTAGCCGGCTTTGAAAGTGGGTTTGTGCACATAGAACTCATCCGGGTCGACGCTGCCCTGCACGACGTTTTCGCCCAATCCCCAGGCGGCGGTAATGAAGGCCACATCGGGGTGACCTGACTCGGTGTCGAGCGTGAACAGCACGCCGCTGGCGGCCTGATCGCTGCGCACCATCTGCATCACCGCCACCGACAAATAGACCTTGAAATGATCGAAACCCTGGTCGATGCGGTAGGAGATCGCGCGGTCGGTGAATAGCGATGCCTGGCAGCGCTTCACCGCGTCGATCAGCATCTGCTCGCCGCGGATATTCAGGTAGGTGTCATGCTGGCCGGCAAAGCTGGCGCCGGGCAGGTCTTCGGCGGTGGCCGAGCTGCGCACGGCCACGCTCAAACCCGGGCCGACCTGGGCCAACAAATCGCGCCAGCCTTGGCGGATGCCGGCTTCCACCGCAGGCGGCATCGCCGCGGCATAGACGATCTCGCGCGCTTGCACACCGGCATGGGCGAGTGACTCGATGTCGCGTTTGTCGAGTCGGTCGAGCAGTTGATGCAAGGGCCCCCAGGCCTCGGCCGCATCGAGCGCCTCGCGGTAGGCGCTGGCGGTGATCGCAAAGCCGTCGGGGATGCGCACGCCCAGCGGCTGCAATTGCTGGAACATCTCGCCCAGCGAGGCGTTCTTGCCCCCGACCAGCGGCAGGTCTGCCATCGAGATTCCGCCGAACCAGCGGATGTATTTTGAGTCGTTCATCGAGGGCGCTCCGTGAGTTGAAGTGGGCAATGGGTGGGAGATGCTCGGGCGCGACATCGCGTAATGCCTTGATGCGGCTCAAGCTCGTTGTGGAGTCGGGGCCCAAGAATCGCGGACAACTCGGCGCAGGAGGGCAAGATGTTGCAGATCCGGTTTCACGGCAGGGGCGGGCAGGGCGTGGTGACTGCGGCCGAAATGCTGTCGGTCGCAGCGTTTGAGCAGGGCCGCCATGCACAGGCATTTCCAAGCTTCGGCTCCGAACGCACCGGCGCGCCGGTGGTGGCTTTTTGCCGCATCGCCGACAGTGAAATCCGCTTGCGCGAGCCGATCGTCGCGCCCGATGTGCTGATCGTTCAGGACCCAACGCTGCTGCACCAGGTCGATGTGTTCCAGGGCTTGCAAGCCGATGGCTATGTGCTGATCAACAGCCGGCGCGATTTTCATGCCCTGGGGCTGAGCGAGATTGAACTGCGTTTTCGCGCTGACCGCTTGATGACGGTGCCGGCGACCGAAATCGCGCTGAAGCATCTCGGCCGGCCCTTGCCCAATGCGGTGATGCTGGGCGGATTTGCCGCGCTGTCTGGCCTGATCACGCTGGACGCCTTGGCCCATGCGATCGGCCAGAAGTTCAAAGGCAAGGTGGCCGATGGCAATGTGGCCGCCGCCGCCGAGGCTTTTCTGTTCGTGTCCAAACAGATGCAGGAGCTGGCTGATGTTGAAGCAAACTGAAGGGTCCCGCGCCGTGGCCGAGGCGGTGGCCTTGAGCCGGCCCGAGGTGATCTGCGCTTACCCGATTTCGCCGCAAACCCATATCGTCGAAGGCCTCGGCGAAATGGTCAAAAGCGGCGCCTTGACGCCCTGCGAGTTCATCAATGTGGAGAGCGAGTTCGCGGCGATGAGCGTGGCGATCGGCGCTTCGGCTGCCGGCGCGCGCACCTACACCGCAACCGCCAGCCAGGGCTTGCTGTTCATGGCCGAGGCGGTCTACAACGCTTCAGGCCTGGGTCTGCCGATCGTGATGACGGTGGCCAACCGCGCGATCGGCGCGCCGATCAACATCTGGAACGACCACAGCGATTCGATGAGCCAGCGCGATTGCGGCTGGATCCAGCTGTTTGCCGAGAGCAACCCGGAGGCCCTCGACCTGCATATCCAGGCGTTCAAGCTGGCCGAGGAATTGTCGATGCCGGTGATGGTCTGCATGGATGGTTTCATCCTCACCCATGCTTACGAGCGGGTGGATATTCCGCGCCAGGCCGAGGTCGATGCCTTCTTGCCGCCCTATGAGCCGCGGCAGTTGCTCGACCCGCTGGAGCCGGTCTCGATCGGCGCGATGGTCGGCCCCGAGGCCTTCATGGAAGTGCGCTATCTGGCCCATGCGAAGCAGCTGACGGCGCTGGAGCGGATTCCCCACATCGCGGCTGAATTCGAGGCCCGCTTCGGGCGCCAATCGGGCGGCCTGCTGCGACCTTATCGCTGCGAAGACGCCGAGACCATCGTCGTGGCATTGGGCTCGGTGCTTGGTACCTTGAAGGACACGATTGACGAGTTGCGTGCCGACGGTGTCCTCATCGGTGTGCTCGGCATCCAGTCGTTTCGACCGTTCCCGATCGCGGCGGTGCGTGCCGCGCTGCAGGCAGCCAAACGGGTGGTGGTGCTGGAAAAGAGTTTTTCAGTCGGCTTGGGAGGCGTCTTGTCGAATGATGTGCGGCTGGCGCTGCATCGCCTGGGCCAGCAGGGCTATACCGTGATTGCCGGTCTGGGTGGGCGTGCGATCACCAAGTCCTCGCTGCACCGCACGCTGCGCGAAGCGATTGCCGACAAGCTCGAACCGCTGACCTTCATGGACCTCGACTGGCGCATCGTCAATCGCCAGCTGGAGCGCGAAGCGCTGATTCGCCGCAGCGGCCCGATTGCCGAAAACCTGTTGCGCGATGTCGGCATGGTGGCCTCCAAAGTCAGTTGATCCGGGCGCCGTTGCCTTGTCCAGATGGCTGGGCAAGCGCAAAACCGGCATCCGCAATTACGCCAGTCGGCGAAGGGAACCCGAGCAATGTCGCAACAACAAGTCAAGTTTTACCAGACCGGTACCTTCACCGTCGGCAACCGGCTGCTGGCGCCCGAACAGCGCAGCGTGCAGGCCTCGGTGGAACGCAGCAATTCGCTCAATTCCGGCCACCGCGCCTGCCAGGGTTGCGGCGAGGCGCTGGGCGCACGCTATGCGGTGGATGCGGCGATGCGCGCGACCCAGGGGCAGTTGATCGCGGCCAATGCCACCGGCTGCCTGGAGGTGTTTTCGACGCCTTATCCCGAGACTTCGTGGCAGCTGCCCTGGATCCATTCGCTGTTCGGCAATGCCGCGGCGGTGGGCACCGGCATCGCGGCGGCGCTGAAGATCAAGGCAGTCAAAGCGGGCCTGGCTGCGAGTCCGGTGCGGGTGATTGCGCAGGGCGGCGATGGCGGCACCACCGACATCGGTTTCGGTTGCCTGTCGGGCATGTTTGAGCGAAACGACGATGTGCTCTACATCTGCTACGACAACGAGGCTTATATGAACACCGGTGTGCAGCGCAGTTCGGCCACACCGCCGGGTGCGCGCACGGCCACGACGATGGCGGTCGGGCCTGAGCCAGGAGCCGAGTTCGGCCGCGGCAAGAATCTGCCGCAGATCGCGATGGCGCATGAGATCCCCTATGTCGCCACCGCCACGGTGGCTGATCTGCATGACCTGGAAGCCAAGGTCGAAAAGGCCATGAGCTTGCGCGGCGCGCGCTATCTGCATGTGCTCGTGCCTTGCCCGCTGGGCTGGGGCTCGGCCAGCCACGACACCATCAAGCTGGCCCGGCTGGCGCGCGAGACCGGCATCTTTCCGGTCTTCGAGGCCGAACATGGCGAAGTCACCCAGGTCACGAGGATCCGCCGGCAGTTGCCGGTCGAGGAATACCTGAAACCGCAAAAGCGCTTTGCCCATTTGTTCGGCGCCAAGCCACAAGCCGGCATGTTGGCCAGGATCCAGGCTGACGCAGACCGCAATATCCGCCGCTTCAAGCTGCTCGACTTGCCAGAGGAACAATGAGATGGACAAGCCTTTCGCCATCACGCTCGACCCCGGATCTTCGCTGGCCAACAAGACCGGCACCTGGCGCACCGAGCGCCCGGTTTATGTCGACCGCCTGCCGCCTTGCAATGCGCAATGCCCGGCCGGCGAAGACATCCAGGGCTGGTTGTTCCACGCCGAATCGGGTGACTATGAAACCGCCTGGCGCCACCTGACGCGCGACAACCCCTTCCCCGCCATCATGGGGCGGGTCTGCTATCACAGCTGCGAAGGCGCTTGCAACCGCGCCAAGCTCGACGCGGCAGTCGGCATCAATTCGGTCGAGCGCTTTCTTGGCGACCAGGCGCTTGAACGCGGCTGGGCGTTCGATGCCCCGCCGGTGGGTACCGACCGCCATGTGCTGATCGTCGGCGCCGGCCCTTCAGGCATGTCGGCGGCCTATCAGTTGCGCCGTCTGGGGCACGCAGTCACTGTGCTCGAGGCCGGCCCGCTGCTCGGCGGCATGATGCGCTTCGGCATACCCAAATACCGGCTGCCGCGTGCGGTGCTGGATGCGGAGATGCAGCGCATCGTCGCGATGGGCGTGACGGTGCAGTTGAATACCAAGGTCTTCGATCTGGCCAGGACGATGAAGGAGGGCGGCTACGACGCGGCCTTCCTGGCGGTTGGCGCGCATATTGCCAAGCGCACCTATATTCCCGCCAAGGATTCCTCGCGCATCCTCGATGCGGTGGCCGTATTGCGTTCGATGGAGGGTGCCGACGGTGCGGAGCAACCGATGCTGGGCCGACGCGTGGTGGTTTACGGCGGCGGCAACACGGCGCTCGATGTGGCGCGCACGGCCAAACGGCTCGGCGCTACCGAAGCGATCATCGTCTACCGCCGCACCCGCGAAAAAATGCCGGCGCATGATTTCGAGGTCGAGGAAGCGCTGCAGGAAGGCGTACTGGTCAAGTGGCTGTCGACCATCAAGGCTGCCGGCGATGGTGCGCTGACGATCGAGAAGATGGTGCTCGATGGCCAGGGTCTGCCGCAACCGACCGGCGAATTCGAGATGCTGGAGGCCGATTCGCTGATCCTCGCCCTCGGCCAGGATGTGGATCTGTCCTTGCTCGACGATGTGCCCGGGCTGACGCTGAAAGACGGTGTCGTGCAGGTCGATCCGGTGACGATGATGACCGGCCACCCGGGTCTTTTTGCCGGCGGCGACATGGTGCCGGCCGAGCGCAATGTCACCGTCGCCGTAGGCCATGGCAAGAAGGCCGCCCGCCATATCGACGCCTGGTTGAAAGGTGCGAAGGTCGAAGTCGCGGCCAAGCATGGTGCTGCCACCTTCGAGCGGCTGAACCCCTGGTACTACAGCGACGCGCCCAAGACCCTGCAGCCGCAGCTCGACATTGCCCGCCGCACCAGCAGCTTTGATGAAGTGCAGGGCGGCCTGAGCGCAGACAACGCCTTGTTCGAAGCGCGCCGCTGCCTGAGTTGCGGCAATTGCTTTGAATGCGACAACTGCTACGGCGTTTGCCCCGACAACGCGGTCATCAAGCTCGGCCCCGGGAAGGGTTACGAGTTCAACTATGACTACTGCAAAGGCTGCGGCGTCTGTGTCGCCGAATGCCCGAGCGGATCGATCGACATGCGGCCCGAAGAGGTCTGACTTGCTTGGTTTTACCGATCTTTACCCATGGCGGGCCGACAACTGCGCTGGCTTGGCGTAGCATGGAGGCAGCTGCGCAATGGCGCGGTCAGGACAGATGGGGAGATTGCAAATGACAAGCAAATTCATGCAAAAGACCGCCGTCGCCAGCTTGCTGTGCGCCGCTGCGGTATCGGCACTCGCGACCGAATATGGCACCGTGGTGTCGGTCATTCCGGTGGTCGGCGCAGTGCCCGTGCAGCAGCGCCAATGCACTGACGAGGAGGTCAGCTATCAGCAGCCCAACAGCGGCGCGGGTGCCTTGATCGGTGCGATTGCAGGCGCTGCGATCGGCAGCAATATGGGTTCCGGCGCAGGCCGAGCCGCCGCGACCGGCCTGGGCATGGTGGCCGGATCGGTGATCGGTGATCGGGCCGAGGCCAACGGCAACCCGCCGGCAACTTCGCTGGTGCAGCGCTGCCGCGTGGTGGTGCGCTATGAAAACCGCAATATCGGCTATGACGTGGCCTATGACTACCAGGGCGTGCGCCGCGTGGCCAGATTGGCGCAGGATCCGGGCGACCGGATCGCGCTCGAAACCAGCGTGACCGCCAGCGGCGCGATGCCGCAGGGCCGGATGGCCGCGCCGCCCGTCGATGGTTATTACGAGCAGCAGCCGCCAACGGTTTACCGGCAGGCTCCGCCGCCCGCCGTGGTCTATGTGCAGCCGCCGGGCTACTACGGGCCGCCGGCTTACATGAATCCCTGGCCCTATGTGGGCGGCGCCATCATCTTCGGCCACGGAGGCCGCAGGCACCGTTGGTAAGACCGGCACGCGCCGCGCCTAAAATGCTCATCCTTAGCCCAAGGGATTCGAGATGAGCATCAAGAGCGACAAGTGGATCAGGCGCATGGCCGAGCAGCAGGGCATGATCGAACCGTTCGAGCCGGGCCAGGTCCGCCTCAACGCCGCCGGCGAAAAAATCGTCAGCTACGGTACCTCCAGCTACGGCTATGACATCCGCTGCGCGCCTGAGTTCAAGGTGTTCACCAATGTCTACAGCTCGATCGTCGATCCCAAGAACTTCGACGAGAAGAGCTTTGTCGACATGGAAGGCGACTTCTGCATCATCCCGCCCAACAGCTTCGCGCTGGCCCGGACGATCGAGTATTTCCGCATCCCGCGCAATGTGCTGACGATCTGCCTGGGCAAGAGCACTTATGCGCGCTGCGGCATCATCGTCAACGTGACCCCGTTCGAGCCCGAATGGGAAGGGTTTGTCACCCTTGAATTCAGCAACACCACGCCGCTGCCAGCCAAGATCTACGCCGGCGAAGGTTGTGCGCAGGTGCTGTTCTTCGAGAGCGACGAGGTCTGCGAGACCAGCTACAAAGACCGCGGCGGCAAGTACCAGGGCCAGCGCGGCGTGACCTTGCCCAAGGCCTGAAGTCAAGGCTGAACTGGCCGGCCTCTGGAAATCCCGCGTAGCCGGGGACTTCGGGATGCCGATAATCGCTCACTCATTTATCGGACTGAGCCCATGCCAACTTCCCGTATTTTTTTCAAATTCCTGACCTGCCTGTTCGGCTGCGCGATAGCGGCGAGCGCATTCGCCGCAGAGCCAAGGCAGGACCTGCTGGCGGCTGCCAAGCAGGAGCAAGCCGCCCTGCTGACCACGCTGGAGCAACTCTGTGCGATAGAGACCGGTAGTCGTGAGTTGGCAGGTTTGCAGAAGATGTCCGAGTTGCTGGCGACCAGACTGCGCGCCTTGGGGGGCGAGGTCGAAATTCTCGAGCCCGCCGAGGTTTACAGAATGGACGACACGCCGGAGCAACTGGGCCGCACGGTCAAAGCGGTGTTTCGCGGCAAGGGGACCAAGAAGCTGCTGTTGATCGCCCATATGGACACTGTCTATCCGGCCGGCATGCTGGCGCGTCAGCCCTTCGGTATTCGTGAAGATCGCGCTTACGGCTTGGGCATTGCAGACGACAAGCAGGGGCTGGCGGTGGTGCTGCACAGCCTGGCCATGTTGAAGGGGCTGGGCTATCAGGGGTATGGCCAGATCACCGTGCTTTTCAATGCCGATGAGGAGATCTCCTCGCCCGGCTCGCGTGCGCTGTTGACCCGGCTCGGTGCCGAGCATGATGCGGTGATGTCCTTCGAGGGCTCCGGTGCGGCCAGCGACAAATTGTCACTGGCCACAGCCGGCATCGCGGCAGTCAGTTTGACAGTGCATGGGCGCGCATCGCATGCCGGCGGCGCGCCCCAGTTCGGCATCAATGCCCTGTACGAGTTGTCACACCAGATCCTGCAGATGCGCGATCTGTCCGATCCCGCCACCGGTTTGAAGCTGAACTGGACGATGGCCAAGGCCGGTATCGTGCGCAATATGATTCCGCCGCTGGCAACGGCCGAGGCCGATGTGCGGGTGCTGCGTGTTGCCGACTATGAGGCGATCGAGCAAAAACTGCGCCAACGGATCCAGAACCGGTTGCTGCCCGATGCAAGGGTCGAGTTGAAGTTCGAGCGCCGCCGTCCACCACTCGAGGCCACTGCGGCCAATCGCGCTTTTGCTGACCATGCGAAACAGGTTTACAAAGAACTGGGACTCGATTTGCGCGTTGATGCGGTGGCCGAAGGCGGTGGCACCGATGCCGCTTTTGCTGCGCTGCGAACTCAGGCGCCGGTGGTTGAACGATTTGGTCTGCGCGGTGCCGGTGCCCATAGCAGCGACGCGGAATATGTGCTGATCAGTTCGATCGTGCCGCGCCTGTACCTTGCGACACGAATGATTGCCGAATTCTCCGAGGGCCGGGTGGCTGCCAACTGAAGCCTGCTCCTGACCCGATGCTGTAATCGGAAAAACGCCTCCCGCGACGACTTTTTTGGCTAATTAGGCGTCTAAGTGTTAACCCTTTGTTGTGCTGAAAATCCGCATTACGAAATTTTTATCTAGGGTTATCTCCTACTTTGTAAGCTCCAATTCAGTCCGGCGTCAGATGCAGGTCAGAGGGGTCCCCGATAGTCACGGCCAAGGATCACCGGGCGGTGATTTTCCTGGACTGAAATGACGGAGACTGCACAAATGGCAACTGCAAACGCGGTGGCGACCAGCGCGCCGATGACGGCTGAAGAGAAGAAGGTTATCTTCGCCTCTTCACTCGGAACGGTGTTCGAGTGGTACGACTTTTACCTTTACGGCTCGCTCGCAGCCATCATTGCAAAGCAATTCTTCTCGGGTCTCGACCCGCAAGCTGCTTTCATTGCTTCGCTGCTGGCTTTTGCTGCTGGCTTCATCGTGCGTCCGTTCGGCGCCCTGGTGTTCGGCCGGCTTGGCGACATGATCGGTCGCAAGTACACCTTCCTGGTGACCATTGTGATCATGGGTATGTCGACTTTCGTCGTCGGCGTGCTGCCCTCCTATGCCAGCATCGGCATTGCCGCACCGGTCATCCTGATCGCGCTGCGCATGCTGCAAGGCCTGGCACTCGGCGGTGAGTACGGCGGTGCTGCGACCTATGTGGCCGAACATGCGCCACACGACAAGCGCGGTGCTTACACCTCATGGATCCAGACGACAGCCACGCTGGGTCTGTTTCTGTCGCTGATGGTGATTCTCGGCACTCGTACCTTGATCGGTGAAGTTGCCTTCGGCGACTGGGGTTGGCGCGTGCCGTTCATCGTGTCGATCCTGCTGCTGGGCGTCAGCGTCTGGATTCGCTTGTCGATGAACGAGTCGCCCGCATTCCAGAAGATGAAGTCCGAGGGCAAGACGTCCAAGGCACCGTTGACCGAATCATTCGGCCAGTGGAAGAACATGAAGATCGTCATGCTGGCGCTCTTCGGTCTGGTGGCCGGCCAGGGTGTGGTCTGGTATTCGGGTCAGTTCTATGCGCTGTTCTTCCTGACCAGCGTTCTGAAAGTCGACAACGCGACCGCCAACATTCTGTTGGCTATTGCTTTGTTGCTGGGCACGCCGCTCTTTGTTGTCTTCGGCACCCTGTCGGACAAGATCGGCCGCAAGCCGATCATCATGGCCGGTCTGCTGCTCGCCATCGTGACCTATTTCCCGCTCTTCAAGGCATTGACCAACGCAGCCAATCCTGACCTGGCCAAGGCCCAGGCTACGGCTCAGCTGACGCTGACGGTCGACCAGTCGACCTGCTCGTTCCAGGGCAGCCCGATTGCCCGCGAGGTTGACTTCACCAGCAGCTGCGATATTGCCAAGCGTGCCTTGGCTTTGTCATCAGCCAGCTACGAAACCCTCCCTGGCGCTGCAGGCTCGATTGCAGTGGTCAAGGTCGGCGAGGTTGTCATCAACGGCTTGAACGCCACGGTCATGGCCGGTGGTCACAAGTTCGACGAAGCCAGCGCGAATGGCATCAAGGCCTTCAAGAAAGAACTGGCTGACGCGATGAAGGTGGCGGGCTATCCCCCCAAGGCTGACCCGGACAAGATCAACAAGCCAATGGTTGTCGGCATCCTGTTCATCCTGATGATTTACGTCACGATGGTGTACGGACCGATCGCCGCGATGCTGGTGGAATTGTTCCCGACCCGTATCCGTTACACCTCGATGAGCCTGCCTTATCACATCGGCAATGGCTGGTTCGGTGGTCTGCTGCCTTCGATCACCTTCGCGATGGTGGCCCAGAACGGCAACATCTATCACGGCCTGTGGTATCCGATCGGCGTGGCAGCGATGACTCTGGTCGTCGGTCTGCTGTTCGTCAAGGAAACCAAAGACGTCGACATCTACAAGCACGACTGAAGTCGCGAGGCCCGATGGGCCTCTCTTCGACAATGCAAAGGCGGCCCTCGGGTCGCCTTTGTTCGTTTGGAGAATGCACAATCCGCCATTGCCGGACGGCTGCACGGTTCAAGTAGAGCGTCTTGAGAGGTGATTGATGCGATCGAAACAAGCTGGCGTGTTGCTGCTGGGTGAAGCCCTGGTGGACGAATTCGCCGATCAGCATGTGGCGGGTGGCGCACCGTTCAATGTGGCTCGCCACCTGGCAGCAATCGGCGTGCCAGCCTTGCTGGCCAGCAGAATCGGCCTTGATGATGCCGGCGGCCAGTTGGTGCGAGCCAGCATGAAACGCTTCGGTCTCAGCGAGCAGGGCCTGCAACTGGACCCGCAGCACCCGACCGGTCGGGTCAGCGTGATCGAGGCGGGTGGTGCGCACCGATTCGAGATCCATGCCGATGCTGCCTGGGATCACCTCGACGGTGCTGTCCTGCCGAACTTGTTGATTCAACAGGAGCCGGACTTTGTCTATTTCGGCAGCCTGGCGCAGCGTCATCCGGTCGCCCGCGCGAGTTTGCGCAGCCTGCTCGCGCTGGCCGGTGAGCAGCAGCGCTTGCGCTATCTGGACCTCAATTTGCGTGAGGGCAGCAGCAGCGCCGAACTGGCCGAGGCTTCGCTGCATCTGGCCGATTGGGTCAAGGTGAATCAGGACGAGCTGGCGCAGTTGCTGGACTGGTTTGACGCTGGCCAAGCGCCCGACGGCGTTGCAGGGCTGATGCTGCGCTTCGAGTTGCAACTGCTGGTCGTCACGCGCGGTGAGCAGGGTTATGCGGCGTTTGATGCGCAGGGTCAGCAAATCGCCAGCGGCAGCGGCATCGCCGTCGAGCATCTTGCCGACACGGTCGGCGCCGGCGATGGCTTCAGCGCGATGCTGCTGGCGGCGACGCTGGCCGGGCAGCCCTTGCCCATGGCGCTCGACCTGGCGAATCGTTATGCCTCCGCCTTATGCAGCCAACGCGGGCCGGTACCGGCTGATGACGGATTTTTCAAGTCTTGGCAGTCGGCGCTTAAAACAAATAGTGGATGAAACACCAAGGCCAGCGCTCCTGGCTGGAAGGCACGAACGAGCCCCGCATTCGGCCCTTCGGGCCATCCATGCGGGCTACAAACCGATCCCATAGCCCGACAAGCAGCGCAGCGGATTGCGGGGTTTGGATTCGGCGAAGCCGCACTAAGCCGTGCTAAGCCCCATGTCAGCTTCAGCCGCAACAATCGCGGCAATTCAACCTTTAGGAACGATCATGTGGAAATTGCTTGCTGGGTTTGCGGTGTTTGCAGCGCTGGCCATCTATATCCTGAGCAAGGGTGGCGACATCGACATGGGCGGTGAAAAACATGATGTGACGGCCCATGCCGAAGCGGCTTCTGCGCCTGCGTCGGCGGCTTCAAACTGAAGATCTTCTTGTTTGGTTTGATCACGTCTTGATGTAAGTCAAGCCAATCAGGCCGGCACCCGCATAGGGTGGCGGCATGCCCAAGATCCTTCGCAGTCTGGCGGGGAAACTCGCCCTGATCCAGACCACCTTCCTGATCGTGGCATTGGCTTCGATCGCCTTCACGCTATGGGTGTCGTGGCAGCTCGAGGGCGGCGCCGGTGCCATCAACGAAGCCGGTCGCATGCGCATGCTGACCTACAAGCTGACCCTGGCACATCAGTCCGGTGAGCAGATCGAGGTTGCAGCAGGGGTCAAGCAGTTTGACGCGATGATGCTCAATTTGCGCAACGGCGACCCTTCGCGTCCGCTGTTCATTCCTGACAACCCGGCCTGTCTTGAGGGCTTTGCAGCCGTCGAGCAGGCCTGGCAGCCTTTGCGATCGCGTTTCCTCGCCGATGCTGGTGACCCGGCTTTGCGTCAAAATGCCGACCGATTTGTCGAGACCGTCGAAAAATTTGTCTCCGCCATCGAGCGCACGATTGCTACGCGCACCGCGATGCTCGGCGGGCTTTGTTTCGGCCTGGTGCTGCTGGTCGTGGCGGCTTCGGTGATGTTCGTTTCGGGCACTTTTGTCTGGATCGTCAAGCCGCTGCAGCGCTTGCGCGACGGGCTCTCGCTGATGGCCGCAGGAGACTTCACTCCGCGGGTCGACGAGCGCAACTCGGTCGAGGAATTCGCGACCCTGGCCCTGGGTTTCAACCAGATGGCCGACGCTTTGCAGCAGTCCTACCGCGGGCTTGAGGACAAGGTGGCTGGCAAGACCGCCGACCTGGCGCAGCAAAACGAGCGCCTGGCAGCGCTTTACGACGTGGCGCTGATGGCGGTGATGAGCCCTTGCAGTCTGGAGGAGTTGGCGCAGATTTTTGCCGAGAAGATCAGCCGCATTGCCGGCTCCGACGCTGCGGCAGTGCGGCTGGCCTCCGAAGATGGCGAACGCCTGCTGCTGCTCGGGCAAGTGCGGCTGCCGCACAGCATGAGGGAGGCCGAGCTTTGCGTTTTTCGCGGTGATTGTGCTTGCGGCGAACATCTCGAAACTGCGCTGGGCGCGCGTGTCATTTCGATCAGCCCGCTGGTTCCGCAGGGCCTCAAACATTGCGAGTTGGCCGGCTACCAGACGGTGGTGACGATTCCGATGCGCACCTTGAGCCGGACGGTCGGCGAAGTGGAATTGTTTTTCTTCGGTGAGCGGGCGGTGCTTGAAAGCGAGCGCCATTTGCTTGACGCGCTGGCCGGCTTGGTCGCGACCCAGCTCGACAACCTGCGGCTGGCCGCGCGCGACCGCGAAATGGCGGTCAGCGAGGAGCGCAATATGCTCGCGCAGGAACTGCATGATTCGATCGCGCAGTCGCTGGCTTTCCTGAAAATCCAGGTGCAATTGCTGC
>JBIKPD010000322.1:0-4683 GCA_044357665.1 Roseateles sp. | reverse complement strand
GACGAACTTTGCAAGCCGGTCGATGTCAGCGCGGACTGGGCGGCTTCTGAAGAGCGCAGCCAATGATCGCTTTTGACACCAATTTATTGGTGCGCGCATTAGTGGCCGATCACGCAGAACAAGTGGCCATCGTGCGGCAACTGATCGCACGCGACATCGTTTTTATCTCACGCACGGTGCTACTTGAAACAGAGTGGGTGCTACGCAGTATCTACAAAAAAAGCCGTACCGAACTGCATGAATTTTTCACGGCGCTGCTGGAGACAGACAACACCGTGGTCGAAGATGCCGAAGCCCTTAGCCATGCGATGGACTGGTACGCGCAAGGCGCAGATTTTGCCGATGCGCTGCACTTGGCTGCCTGCGGTAGCGCCTTGATGCACACCTTTGACCGAGACTTTTGCAAGGATGCACGAGCCGCGGGCATAGCACCCGAGGTGCGCGTACTTTTGCTATGAGGCCGGCTCAAAGCCGCTGGATTCCCGCCCTGGCGTGAATGACAACTTCAGCGGCAAGCCTGACCCAGATGCAAAAGGCCCTTCGGGGCCTTTTTTTCGTCTATGGCGCCTGATCAACGGCCCAGACAAGCCCGGATACGAAGCAAAAAACGCGCAGATATGGTGCGGAATTAATATTTCTCATGTTGAAAATTATGAAAGCGTGCAAAGTGCACTTTTGATGTGCATTGATGCCCTGCAATGGTCAAGGAAGGTGCGACGCTGCTGGCCTGCTTATTGCTGAAGCCAAGCCAAGGAGAGCATCTATGAGACCCAGCTTCGATGAAATGCACGCCCAGAACCAGTTGACGCGTGAGCATTACCAGACTTACGCCCGCTGGTTGGCTGAACAACCCGAAGCATCGATGCGATCGCGTCGCGAAGAGGCCGAAGTGATATTCCGCCGGGTCGGCATCACCTTCGCGGTCTATGGCGACAAGGATTCAGGCGAGGGCACCGAACGCCTGATCCCTTTTGATCTGATTCCCAGGGTGATTCCGGCGCATGAATGGCAGCAGATGGAAGCGGGCCTGCGGCAACGGGTCAACGCCCTGAACCGATTCATAGCCGACGTCTACCATGACCAGGAAATCCTCAAAGCCGGCATCGTGCCTGAAGCTCAGATCATCAACAACGCCCAGTTCCGTCCCGAAATGATGGGGGTTGACGTCTCCCGAGGGATTTATTCGCATATCTCAGGCATCGACATCGTGCGCGCCGCCAACCCGGACGGCAGCGGCAGCTACTTCGTGCTTGAGGACAATCTGCGCGTTCCCAGCGGCGTCAGCTATATGCTGGAAAACCGCAAGATGATGATGCGGCTATTTCCCGACCTGTTTGCCCAGCACCGCATCGCACCGGTCGCCCATTACCCCGACCTGTTGCTCGAGACGCTACGCAGCGTCAGCCCTCACGGCGTGAACGAGCCCACCGTGGTGGTGCTGACGCCCGGCATGTATAACTCGGCCTATTTCGAGCATGCCTTTCTGGCCCAGCAAATGGGCGTCGACCTGGTCGAAGGCCAGGATCTGTTCGTGCAGGACAAGATCGTCTTCATGCGGACCACAAGAGGGCCCAAGCGGGTCGATGTGATCTACCGCAGGCTCGACGACGACTTCCTCGATCCGCTGGTATTCCGCAAGGATTCGACCCTGGGTTGCGCCGGCCTGGTCGAAGCCTACAAGGCGGGCAATGTGACGCTGTCAAACGCGATCGGCACCGGCATTGCCGACGACAAGTCGATCTACCCCTATGTGCCGAAGATGATCGAGTTCTATCTGGGCGAAAAGCCGATCCTCAACAACGTACCCACCTTCCAATGTCGCGAGGCTGAAGACCTGGGCTATGTGCTGGCCAATCTGCCCGAACTGGTGGTCAAGGAAGTGCATGGCGCTGGCGGCTACGGCATGCTGGTTGGCCCGGCGGCGACCCAGCAGGAGATTGCTGATTTCCGCGCTGTCCTGATCGCCAATCCGGAAAATTACATCGCGCAGCCAACACTGAGTTTGTCGACCTGCCCGACCTATGTCGATGCAGGCATCGCACCGCGCCATATCGACCTGCGGCCCTTCGTGCTTTCCGGCGCCACGGTGCAGATGGTGCCCGGCGGCCTGACCCGCGTCGCCTTGAAAGAGGGCTCGCTGGTCGTCAACAGCAGCCAGGGCGGCGGCACCAAAGACACCTGGGTACTCGAGGACTGACATGCTATCTAGAACCGCAGACCACCTGTTTTGGCTCTCTCGTTATATGGAGAGGGCCGAGAACACCGCCCGCATGCTCGACGTCAACTACCAGACCTCGCTGCTACCCCAATCCGCCGCTGCCGCCGAGCAAAGCTGGCGCGGCATTTTGTCGATCTCGGAGCTCAGCGACGACTACCAGAAGTATTACGGCGACATCGATGCGAAGCGGGTCAAGGACTTCATCGTCCGCGATGAACGCAACCCGTCATCGATCCTGAGTTGCCTGCGCGAAGCACGCGAAAACGCCAGGGCCGTGCGTGGCACCTTGACCACCGAGGTCTGGGAAACCACCAACCAGACCTGGCTCGAATTCAAGCGCTTGATCGACGACGGCCTGCTGGCGCGTGACCCTTCAGCGCTGTTCGAATGGGTCAAGTTCCGTTCCCACCTGTCGCGCGGCGTGACGGTCGGAACGATGCTTCAGGATGAGGCCTTCAACTTCATCCGCATCGGCTCCTTTCTTGAACGCGCTGACAATACCGCCAGGCTGCTCGACGTCAAGTTCCACGCGATGGAGAACAGCCTGGAAAGCGAAGGCGCGATCGATTTCTATCATTGGTCGGCCGTCCTGCGCTCGGTGTCGGGCCTGGAGATTTATCGCAAGGTCTACAGCAATGCGATCGCACCCGACAAGGTGGCCGAGTTGCTGATGCTGCGGCCGAACATGCCGCGCTCACTGGCTCATTGCATGGGGCAGTTGTTCAGCAACCTGAAACGTGTCGCCAACGACCAATCGGCCGAAACGCTGCGCCAAGCCGGCAGGCTGCATGCCGACATCGAATACGCGCGGATTGACGAAATCCTTGAAACCGGTCTGCATCAGTTCCTCAGCAGTTTCCTCGAGCGGATCGGCGAGCTCGGCATGGGCATCAGCCGCGACTTCCTGATGCCTCGAACCTGACCTTAAACCGGTACGACAAAAGCAATTCGCTGATCGCCTTTTGGGCCATCGTCCAGCCACCCCTTTTTGAAAGACCCGCATGGCCATCCGCGTCGCGCTGCACCACCGCACCAGCTACAGCTATGACAAGCCCGTAGCGCTGTCTCCCCACGAAGTGCGCCTGCGTCCGGCGCCGCATGCGCGCACGCCGATCCTGTCCTATTCGCTCACTGTCACGCCCGATGATCACTTCATCAACTGGCAGCAGGATCCATACGGCAACTACATCGGACGTTTCGTTTTCCCTGAAAAAACCGAAAAGCTCGAATTCACCGTCGATCTGATCGCCGACATGACGGTGATCAACCCCTTCGACTTCTTCGTTGAAAAATACGCCGAACAGTTCCCGTTCAAATACCCGCCCCAATTGAGCGTCGAGCTCGGCGCTTATTTGCATCTCGATCAGCAAGGTCCGCTGATGCAAGCCTGGGTCGAGAAGGCGCGCAGCGAGTTGCTTGAAAAGGCCATGCCGACCAACGATTTTCTGGTCGCGATCAACCAGCGATTGCAGCAGCAGATCGGCTACCTGCTGCGCATGGAACCGGGTGTGCAAACGCCCGAAGAGACGATAGAAAAAGCTTCGGGCTCATGCCGCGACAGCGCCTGGCTGCTGGTGCAGATCCTGCGCTCGCTGGGACTGGCCGCACGCTTTGTTTCGGGCTATTTGATCCAGCTGCGCCCCGACCAGGAATCGCTCGACGGCCCCAGCGGCACAGCGGTCGACTTCACCGATCTGCATGCCTGGACCGAGGTCTACATTCCCGGCGCAGGCTGGATCGGTCTCGACCCGACCTCGGGCATGCTGGCCAGTGAAGGCCATATTCCGCTCGCCTGCACGGCCATGCCCTCTTCAGCGGCACCGGTCAGCGGTGCCAGCGACAAGGCCGAAGTCACCTTTTTCCATGAAATGACGATCACCCGCATCCATGAGGATCCGCGCGTCACCAAGCCCTATTCGGAAACCGACTGGAAGGCGATCGACCGGCTCGGCGCCCAGGTCGATGCTGATCTGAAGCGCAATGACGTGCGTCTGACCCAGGGCGGCGAGCCGACTTTTGTCTCGATCGACGACATGGACGGTGCCGAGTGGAATACCGAAGCCCATGGCGCCAAAAAGCGCGAACTGGCCGGCCAGTTGATGCACCGGCTGAAAAACCATTTCGCGCCTGGCGGCATGCTGCATTATGGCCAGGGCAAATGGTATCCGGGCGAGCCCCTGCCGCGCTGGGCGTTGAACATCTACTGGCGCATCGACGGGCAACCGATGTGGCGCGATGCCACCCTGTTCGCCGATGAAAACAAGCAAGATGGCTACAGCAGCGTCGAAGCCGCAGGTTTCGCCGCAGAGTTGGTCAAGGCCTTGAGCCTGCCGGCCGGCAGCCAGATCGCGGCCTATGAGGATGTCCTGGTGCAGGCAAGGCTGGAGCAGGCTTTGCCGGTCAATCTCGACCCCTTGATCGCCAACCTCGACGCGCCCGAGCAAAGAAAGCGACTGGCGCGCCTG
>JBIKPD010000321.1:0-4696 GCA_044357665.1 Roseateles sp. | reverse complement strand
AGCCGAGTGCGTGAATTGCGCATGCTCGGATCTGTGCGGGGGGTGCTCAGTAATGGGTATCCCTACCGCGATCCCTCGATCCTTTTACGCTATCGGTAAACTTGGTCCGTCGGGCGTACAAGTCCGCCAAGCTCAAGCAGTCGTTGAAGCTCACATCCAGGAGATCCAAGATGCATGGAACCGTCACTTTGGGGGCTGAAGTCACCAACGTCTCGACGCACTGCTTCTGGCTGCTGCTGGGGGACGAGGAACTGGCCGTGCCGTTCACTGAGTTTCCGTGGTTCAAGAAGGCCACGATCGAGCAACTCTCGGAAGTTCAGCGGCCAACAGAAGATCATTTGTACTGGCCGCAACTCGACGTGGACCTTTCCATCGAATCCATTCGCAAGCCAGAGAGCTTTCCGCTGGTATCGCGCAGCGCTGGCTCTTAAGAAAAACACCTTAAATCGTTGATTTTCAATGATTTATTTTTTGTGTTTTTTCGGCGCGATTTGCGGGTCCAGGCCGAATACTTCGCTAACTCCTCGCTCAAGCTGAGCCCCAACGGCATGTCGCTTGCCATCAAGCGCTGGGCCTGCGGCCCATTTTGCGATTGCTGTCCAGCGCGCCATGCTGTCGTTGCCAGCTTAGCTCGAACGTAGGCATCCGAAACACTAGCGTTGGTGACCCTCCCTCTTGCGTCGATGTAACATATTTGTTATCCTTCGGACGTGGACTATCGCATCGAGTACTACAGCGAAGGCGTCGAGGAAGCGATCCTAGGGCTTCCAGACACGCTTGCCGCTCGGTACATCGTTCTGACGCGTCGAATGACCGCGGTAGGCGCGAATCTGGGTCCACCACACACCGAGTCCTTCGGGGATGGACTCTTTGAACTACGTCTCAAAGGCGCTGACGGAATCGCACGGGTCTTCTTCTGCACTCTGATCGGCCGCCGAATCATGATGCTGCACTCGTTTGTCAAGAAGTCCCAGAAGACACCCCTACGTGAGCTGGACGTTGCGCGAAGGCGCATGAAGGAAGTCAAAGATGCGAACGCATGATCAAGTTGTCTCGAAGTTGCTGTGCCGGCCAGGCGTGCGCAAGGAAGTCGAGCGCATCGAGCGCGAGGAAGGTGAGCTGCTCGACCAACTTCTGAAAGCAAGGCACGACGCAGGGCTTACCCAGGCGCAGGTCGCGGAACGTATGGGAACTCAGCCACCTTCCGTTGCACGTTTGGAGCGCTCTCTTGCCACCGGAAAGCACTCACCCTCCTTAGCCACACTCAGGAAGTACGCCCAAGCTTGTGGCCGCGAGTTGGTACTACAAATCGCGTAGCCACCGCGCACGGATGCCTCGCTAACCCCTCAAGCGGAGCGCCAACGGCAGGCCACCAGGCCCGCGAAGCAGGTACGGTGTACATTTTCGCCCGCCCGCCCGCCCGCCCGCCCGCCCGCCCGCCCGCCCGCCCGGGCCTGGCGCCCTGCCGCTGTCGCCCGATCGAACGTCAGCCCGCAGAAAGAGCAATGGCGCGCTTCGGAAACGCTCGTAGAAGCTTCTTGTCCATGGTGACCAGTTTCGTGTCGAGCTTCATCGCAAGGGCAATGAACTCGCAGTCGTAGGCGGAGCAGTCACTGTCGCGTACCAGTTCGTGCACAGCAAGAGATTCAACCTCGAACTCAGCACCCCCAAGCAAGCTCTCCGTTTCTCGTTGGAGGCTGTTTGCCTGTTCAAACGTGATGGCTTTGCGCCGCATGTATCCCGCCAAAATGTTGCGGAACTCGCTGCGCCAGAGAATGGGCGCAGCCCAGTCCGAATCCTGCTCAAGTAGCGCTTCGGCGGCGGCTGTGTACTCACCAGGCAAATACAAATACGCCACCACGTTGGAATCGACCACGATCATGGGCGGCCCTCGCGCTTCGCGGCATCAATGTCACGCGCGTGGAACTTGCCGGTGGATAAGGCTGCACGTAATTCCCGGGCACGGGCAATCCGTTCGCTGGGCATCATCTTTGTCGGCAGTAATACTGACTCAAGGCACACGATGGCCTCGCTGTTCAGGCTCCGGCGGTGCATTTCTGCAGCAAGCTTCAGTCGGTCATACAAGGCATCAGGAATATTCTTCAGTGTCAAAGTTGTGGGCACGGCATTCTCCATCCATAATGGAACCATTATGGTTCCATTTGGCTGCGTCGATCAAGGTGCTGCGGGCTAAATCAACGGTCACAACAGCCCCTCCTGCACGCATTCGCGCGGCGGTCGACAGTCCTCCACACCGCTGCAAGCCGCTCTTCAAACCGCCGACGATCTTTCCACAGAGGTGGCCATCCACCTCCATCAAGCGAAGCCAATAGGCAAGCATCAGCAGGCCATCGGCGACCCGCGCCGCCTGCACACAATCCCCCGTCCAGCTTGGTGCCATGTCCTGGCCGCATCGCATCCTCGGCAACGATCGCCAGCAGCCCGACCGCCTCAGAGTAGTGATGTCCTCACGCCGGTCGTCCGATGACCTGCGCGCCCCACAGGGCAAAAGGGTCGGCATTGGCGCCGGTGCCGCCGATGTCGGCGAACAGTTGTCGCCGGTGACACGCCGGACGCCTTAGCCAAGAAATGCTGGCCTTGCCGAGAGAAAGTCTGGGTGAGTCAACCGTTCCATGGCCGTGATACTTGCGGTGGAGCGGTTGAATTTCCTATCCGTGACTTTTCACTGCGACGGCATATCCGAAAGTGCTACTGAATTGTCGTACAGCGTCTCTGGGGCAATGTCGATCTCGCCGGGCCAAACAACGGTTCCATAGTCGACGCTCGCACGGGCAAATAGTGCCGGGGCAGCGATGCGGCTCCAAGGTTGCATTTTGAGCAATGGCCGCATATCAAACCGGCGGACTTCCCCGTTTGCATACTCAATGTCGATATGAAAATCTGGTGTGGGGCTTACCTTGATAACGTCACACAACATGGCTTTTCCTTATTGAAGTGGGGCGATTCGGAATGGTTCATCACCATTGACCGCCAGTTCCCAGTCCACAAACAGGTCTTCCTTATGTATCAACTCTTGCGCTGCTTTGGGTGTGGAAGCTGCGGCATCAGCAAGAGGTGGGAAGGCGGCTCGCTCGAGACCATCAAGCATATCGTGGCCGCAGTCATGGGCGTGACGAGGTTGAGCTGGCGAGCCTGCGGCCAGACGCCCTGCAGAAGCCTTTGCCTATCGCCGCCGTTGAATGATTCAAATTGCCATGGCGCTCGGGCGGGCATACAGTTGCTCCAGCGGATTTGATCCGCGCCCACCAAGGAGCCCCGCATGGCCAAGAAGAAGACAACCAGCAAGCCCATCAATATCGGCATCAGCGAGAAGGATCGCGCGGCGATTGCCGATGGCCTGTCCAAGCTGCTGGCCGATACCTACACGCTTTACCTGACCACGCACAATTTCCACTGGAACGTGACCGGGCCGATGTTCAATACGCTGCACCAGATGTTCATGGTCCAGTACACCGAGCTCTGGACCGCCGTCGACCCGATCGCCGAGAGGATCCGCTCCCTGGGTCATGTCGCTCCGGGCTCCTATGCCCAGTTCGCCGCCCTGAGCTCCTTGAAAGACGCCCCGGCCAAGCCGCCCAAAGCGCTGGAAATGGTGCGCATCCTGGTCGAAGGGCATGAAGCCGTTGCGCGCACCGCACGCAGCCTGTTCGCCCTCGTCGACCAAGCATCCGACGAGCCGAGCGCCGATCTCCTCACCCAAAGACTCACCGTGCATGAACAGACCGCCTGGATGCTCAGGAGTCTTCTGGAAGACGAGTGAGCAGACTGCAGGATGAAATCCTGCGCACGCACAGCGAGCAGCGGTCTGTCGGCGCAGCCAAGAGACCGCCTGGATGCTCAGGAGTCTTCTGGAAGACGAGTGAGCAGGGCTGCATTGCCAATTTACTTGGCCGTGGCCTTCGCAGCGCCGGCGAAGTCACCGGCGGCAATCACCGACAGGCTTTCAAGCTTGAAGACCTCTTTGACCGCCTGATTGACCTGCTCCAGCGTCAGCGCGGCGACTTTGGCTTCGATATCCTTGTCAAACGCCATCGTGCGCTCATAGCTCAGGTATTCCGCCAGGCGGCGCGACAGCATCGAGTCTTCGGTGCGGTTGACTTCTTCACCCTGGCGCCAGGCTTTCTTGGCCTCGGTCAGTTCGGTCGCGGTAAAGCCTTCAGTCACAACCTTCTGCATTTCTTCCTTCAGAGCAACTGCCACTTTGGCGGTGTTTTGTGGTGCGCTGATCGTGAACGCCAGCCACAAGCCTGCAGGGTCCAAGGCGGGTGCGCTGAACTGCGAACCTACGCCGTATGAGAGACCCTCTTTCTGGCGGATGCGATCGGCCAGACGGCTCTTCAAGGCGCCGCCACCAATCATGTGATTGGCCAACACAAGCGCCGGGTAGTTGGGCGCGCTGTCCTTGATGGGCACGGGCAGGATGGTCAACATCACGCTATTGGCCTTGTCAGGCGTCTCCAATGTCAGCTTTTGGCCATCCACCGGCTTGATGCTGCGAACCACGCGCGCATACGGTTGTGTCGCTTTCCAGGAGCCAAACAAGCTGATTAACTGGGTCTTCAGCGTTGCCACGTCGAAGTCACCCACGGCGGAGAAGGTCGCGTTGCCCGCGCCGTAATAGGTCCGTTGGAACGCTCGCACATCTTCCACCTTGACGGCCTTGACGGCGGCCAAT
>JBIKPD010000320.1:0-4704 GCA_044357665.1 Roseateles sp. | reverse complement strand
GGCCAGTTGTGGCTGGGCGCCGATGTTGTCGACCAGCATCTGGCAGCTGTGTTGCCACCATTTAGCCTGGGTTTCATTCCACTGCCGGCCGAACTCGATTTGCACGCAGCTGTCGACAAATTGTTGCAACTCGCGCTGCACCTCCGCGGCGCCGAAAGCAGCCAGGCTTGTCGCATCGACATTGAGCTGCCATTGCAGGAGCGATTGAGTGGCGCCCCGCATCAGCCGGTCGACGGCGGCCGGACCTTCAGCCTGCGCGGCGCGCAGTGCAGGCAGCGGCAGCAGCGGCCGCAACCAGGCGAGAAAGCAGTCTTCGCTGGCTTGATCAGCATTGTCTTGAGGATTCATCGAGGTCCGTTGTCGGTTGTTCGGTGAGGCCCGGGCCTCATGGATAATCGATTTTACTTTTCCGTCGGCTTAGCCCCGGTCGGACCCGCAACCCTCCCGTTCGCCCATTCATCCAGACGCCGTGCTGCGCCATTTCCCTTCGCCCTTGTCTCGATTGATTCCGGCCAGATTCTGGCGTCGGTGGGTCTGGGCCTGCTTGTTGGTGCCGGCGCTGCTCAGCGCTGCGGAGTCCGGGCAGGACGCCGTCTCCTTGAACCTTCGACCGGTCAGGGTGCTGGGTGCGAGCGGCAAGTCAGCCAGCAAACCCGCCTTGGTCTTGAGCGCCGATCGATTGAGCATTCCGATCGATCAGATGGCAACGGCGCAAGGTGATGCAGAGTTGCGCTACGGCGAGTTGCTGCTGCGCGCGGGCAATGTCAGCTATGACCCCGGCAACGATCGCGCGCATGCTCAAGGCAATGTCTCGATCAGCCGTGCCGGTAGCGTGTTCCGCGGGCCTGAGTTGACGCTCTATGTCAACCGCTTCGAAGGCGAATTCCTGCACCCGACCTATTTCTTCTCGCTGACCGGCGGCGGCGGCAAGGCCGACAAAATCACTTTCATCGACGCCGATCATCTGCGCGCCGATGCGGCGAGCTACAGCAGTTGTCCGATCGACCAGGCGCAGCAGCCGGCCTGGCAGATCAGTGCGAAGAAGTTGAGCATGGACTTCGAGCGCAATGAGGGCGTTGCCAGCGGCGCTGTGCTGCATTTTCAAGGCTTGCCGATCCTGGCGGCACCAGCCTTGAGTTTCCCTCTCGGCGGCCAGCGCAAGTCAGGATGGCTGCCGCCCAATATCAGCCTGGACAACCGCAGCGGCGTCGAACTGGGCCTGCCCTATTACTGGAATCTGGCGCCACAACGCGATGTCACTTTGACACCGTTCCTGATGACCAAGCGAGGCGCAGGTCTGGACAGCGAATTCCGCTATCTCGAGGCGGCGCATGCAGGCAAGATCAACCTCAACTTGTTGCCTGGCGACCGGGTGGCGGAGCGCTCGCGCTGGGCGCTCAACTTGCTGCAAGACGGTGATGCCGGCGCTGATTGGCGTTATCGCATGCGCGCCGAGCGTGTCTCCGACGACAACTACTGGAAGGACATGCCGGGGCGGATGCAGAGTCAGACCCAGCGGTTGCTGGCAGGGGACTTTCAGCTGAACCGTCGCCAAGACCTGTCTTGGGGCGAGTTGCAGACTTATGCCAGAGCCCAGCATTGGCAAGCCTTGCAGGGGGCGGATCCGTCGGCCCGTTTCGTTACGCCGTACCAGCGCTCGCCACAGGTTGGACTGAGGGTGACATCCGCTGCCGATGCCGCGCTGCTGGAGGGCTTCCAGCCTTGGGGGCGGAGCGCCCGTCTGGAAGGCGCGCTCGAGCTTGAATACAACCGCTTCGATCTGTCACCGGATGCATTGCCGAGCCAAATTCAGACCGGTCAGCGCGTACACCTGCTGGGGCATTTGAGCTTGCCGCTGGGCGGCCCGGCCTGGTGGCTGGTACCGAGCTTGGCGGTCAATGCTGCCAGCTACACGCTTGACCAGCAGCAGGCCGATGGGCGGCGCAACATGGGTCGGGTACTGCCGACCGTCAGCGTCGATCACGGCTGGGTGTTCGAGCGCGACACCCAGATGTTCGGGATGAAGCTGCGCCAGACGCTCGAGCCGCGTCTGCGCTATATCAACACGCCTTTTGTTGCGCAGCAAAGCCTGCCTAATTTTGATTCCGCGCCGAAGGATTTCAACTTTGATTCAATCTATGCCGAGAACCAGTTTTCCGGCGTCGATCGGGTGTCGGATGCGAACAAGTTGACCCTGGGCGCGACCAGTCGCTGGGTCAATCCGGAAAAGGGCGAAGAGTTGCTGCGACTGGGCTTGGTGCAGCAATTCCTGTTTCGCGACCAGCGCATCACACCCGATGGCGTGCCGGTGACGCAGCGGGTTTCCGACCTGCTGCTGCTTGGCGCCATCCATCTCGACAAGCAATGGTGGGCCGATGGCACGCTTGAATACAACCCTGAAACCAGGCGTATGGTGCGCAATGTCTCGCGCCTGCGCTATTCGCCGGGGCCGTTCCGCACGGTCAGCCTGGCCTACCGGCTGGCCGCAGGCCAGAGCGAACAGGTCGAACTGGCTTGGCAATGGCCACTCTCTAGCCAGGATGCTGGGCGCAATCGCGGCTCCTGCGCTGGTGCCTGGTACAGCGCTGGTCGGCTGCAGTACAGCTTGCGAGATGCCAGATTGACCGATTCGGTGCTGGGCTTTGAATACGATGCTGGCTGCTGGCTGTTGCGCTTCGGCGCCGAGAGGCTCTCGACCGGCTTGGCTGAAACGAACACTCGCTTGATGCTGCAATTGGAGCTGGTGGGCCTGTCCCAACTGGGTTCCAACGCGCTCAAGGTCTTGAGGGACAATATCCCCGGTTACCGACAGCTGAGCTCCGACCGCTCTGCAAGCACAGAAGCTCCTTATGACTGATATGTTGATCCGTTCTCTTACTCTGGCTGGCGCCGCCTTGCTGGCAACGCTGACGCTGGCCGTCGATTCCCGAGCCGCGCAATTGCTGCCTGGCGATTACATCGCTGCGGTGGTGAATCAGGACGTCGTGGCTGCCACTGAGGTGGTGCAGCGCACCGAACGCTTGCGTCAGGACGCCAAGCAGCGCGGCGAATTGATGCCCGATACGCTGGTGCTGCGCAAGCTGGCGCTGGAAGCGCTGATCGAGGATCGCGTGCTCGTTACCTACGCCCGCGACAGCGGAACCAAGGTCGATGAGCCCGAACTCGACCGGGTGGTCGGCAATGTGGCGGCGCAGAACAAGCTGACGCTGGAGCAGTTGCGCGAGCGGCTGAAGGTTGAAGGCATGGAGTTCCGGCGTTTCCGCGAGAACCTGCGTGACCAGTTGCTGACCGAGCGAGTGCGTGAACGCGAAGTGCAGGCCCGCATCCGCATCACCGATGGCGACATCGACCAGTACCTGGAAAAGCGTCGCGAACAATTGAGTGTGGGCGGTCAGCTGAACCTGGCTCAGATTCTTGTGTCGGTGCCCGAAGGTGCTGCTGACAGTTTGGTGGCCGAACGCCGGGCCCGCGCAGAAAGCGCCTTGGCAAGAATCAAGGCTGGCGAGGACTTTGCAAAAGTTGCCAAGGAAATCTCCGAAGACGGCAACAAGGAACGCGGCGGCGAGATCGGATTGCGGCAGGCTGATCGTCTGCCTGACCTGTTCATCGAAGCGATCAAGGGCGTGAAGGTTGGCGAGCTGAGCCCGCAACTGCTGCGCTCAGGCGCCGGTTTTCATCTGCTCAAGCTGCTCGATCAGCAGGGCGCTGCTTCGCTGACATCGGTGGTCCAGACCCGCGCCCGGCATGTGCTGCTGCGCCCTTCGCCGCAGTTGACTGCCGAGGTGGCGGCGCGTCGTCTGGCCGAGTTCAAACGATTGATCGAGACGGGCGCTACGAGCTTCGAGAAGATCGCGCGCGAAAATTCCGAGGATGGCAGCGCACCCGAAGGGGGCGAGCTCGGTTGGACTGCGCCAGGCGGTTTCGTGCCCGAGTTCGAAGAGGCGATGAATGTCTTGCCGATCGGCGGTATCTCCGCTCCGGTGCTGTCGCGCTTCGGCGTGCATTTGATCCAGGTGCTGGAACGCCGCACGACCGAGATCGAGGTCAAGCAATTGCGTGAACAGGCGCGTACCGCTTTGCGTGAGCAAAAGTATGACGATGCCTACAAGGACTGGGTCAAGGATCTGCGCGCGCGCGCCTTTGTCGAGTTGCGCGAGTGGCAGGACTGACCGGGTGGCCAAGCACCTGGCGCGCAAGCGCTTCGGCCAGCATTTCCTGACCGACGTCAACATCATCGAAGCCATTGTCGACGCCATCGATCCGCGCCAAGGCGATGCGCTGGTCGAGATCGGCCCCGGCTTGGGCGCGATGACGCTGCCGCTGCTCAAACGGATCAAGCCGTTCAGCGTGATCGAGCTCGATCGCGACCTTGCTGCGCGCCTGCGTCAACGCGAGGGGCTTGACGTGATCGAGTCGGACGTGCTGCGCGTCGATTTCGCTGCGCTGGCCGCTGCGAAGAGCAAGAAGCTGCGGGTGGTCGGCAATCTGCCTTACAACATCTCGACACCGATCCTGTTCCACTTACTCGGTTTCGTCGACCATGTCGTCGATCAGCATTTCATGCTTCAAAAGGAAGTGGTCGACCGCATGGCCGCAAGCCCGGGTTGCAAGGACTTCGGCCGTTTGACGGTGATGCTGCAATGGCGTTATGCGATTGAATCGGTGCTGGACGTCCCGCCCGAGGCTTTCGATCCACCACCCAGA
>JBIKPD010000319.1:0-4717 GCA_044357665.1 Roseateles sp. | reverse complement strand
GTCAGTCCTCGCCCTGCTCTGCCCTGGCGAGCGCAGGTTTGGGGTCTCGCACCAGGTAGGAATAGAGCACCGGCACGACCAGCAGGGTCAACAAGGTCGAGGTGATCACACCGCCAATGATGGCGCGGCCCATCGGCGCCTGGATTTCGCCGCCATCGTTCAAGGCAATCGCCATCGGCAACATGCCGAAAACCATCGCTGAAGTCGTCATGATGATCGGCCGCATGCGGATCAACCCGGCTTGCAGCAACGCCTCGGGAACAGTTGCGCCGGCCTTGCGCGCCTGATTGGCGAAGTCGACCAGCAAGATCGCGTTTTTGGTCACCAGACCCATCAGCATCACCAGGCCGATCATCGAAAAGACGTTCAGCGTCGAGCGCCACAGCAGCAAGGACAACATCACACCGATCAGAGCCAGCGGCAGCGAGGCCATGATCGCAATCGGCTGCAAAAAGCTGCCGAACTGGCTCGCCAGCACGATGTAGATGAAGATCACCGCCAACCCCATGGCGCCGACCAGGCCCTTGAAGGCCTCAGCCTGCTGCTTGCCGGCGCCGTCGACATTGAAACTGATGCCGGGCGGCAATTGCGTCGACTTGATCAGCTTTTGCACCTCGTCGTTGACATCGCCCGAGGGCCGGTCCTGCACCCCGGCATAAACCGCCTCGCGCCGCTGCAGATTCTGGCGCCGTATCACTTCCGGGTTGAAGACCGCCTCGACCGTCGCGACCTGATCAAGCGCGATCGGCGAGCCATCCTTGGCGAAGGCGACCGGCAGCTTGAGCATCTGATCGATGCGCTGACGCTGCTCGCGCGGCAGTCTCAATAGCACTTCGACCTGGTTGCCGTCCGGCGTGGTCCAGTAAGTCGCCACCTCGCCATTGACATAGCTGCGCAGCGAAGCCGCCAGTTGCGGCGCAGTCAAGCCCAGTTCTCGAATCGCCGACTCCTTCAGGCGCACGGCATAGGCCGGCAGGCCGGGCTTGACGGTCGAATCGACATCGACCGCCCCGCGGATCAGCTTCAGCTTGGCCGCAAATTCATTCGTCACCAGGGTTAAAGCCTCAGGATCGTTGCCAAGGATCGTGACCCAGATCGGCCGATCGAAACCAACACTGACCTCGACGCCGGGAATCTTGGCGATGTCGGCGCGGATCGCGTCCTCGACCTGCTTCTGGCTGCGTTGACGCTGGCTGCGATCTTGTAGCGAGATATTCAAGGCCGCCTGATTCCTGCCGGTTGACATCCCCTCGCCGCTGCTGCCGACCACCGTTGAGACGTTCTTGATTTCAGGGAAATGGCTGAGGATTTCTTCGACCTGCAGCACCTTGGCATTGCTGCGATCGAGGCTCGATGCGACCGGCATGCGCAGGTTGACCTGGGTAAAGCCCTGGTCGGTTTGCGGTATGAATTCACTGCCGACCAAGGGCATCAGCCCGATCGCCAGCACAAAGCTCGCCAGGCCACCGGCCAGCACGATGCCACGTGGCGTCAGCGTAGCTATTCGAAACCGGCGTGGTTGACTGCGGTCGCAGCGGCCTTGAGCGTCGAACGGCCGGGCCCAGACCGGCAGCAAAAACAAGCGGTAGCGTTTGCTCGAAAAAGCCCAATGGATCAAGCGTTCATAGAGCAGGTGCAGCCCATCCATCAAGCGGTCGGTACCGCGCATCATCGAACCCAGCAGCGGCAACTGGCGCAACCGGTCACTGGGCGGATCCTTCCATACCGACGACAGCATCGGGTCGAGCGTGAAGCTGACGAACAGACTGACCAGCACCGCCACTGCCACGGTGATGCCGAAGGGGTAGAAGAACTTGCCGATGATGCCGCTCATGAAGGCTACCGGCACGAAGACTGCACAAATCGCAAAAGTCGTGGCCATGACGGCCAGACCGATCTCGTTGGTGCCTTCGAATGCTGCCAGGTGATGACTCTTGCCCATGCCGAGATGGCGCACGATGTTTTCACGCACAACGATCGCGTCGTCGATCAGCAGGCCGATGCACAGACTCAGCGCCATCATCGTCATGAAGTTCAAAGTGAAGCCGAAGGCTTGCACCGCGATGAAGCTCGAAATCACCGAAATCGGCAAGGTCAGCCCGGTGATGATGGTCGAACGCCAGCTATGCAGGAACAGGAAGACGATCGCGATCGTCAGCAAAGCGCCTTCGATCAGCGTGTGTTTGAGGCCGGTCAGCGAGCCTTTGACCCAGTCGCTATTGGCGTAGATCAGGTTCAGCTCGACGCCTTCTGGCAGCGATTTTTTCAATTCCTCCATCGCCTCCTTGACCGCATCACCGGTGGCGACGATGTTGGCGTCCTGCTGCTTGAAGATATTGAAGGTGATGGCCGGCGCACCATTGATGCGGGCGATGCTGTCGGGTTCGCGCTCGCGTTCGACCAATTGCCCCAGGTCGCTCAAGGTCAGCACCAGATTGCCGCGTCTTGCCACGACCAGGCTGGCAAACTGTTTCGGATCCTTGACCCGACCTTCGACGCGCAGGATCGCATCACTGCTTTGATCCGAGAGCAGTCCCACCGGTTGGTCACTGTTGGCTTCCCGCAGCGCCGTGGCGATTTCAGCCGGCGTCACGCCATAGGCGCGCAGTCGCAACGGGTCAAGATCGATCCGTACCTCGCGTGAGACGATGCCGCCGACATCGACCTTGGCCACGCCCTCGACGCGGCCGAGCCGCTTGGCAATGACCAATTCGCCCAACAGCGACAACTCGCGCGCTGGCCTTGTCTTGCTCATCAAGGCCATCACGATCAGCGCCTGGGCGTTGTCGCCCTGGAAGCGCGAAACGGTCGGCGCTTTCACATCCTTCGGGAATGCCGCTTGTGCCGCAGCCACGCGGTCGCGCAAATCCTGCATCGCCCGGCTCATGTCGGTATTGAGGCTGAACTCGACGCTGGCCTGGGCACGGCCCTCGAAGCTGCGCGACTGGATCCGATCGACGCCCGCGATCGTGTTGATCGCTTCTTCGAGCGGCTTGGCCACTTCTCGCTCGACTGCTTCAGGCGAAGCGCCGGGGTAGCGAACATCGATCCAGGCCCCCGGCATCGAAATGTCGGGCATCTGCTCAACGCCCAGTCTGGCGTAGGAGAACATCCCCAGTACGCACAAGGCCACCATCACCATCGTCGCAAAGACCGGGTTCTGGATTGAAACTTTGGTGATCCACATGGTCTTGGCGCCGATTCAGCTCTTGGTCTTGGCCAGCACCAGGGCCTTGGCACCTTCGCGCAGATTGTCAAAGCGCGCTGCGAGCACCTGGTCCTGCTCCGTCAGGCCGCGCAGTACCTCGATCCGGCCTTCGCGTTGATCACGTCTTCCGGTGCTGATGATGCGGCGCAGCAAGGCGCCGTTCTCGATCAACCAGACCTGCGACTGGCCTGAAATATTACTGACCGCGGACAATGGCAAGGTCATGCGCTGCGTCGAGTCAGGCAACACGACCTTGGCCGAAGCATATTGACCGGCACGGAACTCCTCATTCGGGTTCGACAACTCAAGCGTGACGCCGATCGAACGCGTGCCCGGTTCGGCAGCCGGCGCGATGCGGCTGATGCGAGCCTCGACCTCGGTCAAAGCGCCCTCGACCTGCACCTGCACCGCCATGCCCGCTTGCAATCGGCTGACCTCATGGGTGCCGACCAGGCCGGCCAACTCAAGCCGGCTCAAATCGACGATGCTGAGAATTTGCTGTTCCGGCGCCAGCTTTTCACCCGGCAAGGCATGACGCTTCGAAACTACCCCGTTGATCGGCGCGACCAGGGCAGCTTGCCGTAGCGTCACCTGGGCACTGTCCCATTGGGCCTGAGCGGCGAGCAGTTGGCCGCGCGCCGCTTCAAGGCTGGCGCGCGCTGTATCGAGGGCAGTCGAAGCGATGAAGTTCTGTTCAGCCAGGCCTTGGCTGGCCTTGAACTGGCGCTCGGCCTGCTGCATCTGGGCCTGGGCCGCAGCCACACCCGCGCTGCGCTCGGCGATCCGATAGCGCAGCTCTTCCATGTCGACCTGACCCAGCGACTGGCCTGCCTTGACTCGACTGCCTTCCTGAACGCTCAGGCTCAGCAGCGTACCGGCTGACTTGGCGCGCACGATCACCGTGCCCGGTGCAACCAGCGGTCCCGAAAAATCAATCTGACCCGGCATGCTGGCGAGGACCGGCCTGATCACTTCGGTCGGCAAGAATTCCAGCGTGGCCAGCGGCTTGTCGTCTGACTTGTCACCCCGGTTGCCGAGGACTTTCACAGCGCCGATAGCACCTGCCGCCAGCAAGACAGCGGCAATACCACCGATCAACCATTGCTTGCGCATGCAAGACTCCGTTCTTCATCAATTGAAACTGGCCGCAGTGTAGGGCTGGCGTAAACCCTTGACCCTAGCATTGCGACGAAACGCCAATTGCAGCACTTGAACTGCAAGCCGGATTGATCGGCCGCCAGCGGTGAATCGAAAAACCGCTTCATTTCACTGCAAAGAGGTCAGATCCATACGCCGACTTTGCCAGGCACAAAAGGCCGAAGCCAAGGCGGCGACGATGGCCGCAACAAACAAGGCCTGATAACCCAGGCTCGCCACCAACCAGCCTCCGCCGATGCTGCCGACTACGCCGGACAGTCCGTAGCCCAGCACCGAATACAAGGCCTGGCCGCGTCCGCGCAAACGCCCGGGGAAGTAGCGCGTGATCAGGGCAATGCAGGCGGTGTGCTG
>JBIKPD010000318.1:0-4721 GCA_044357665.1 Roseateles sp. | reverse complement strand
GAGTTGTGTTTCGATTGGAACGGCGTCAACCGCTTGCTTTGCGCACAGGGGCAAGGCATGCAACTGGCTGTAGTCACCGCGCCTCGGCAGCATTTTCGAACGGTCACATTCAACTTGCAGCGACAGTAATTCGGGGCCTGGCAGTACATCGCTGCAGGCCAGGAAATGGGCAACCCAGAGGCCGTGTTCGCCAGCCAGACGCGCTTTGCGTTCCAGCAGCAGACAGCCCGGCGAGGTCAGGTAAGCGCGTATGAACAGGTTCTGGAACACCGGATGTGATTCCTCGGCCGCCTGTGGTGCGAGTGCTGCCTCGAAAAAACTGATCAACTCGAACTCGACCGCTTCATCAGCCAGGTTGTGCAAGGTCAGACGGCGTAATTCCACATCGTCGTCGGGGCTGATCCAGACCTCGATCTGCGATTCCCAGGCCTTGTTGACGGCAACGAACTCGGCATGGTCGGCTTGGAACCTGGTCAAATATTCGGTTTGCGGTGCCGGGTTCGGTGCCTGGGTCAGCGAATGAAATTGCGCCTGATCTGCGCAGCGCAGGAACTGCCAGATCCCGTAGTCATCGCGCAGCAAGTCGTCGCGTGCCCGGTTGATCGCCTGGCCCTGCCAGCGGCTCTGGCCTGCGCCATTCGGCCGCAGGCAGGTGCTGTAGTCGCCATTCCCGAGCAGCAGCGTTGGCAGGCCTTCAATTGCCAGTTTTGCCGGATTCAGTAGACGGGCGCCGCTGTTGAGTGGGGTTTCATCGGGCCTGTGCGGAGGGCGCGGAATCGTCCGCGTCTGGAACACCACAACGCGCGGCATGCGTTCATGCATCAGGATGCTGAAAGCCTGCGCGCGTGGCGAGCGTTCGAACCAGTTGCGCGGCGCGTCGGCGCAAAGAAGGTTGCAAAGACTCAGCAAGCTCATGCCCTGGTGATGGGCCATATAGGTCGAGACCTTCTGCATCTTGACGCCTGCGCTGCAACGGGCCGGGCTGAAGTCAAACGCTTCGATGAATCCGTGGCGCCCACGCCCACCGAGCTTTTCGAGCAGACGCATATTGGCTGTCGCTTCAGGCGCATCGACCAATAGCGCCAGCACGCTCGCGTAGGGCGCAATCACAAGATCATCTTGTGGTGTGCGGCGCATGGCCAGTTGCGGCACACCGAACGGTCCGTACTGGAAGGCCAATGATGAATCCTGCTCGAAATACGCGCATTCCGAGACGCCCCAAGGTAATTTATGCGTGGCGCCAAACAGTCGCTGTGCAAGCAATGCTGCCTTGGAGACGCGCTGCAACAAGCCGCCGCTGGGTTCGCGCATCAGTAATGATGGCATCAGGTACTCGAACATCGAACCCGACCAGGAACGCAGCGTCGGCTCGCCGTCGACTGATAGAAATGGTCTTCCGAGTGCTTGCCAATGATTGACGGGTACATCGCCTTTGGCGATCGCGACGTAACTGCCCAGTCGCGATTCGGAGGCGAGCAGGTCGTAGTACGAGGGGTCCAGGCTCGCATCGGCGGGCCTGAAGCCGATACGAAACAGTCGCCGTCGGCGGTCATAGAGGAAGGTGAAGTCCATCGATGCGGTGATGGCGTCCATGCGCACAGCCAATGCTCGCAAAGTTGGACCGATTGCGCTGTTTTTACCGGTGGACTCATCGCCAAGGCCTTCATCGGCAATTTCCTGGCAAGCCTGTGCGCACATCCACAGCAACGCGGTGAGGTTGCCGCTGTCGACCGTTGAGACGTAGGAGGGCGTCAAGGTGGCCAGAGTCGCGGTGTCGATCCAGTTGTAGAAATGCCCATGGATGCGTGGCAATTTTTCGAGCGTGTCAAGAGTTGCCTGGAGGCGCAATGCCAACTCGCCTGCAGTAATGAAACCAAGGCGTTGCGCACATAGGCAACTCGCCAGGTAGAGCCCGATGTTGGTTGGCGAGGTCCGGCGAGCCAGCATCGGTTCGGGCTCGATCTGCAGGTTGTCAGGCGGGAGGTGATGGTCGGCAGGAGTTACCGTCGTTTCAAACAGGCTCCAGGTATCGAGCGCCAGTTGGCGCAGATAGTCCTGGTCTTCCTTGGACAGGCCCTGCTTCCGACTGGCGCAGGGCTGACCGGCCAACCAGAGCCAGACCGGCGTCAATGTCCAGAGGGCACCCAGGCCCAGCAGCCAGGGCTTGTCAGCACCGGGCAGCAAAAATCCCGTGGCAAGCCACGCGACTGCCAACAGGCTGACGCCAATATGTTTGCGCCAGATCCAGCCCCAGTTGCTGCGCGCGGCAGCTTGCGACTGCGCGGCCGTGGTCCACTGCAACAGATGCTGCTGGCTGACCAGCAAGCGCCAAAGAGTTCGCGCAATTGCGTCGATTTGCGTGGCCGCTGCAAAGGGCAGGGTGATGATTTGCCAAAGCGTGCTGCCTGCGGCCAGCAGCAAGTCTTTCCCACCCTCATAGAAAAAATGGCGGCGAGCCAGGTCGCGACGTCCGGGCAGCAGGGCAGCGAGGGATCCCATCACGGGCCCGAGTCCGAAAGCCCCTGCCACCAAGACCAAGGCTGTCAGCGGCTCGACTGCGTCGGCGGCAAAGCTGAGCCATAGCAGGACCAGACTCGCCGGTGCGAGCAGTGACCGGCGAAGATTGTCAACAATTTTCCATAGATTCAACGCGCCGACACGACCTTGCCATGCCTTGGCGAGCATCGACAGGAGTTGCCAGTCACCACGGGTCCAGCGATGTGTGCGCGCTGCCGCGACATCCGGGTGCATCGGCGCGGTTTCAATCAGCGTGACGTCGCTCAAGTGCGCGGCTCTTGCCCAGAGTCCTTCATACAGGTCATGGCTGAGCAAACGGTTTTCCGGGACACGGCCTTGCAGTGCTTGATGCATCGCCTGCACATGGATCAGTCCTTTGCCGCTGAAGCTGCCATGGCCGAAAACATCCTGGTAGATCTCCGAACTGCCCGCGTTGTAGACGTCCATGCCCCAGGGGCCGGAAAACAGGCTGCCGAAGATGGTCACGGTCTCGCGTGGCGGTAGTGGCGAAACCACGCGCGGTTGCAGGATGCCGAAACCAGCGACGACGCGCCGGCTTGTCTTGTCGACACTGGGTTGATTGAGTGGGTGAGCCGCAATCGACACCAATTCGCGCAATGTCCC
Organism: Roseateles sp.; assembly: GCA_044357665.1. Taxonomy (GTDB): domain Bacteria; phylum Pseudomonadota; class Gammaproteobacteria; order Burkholderiales; family Burkholderiaceae_C; genus Paucibacter_A. The sequence continues at coordinate 1,580 of JBIKPD010000318.1, read as the reverse complement.
GGGTGGCAGACCCGTGTCGCTGTCCAGGGTGATCAGGTAACGCGTGTCCTGCTCGATCTGACTCAAGGCGCCCAGGTCGATGAAAGGTGAGCCGGTCACTGGTGGGCTGCTGCCGGACTCGCCAGAGATTGCAACCAGCGCACCGAGCAGTTGCTCCAGCTTGCCGCGTTTGCGTTCCCAACCCATCCATTTCTTTTCGCTGGAATTCCAGCTGCGTTCGCGGTGTAGCAAAGCGAAGCGTGCAGCAACACCTGATGCCACTGGATGGCGTTGATTGAGGGCTTCAATCGCCTTGCAGGCGGCAGCCAGAATGGTTTCATCGCCATCGACCCGGCAAGCCGGTGCGTCAGCCCAGTCGCTGAGCAGCGCAAAGCGCGCATGCGGCTCGACATTGGCCAGGTAATGCTGCTCGAGTCGCTGCGCCAGTTCATGCGCGGCATCGATCGAGGGCAGCATGCAAGGGATCACCAGCAAGGTTCGATCCTGGCTTCGCAGGCCTTTTTCCAGCGCCAGTCGTGGCAGCCGATGAACCCGGATCGATTCAGCCAGCGAACGATTGACAATGGCCAGCACGCATTCAAAGCTGAGCAGCGCTAGCAGCGGCAGCGCTGCGATGATCGGCCAGGAATCCAGCATCGTTTGGCGCAGCAAGGCACTCAGCAGGAGCGTCGTGCCGCCGGCTAATGCCCCGGCATACAGGAATCCAGGGGCTCGCAATGGCCATTGCAGGGCGGGGTTTTCCAGCGTCGTCAAGGTGCCGCCGAGCGCGTTCACCAGTTCGCTGCGCCCCGGGCCGATCAGGAAATGTGCCGGGCCTGCGCCGGCTTCAAGGGCCATCAGTTTGCGCGTGAGGTCGATTTCTGGGCGCCGAAGCCTGCGCGCCAGCCTCTCGATGGCATGGGTACAACTGTCGCGCGTCAGATCGCTGTCGGCATTGAATTCAGCGGATTGCTGCAATGCCTGCAGGACCGGGCTGAGCTCTGCGATCAAGTTGCGCCAGTCGAGGGCATTGATCATGTGCAGGGCCGATACGGCATTGCTGACGCTGACATTGTCGGCCGCCTGCAGTTCATGCGCGGCTGCGAGCGCCGCGTCCTGATCGGGTGCGATCTCGTTCAACCACTCGAGCCATTGCGCATTCGGAGCCGCCGCGCGGCTCCTCGTGCGCAGCAAAATTTGAGCGATAAAGCTGGTTTGCAGCGCGCGCTTTTCGACCCGGGCATGCATGTCGCGGAGTTGGTCAATGCGCAATGGGGGCTCATGATCGCAACACCAGTCTGCAGCCTCCTGCGCGGCCTTGTTGCCGGCGACAGCTTCAGCCAATCGGTCCATGTTTTCGAGCAAGACAACCCGCAGGGTGGTTGGAATTGCCCACAGTTCACCCATGGTGAGCACATCGACCTGCTGGTAGGCATCGAGGAACTGGGCCAGCAATTTGGCGTCGAAACTTGAGTCGGTATGGGCGACAAAGGCCCAGGCGATGCCATAGACGCGGGGCAAGCCGCTCAGCGGTTGCTGACGCAACTTGGGCAAAGCGCTGTAATAGCTGCGCGGCAGACCATTGCGAATCTCTGGAACCT
>JBIKPD010000055.1:0-15933 GCA_044357665.1 Roseateles sp. | reverse complement strand
ATGGATCAAACGGTCCAGCAGGTTCTGCTCGCTTTCCTGCATGGTTTCCAGGCAGGCCGTGATCTCGGCCAGAGCCGATTCCGACGCTGCCAGCATCGGCGCCAGCGACTTGGCCACAGGCAAGGCCCGCAAGGCCATCAGGCGATAGGTTTCAAGCTCGAGCAGCCTCTGCGAAATGCGTCCGGCGCGCGATTCGCCAAGGCCGGCAGGCGCAATCACCAGCATGCGCTCGAAGCCACTGGGCAGCAACCTGAAGCCGGTCAGCGCGATCGAGTGGCCCTGGCCCAGCATCGACGCCACCAGGTTGGGCCCGCCCAGCCATTGCCGGCCCAATTCGAGTATGGAATGAGGGTCGCTGATGTCGTGTTCAACCAGTGCCAGCTTGATCGCGGCAACGGTGCGGCCGGGAATCCCGCGCAGCCATTCCGCATCGACGCGCAAGGCGCTGAACAATTCGGGCTCGGCAGAACCAAGCCAGGCTGTTTTCGGCAGCGCTTGCACCACGGTGTAGCGTGTGAACTCGCTGTGACGCTCCCATTTCACATGGCAGCGGTCGAGGCGCAGGCGCAGGAAATTGCCCTGCATGGCGGCATCGCTCAGCTCGCTCTGGCCCGGCAGCAAGCGCAGATGCGCGCATTCTTCGGCGCGTGTCACGCCGTCATTGAGCACGGCAATATAGACCAGCAGCGCAGGCAGTTTGATCCTTGCGGCCGGCCTTGCATGGACCTCGTTGTGCAGCAACTCGCGCAGCGCATCGTCGGGCGGCAACGCTGAGCGAAGGTCGGGGTTGGCATCGTTGGACATGGAGCTCTAGCCCTCGCAGTGATGCGCCATCCTAACCAGTCGCTGCCGCGGCCCGCTTTCAGGCGGGCCGCCTTTCCAGCTTAGAAGCGGTGGCGCAGGCCGACCGAGTAGCTGGTGCCGGTGGAAACAGCGGTCTTGGCATCGTTCATATCGACCGCATACAGATCGCTGCGCTTGGACAGGGTGTAGAAGCTGCGGTGTCAAGGGTGGATAAGCGACCGCCCAGCTTGGTGCAGCAATGCCCGAAAACGGGCAAGGCCCCAAGGAGGGGCCTTGCCGGCGCGCTCAGCGGTTCGATTTAACGAACGACGGGTGCGCGTGTGACTCTGGTCTTGTTGCCGCTCGTGATCAGAATCACGGCATCGCCAACGCTGAGGATTTCACTGCCCTTGCCCTGGACAATCATGCGCCTTTCGCCATTGCGCAATTGCAATAGCAACTCCAGCGCTTCCTCCTTGGTGCCGCTGCGTTCGACTGCATTGCCGATCATGGCACCTGCCACTGCACCGAGGATGCCGGCCACCTGACCATCACGCCGGCCGCCGACCGACGATCCGGCCAGGGCGCCGACCACACCGCCTGCTGCAGCGCCCCCGCCGCTCTGTGCGCCGTCAACTGTCACTGCGCGGATGGACAAAATCACTGCATCCTGCACCTGCGACATCTGCTGTGCATCGCCACGCCGAACCATGTCCGGGTTGCTGGTGGCGCAAGCGCCGAGGGTGACAACGAAGGCGGCAATCAATAATTTCTTCATCAAATACTCCTGGAAAACTGTTCAGACAACGCTTGACATTGTGCCGCCGTTGACTCGCGTACAAGTCTTTACAGCGTCAATCGCGCAGACGGCTGTGGCGCGGCACGCTGGCGAGCAGGAATTCCATCTGGTCGATAAGGATGCGGCGGCCGCGCAGGATCATGTCTTCATGCAGGCTTGGCACATAGGGCAGGTAGAGCAGATTCATCTGTGCTTCTTCGGGCATGCGGTTGCCTTTGCGGCCATTGCAGCCACGGCAGGCGGTGATGCAGTTCATCCAGCTGTCCATGCCGCCGCGCGAGCTCGGCCGGATATGTTCGCGGGTCAGGTTTTCGATTGGGAAGCGGTGGCCGCAATAGGCGCAGACCAGACGGTCGCGGACGAACAGCTTCATGTTCGACAAGGCCGGCGCCTGGCGCCAGGCGCGGCTCGGGACAGCTCCGCGCACCGCAACGATCGGGTGCAATTCGATCCTTGATTGCAGGCCCGTGCGCCGCTGCATGCCGCCGCGCAAGACATGAAATGGATCGCCCAATGTCCAGGCAATGCCGTCGCTTGCATAGATCATTGCCGCTTCTCTTGAGCTGATCCAGGCTTGCGGCCGCCCGGACATATCGAGTTGCAAGATGTCCATCGATTGACCTCCAAGCGCAAGCGTACTGCATTTGCCGTGACAAGCTCAAGCGTCACTCACATGGCGGCGGTTGCCTCGACGCTCAACGCACAGATATGCCGGCACAGCAGCCGCCGGAAAGCGCCTGGGTCATCGGTCTTGGCGGCGCCGGCAGGCCTGGGGTCTTTCAACAAGGGATGGGCCTGAGGCGCAGCGCTGGGGTTGAAACCCGGCTTGTAAATTCTGGCCGCGCCGGCATGCAGGGCGAAATCAGCACCGACCTGGGCCTCGACCGCGGCCGTCATCGCGGGTGCGATAAAGGCCACATGGGCCAAGCCGCGCACGACCTGGGCCAGGCCATGGGGATCGACGCCGTAGAAGCGCGAATGCGGGTTGCTGGTCAGGGCGATGATCGGAAGCTTGCGTTCAGTCGAATGCACATGCTCGCAAAAGCCTTTCAGCTGGTCTGCGTCGCAGACCTCGCGGGGCTCGCCGAGTACGGGCACCCCGCCATCCTCGAGCTCAAGCCGCTCGACCCACAGGCCCAGCACCCCAGGCGGCGCGACCACCAACGGCGCATCGGGCCGGCCCGCACAGGAAGTCTGCACATCGAGTAAATCGGTGTTGCCCTGGGCGGTGACCATCGCGCTGGTCATCCAGGTGCGCGTGCCGTCGCGTTCGCTATTGGCCACCAACAGCGTCCAGGTGTTGCTTTCAGGATTGGTCGAGACCGACAGCTGGACCCCTGGCGCGGTGCGTTCCAGCTGTGGCAATCCGCGCTCTTCCATTGACACACCCAGGCGTGGCCATTTGGTGCCGACCCAGGACCAGACCAGATCTTGAGCTCTGCGGCGGTTCGCTGAAGAACCGGTACTGCTGCGCAGTGATGAGCGAACCAGGATCTGTACCTTGGCCTGGCTGTGCGGGCGGCTGTGAATCGTTCGGGTCTGGACGGGCATTGTTTGTGGCATGGGGTCGTTTGAACCGGGCCGGGTGGCCAGGTCATGGTGAAGTTTCATTCCTGGCAGCAAGATTCAGGCCAAAGAGTTCGTGGGGTTCGGGTCAGGCGGACTTGCGCAGCGTTTCCATCACTGGCCGCTGCAGCACAACGCGCAAGCTCCACCAGCCCGCCGCTTGGGCCAGCAGCGCGCCGGCAATCGCGCTGATCAACGGCACCCAGGGCTTGGCTTGCCAGCTGAACTCGAACACATAACGCGCCAGCAGGCCGCCGATCAGCAAGGCCATGCCGCCGGCCAGCAGTCCGGCCAGGGCGCCGACGCCGAGCAGCTCGGCGCGTTGCACTTGTGCCAGCAGCCTGGAGCCGGCGCCCATCGCCCGCATCAAGGCAAATTCATGGGTGCGTGCTTCGCGCGTGCTGCTGACCGTCGCCAACAGGACCAGCAGGCCGGTAGCGAGGGTGAAGCTGAACAGCAATTGCACCGCTTCGATCACCTGATCGAGCACCGCCTGCACCTGGCCCAGCTGAGCCGATACATCGACCACCGTCACGTTGTGGAATTCGCGGCTGAGCGTCCGGTCGAAGCCGATTGCGGGCGGCGCGCGGAAAGCGGCGACGAAGGTACTCGGCAGCTCGGGCATGGCAGCGCGCGGGAACAGCACGAAAAAGTTTACCCGCATCGATGCCCAATCGACCTTGCGCAGGCTTGTGATGCGGCCTTCGACCGGCACGCCGGCAACGTCAAACTTCAATTGGTCGCCGAGCTTGAGGCCCAGCGTCTTGGCCAGCCCGTCCTCGACGCTCAATCCCTGCGGATCTTCTTCGGACCAGGCACCGCTGACGACCTGGTTATGCGCCGGCAAGGCCAGGGCATGGCTCAGGTTGAACTCGCGTTCGACCAGGCGCTGGGCGCGTTCATCGCCGAATTGCTTGGGCTTGATGTCGACCGAGTTGATTGCCAGCAGCCGGCCGCGAATCATCGGGTACCAGTCATAGCTGTTGACGCCGCTCGCAGCCAGATTGTCGCGAAAGGCAGCGCCCTGGTCGGGCTGGATATTGATGACGAAGCGGTCGGGTGCATTGGCCGGGGTCGCCTGGCGCCAGCTGTCGATCAGGTCGGTGCGCAGCAGCACCAGCAAGGCCAGCGCGAGCAGGCCCACCGCGAGCGAAGAGACCTGAAGCACCGCGAAGCCCGGTCTGGCGGCGACCTGGCGTGTTGCCAGCAGCAGCCAGCGCGGCGCACCGGCCTGCGGCACCAGACGGCGCAACAGCAGCACCGCGCCCCAGGCCAGTAGCGCAAACAGCCCCAGCGCCAAAGCAAAACCGCTGGCCGCGATCAGGCCCATCTGCAAGTCGCCGGCGAGCAGCACCAGGATGCCGGCAAAGCCGAGCAGGCCGGCCAGCAGCACCATTGTCGAGCCGGCCTTCAAGCCGCCCAGGTCGCGCCGGATCACCCGCAGCGCCGGCACTGCGGCGAGCTGCAGCACCGGCGGCAGGCCAAAGCCGAGCAGCAAGCTCATGCCCAGCCCGAGCCCGAGCGCAGCCGGCCAGATGCTGGGCGCAGGCAAGCTGACGTTGAACAAGCCCGCCAGCATGCCGACGAAGCCATAGTGCAGCGCCAGCCCGGCCAGCATGCCCACGAGGCTGGCGACCAGCCCGGCAGCGCCGAACTCCAGCCCGTAAGCCCAGGCAATACGGCGCTGCGGCTGGCCCAGCACGCGCAGCATCGCGCAGTCATCCAGATGCCTGTCGGCGAAGTCGCGTGCAGCCAGCGCCACCGCCACAGCGGCGAGCAGGGCCGACAGCATCGCCACCAGCTTGAGAAATTTGGTCGCCCGGTCGAGCGTCTGGCGCATCTCGGGCCGGCCACTCTCCAATGAATCGAGACGCACGCCGCGCCAGCCCTGCTGCTCGATCAACGCGGCCGCCTGGCTCAGAAACTGCTTGGCCGCCTTGGCCGAAGTCGAGGCCAAGGCCAGCCGGTAGGAGACCCGGCTGGCTGGCTGCACCAGACCGGTGGCGGCCAGATCAGCTTCGGCCAGCATCAGCCGCGGTGCGAAATTCATGAAGCCCGCACCCCGGTCGGGCTCGTTCTTGATCATGCCGGCGATGCGCAAACTGACTTCGCCAAGCAGCAAGTCATCCCCTGTCTTCAGTCCCAATGCATCGAGCAAGGCGGGGTCGACCCAGGCCTGGCCGGCGGCCGGTGTAGCGGCGCTGCGCCCATCGACGAGCAGCAATTCGCCGCGCAGCGGGTAACCTGGGCTGACCGCCTTGACCGAGACCAGCGTACTGGCGCCGCCTTGTGCATCGCTGGCCCTGGCCATGCTGGGGAAGTTGACGCTGCGCACCTGGGCCAGACCGAGCTCGGCTGCGAGCGCAAGCAAAGGCGCCGGCGTCGGCTGGTCGCTGATCAGGACGGCATCTCCTCCCATCAGCTTGGCCGCATCGCGGCGCAGGCCTTGGTCGAGCCGGTCGGAAAGAAAGCTCACTGCGCACAAAGCCGTCACCGCCAGGCTGACTGCCAGCATCAGCAGGCGCAATTCGCCGGCACGCCAGTCGCGCCAAAGCTGACGCCAGGCGATGCTGGCGATGCTGGGCGGGCGGGGTCGTTCGGGGTAAAGAGAGGGCAGGGCTTGCCTGCGCGAATTCGAATTCATTGCCGACAATATAGCGAGTCCGGGTGACAGTCGTGCAAAAGCGCTGAATGACCGCTGCAAGCTGACGCAATGATGGCCACCCGGATCTGCGCTCCAATCGAGGCATGACCAGCCAATCCACCGACTTTGCTCCGCTGTTTATTTCGCATGGTTCGCCGATGACGGCGCTGGAGCCGCGCGAAGCCGGCGCCTTCATGCAAGAACTCGGCCGCAAGCTCGACGCCAGCCATGGCCGCCCGCGCGCCATTCTGGTGATCTCGGCCCATAGCCTGGCGCACCAACCAACCTTGCTCGCCGGCGCCAGCCATCAGACGGTCTACGATTTTGGCGGCTTCGACCCCCGACTGAACCAACTCCGCTATGACGCGCAAGGCGCGCCCTGGCTGGCCGCGCAGGTGCAGGCAATGGCCGCCGCTGCCGGCATTGCGCTGCAAAGCCGCGACCAGAGCGGGCTCGACCATGGCATCTGGACGCCGCTGCGCTACCTCTATCCGCAAGCCGATGTGCCGGTGCTGCCGCTGGCCTTCGCGCCTGATCAAAGCCCTACTCAGCAGTTTGCCCTCGGCGAGATGCTGGCGCCCTTGGCCGCACAAGGTGTGCTGATCATCGGCAGCGGCAGCATCACCCACAATCTCGGCCTGGTCTTCGGTCAGGGCCGCATGGCCGCTATTGATGCGCCGGAGATCCCGGCATCGATCGCCTTCCGGCAATGGCTGGTCGAGCGCAGCGCTGCCCGCGACTGGGACGCCCTGCTGGACTACCGCCGGCAAGCGCCGCATGCGGCCGACATGCACCCGAGCGACGAGCATTTCCTGCCCTGGTTCGTCGCCGCTGGCGCCGCAGGCCGCAACTTCGCGCCGCAGCGCATCCATGCCAGCCTCACCTATGGATCGCTGGCGATGGACGCCTATGCCTTTGGCTCGCAGGCACCGGCTTTGGCTCGTCAAGGCTGACATTGGTCAGCTGATTTCAGGTTAAATGAGGCTTTGCCGGCGTTCCAGTTTCCTGCAGAACTTTTTTCAGAAAAAAGACCAACAAGACCTCACCGGGCGACAAGGATGTTGCCAAGCGCCGGTATGGTGCAGTGTTGATCGAAAGGAAAACCAAATGAAAACCGCGCGAGTTGATGATGCTTTGAAAAGTGGGCATATCACTCCGGCCGACGGCAACTTGTTCGCTGATTTGGGTTTCTCACCTGAGCAAGCAGAGGCAATGTTGAAGCAAGCCGACGCGCGGATTGCCAAGTCGCAGAAGTTGAAGAAAGAAGCGGCAATGGCGATTGCGCAATGGATCCAGTCCGAAAAACTCACCCAGTTTGCTGCGTCCGAAATTCTCGATGTATCGCGCCCGCGTGTCTCGGACCTGGTCAACGAAAAGCTCGGGCGTTTTTCGCTGGATATGCTGGTCGCGATGCTGTTGCGTACAGGCAAGACCGTTGAGTTGGTCGTCCACTGAAAGCACCCTCTCGCCATTCGGAGCAATGTCGCCCGGCAATGAACCTCTGCCTATAATCAGCGGCATCGCGGGTGTAGTTCAATGGTAGAACTCTTGCTTCCCAAGCAAATCACGTGGGTTCGATTCCCATCACCCGCTCCATCTCAGTGAATCACAAGGGTTCACAATCAATCAAGCTCCTTGGTAATCAACGACTTAGGAGCTTTTTTCATGCCAGGACGAATCACGAGGACCAAGAGTCAATACATGTCAACCCTTTGCTGGAAAGGGTGGTGCCTCCTTTCCTTCGTCGAAAGCCTCCCAGCCTCTGCCATTGAAGATGTCGACACCCGATTGGCTTAAAACATGGGTGTTGGCGCCGATGCCGAACTGAGCCAGTTTTCAGGGGTATGCCGACAGACGACTGAGTCAGCCGGTCGGCCCGAAACCCGCATGCTTGCTGACGCTGTTAAGGTAAGCGCTCCATAAAGTACATGGTTGTTTTTGATCCTGATTTATTCGACGATTCCGATTCATCATTATCGGGAATTAAAAATGTCGCAGGATCCGAATTCATGGGCTCAACACCTTGCAGCAATCGATGCTGAAGGCATCACAACCAAGGCTTATGCCGATCGTGAAGGCCTCTCGGCGCGTCAAATATATGACCGGCGGAAATCTAAGGTCGAGAAGCTTCGCAGCAAACAGATTTCCACGCCTAAACCGGTGCAGTCGGATAAATTCGTCCGAATATCTACGCCGCTGCCTGTAGCGAATTTCCGGTGCGAGTTGGAGTTACCCGCCGGTATCCGACTTCGGTTGTCGGCGCTGCCGGATGTGGCTTGGCTGACTTCTCTTTGCCAGGCTGCTCAGCCCGGGCGGAGTCGCTGATGCACCCCGGCTACAACATCCAAGCCGTCTTCCTGTGCCGGGCAAGCATCGACTTCAGGAAGTCCATCGGCGCGCTCTCTGCCATTGTGGAGCAGGAGTTCGGCATGAGTCCGTTCGACCAAGCGCTGTACGCCTTTGTCAACCGGCGCTTCGACCGGTTGAAGATCCTGTACTGGCATCGCAACGGCTTTTGCCTCTGGTACAAGCGTCTTGAGGCCGACAAGTTCGCCTGGCCCGCACTCGATGCCTCGAGTTTTACCGTCACCATCAATGCGCGAGAAATAGAATGGCTGATCGAGGGCTTCGATTTGTGGGCGCATACACCGCACAAGACCTTGAATTATTCAACTACGACGTAAATAATACTTCCATTTGACGGGTTTTGTTTTATAATAATCCTATGGGAAACAGGAATTTAACCGACACTTTGAATTCATTTGGTATTTCAATGCCGAATGAATTGACGGCCGATGTTGAAGTTCTGAATTCGTTTGTTTCTCAGCGGCCAGGATCAACTGAAGTCTTGGCGAGATTCATCATTGAGTTAATGGAAAAACAGTTATTAAAGGTAACTGATGAAGTTACTTCAAAAGTAACGGCGCAAGTCACAGAAAAACTCACACAAACGCTCACCGCGCAAATGACCGCCGAGTTCGACGAGAAGGTCCAGCGCATCTATGAGCAAATCACCCTGGCGCGCCGGCGCATGTTCGGCGCCAGCAGTGAGGCCAGCTCTGCGCAGTCCCGCTTGTTCGATGAGGCGGATGTCTTGGCTGCTGGCTCTGACGCCGCAGGCGACCACGCATCGTGGGATGCCGCCAAGCTTGCCGCTGCCGATGCCGGCGCTGATGGATCTTCCTCCGGCAAACCGGCCCAATCGTCCAGCAAGCCCGCGCGTGGCAAGCGCCTGCCGCTGCCGGCGGAGTTGCTCCGCGTCGATGTCATCCATGAAATCCCCGAATCGCAGCGGCTTTGCCCTTGCGGCACGCCGATGGTGGAGATCGGCGCTGACATCAGCGAACAACTGGACATCGTGCCGATGCAGATCCGGGTGCTGCGCCATATTCGCAAGCGCTACGCCTGCCCCAGCGGCGATCACGCTCCGCTGACCGCTCCGGCTGCTGCGCAAGTTCTCCCCAAGAGCAACGCCAGCCACAGCACCATCGCTTGCTTGATCGCGGCCAAGTACATCGACGGGTTGCCCCTGGCTCGCTTGGAACATGTCGTGGCCCGGGCTGGTGTGCGCTTGACGCGGCAGACCATGGCGCGCTGGGTGATCGGCACGGCCAAAGCGCTTCAACCGCTGTTCAACCTGGCGCGCGACACGCTGCTGAGCTCGCCACTGATCCACATGGATGAAACGCCGGTTCAAGTGCTTAAAGAACCTGGGCGGCTGGCGACGACCAAAAGCTATATGTGGGTCCAAAGTGGCGGCCCGCCGGGCAAACCGGTCACACTGTTTGACTACAAGCCCAGCCGCAGCGCTGCGGTGCCGCAGGAGTTGCTCGCCGGTTGGTCGGGGGATTTGATGACGGACGGCTACCGCGGCTATGACGCCGTCGTAGCAGGTGGGGGCATCGAACACCTGGTTTGCTGGGTGCACGCCAGACGCCGCTTTGTCGAAGCCCGCCAGGTCCAGACTAAAGGCAAGCGCGGGTTGGCCGACGAGGCCATCGAGTTCATCGCCGAGCTCTACCGCATCGAGAGCATGGCCGACAAGCAAGGGGGCGATCGGCTGCTGGCACGCCAGACGCACAGCAAGGCCGTGCTGGACCAACTTCGCACCTGGCTCGATCACCATCGACCTCGAGTCGTACCCAAGACGGCATTGGGCGAAGCCATGGCCTATCTTGATCATTACTGGCCCAAGCTCGTCCGCTTCATCGAACGGGCTGACCTGCCACTGGACAATAACAAGGCCGAGAACGCGATCAGGCCCTTCGTCCTGGGGAGAAAAGCCTGGCTGTTCTCCGACACGCAAGCCGGCGCCAATGCCAGCGCACTCATCTACTCGCTCGTCGAAACGGCCAAGGCCAATCGCATCGAGCCCTATCTCTGGCTCAAACGAGCGCTTGACGGCCTGCCCACCGCACGCACCGCTGACGACTTCGAAGCCTTGCTGCCTTGGAATTTCCATCTGACCGAGTAGACCGCCGATCTGGCCGCCTGCCAAGGATGGGGTTTATGGAGCGCTTACCTGTTAAGTGCTGGGGTGGCGCCGACATCCTTGCCAATGATGGTGTTCTTGAGAGCTTGCATTACGCTCCTAGGGTAACTCCTAGTGTTCAATGGAATGACAGCGTTGTCCAATCTTGGTCAATCAAGACAGCGCTGTCATTCGGGCGCGTAAATTGACATTTACCGACCAAACATGATCTCGAAGTCTCCGAAAAGTCCACACCAAAATCATGCACGCGCATGGTCGGTCGGCACGCTCACGTATACGTCGGTATCGCTCGCAGCCCTGTTTGCCTGGCTTTTGTTTGGTGATCTGGCCTATATGCTGCGTGAACGCTCAGCAGCGCCTGTCGCTCAACTGATGCTCAAGCAATATCAAGCGTCTGATCTTTGGACAGGCTTGTTCCTGGTGACCATCCCCCAAGCGATAATTTTTCTCATAGGTCCAGCAATCAGCTACTGGAGTGATCGGCATCGCGGTCGCTGGGGACGGCGAATTCCATTCTTGCTATTACCAACGCCATTCATCTCGCTTGCAATGATCGGCTTGGGATTTAGCCCAATTCTCGGTGCCGCATTGCACCAATGGTTAGGCGCAAGCGACGAAACCAAGAACACCTCAATCTTGGTCATGATGACTCTATTTTGGACAATATTCGAAATAGGCGTCGTAGTCTCAAACTCAGTCTTCAATGGTTTGGTAAACGATGTAGTTCCGCGGGAGTGGCTAGGGCGCTTCTATGGAATGTTTCGAGCCGTGGGTCTGGCGGTTGGCGTCATCTTTAACTATCAAATCATTGGACGCGTCGAGCAAAATTTCACCTTCGCATTTGTAGGGATCGGATTACTATACGGAATTGGTTTTTCGGTCATGTGTCTGCGAGTCAAAGAGGGGCAATACCCTGCACTTTCGGAGCGTGCGCCAGGAACAAGCGCGATTCAAAGTGCACTCAAGGACTACTATATTGACTGCCTCTCCAAGAAATACTACCTCTGGATCTTCTGCTTTATTGGCTTGAGTACAGTAACTTTTCTACCGGTAAATACCTTTGCTATCTATGCGGCAAAAAGCTATGCCATGAGTATGGATACATATGGTATATACATAGCTGCAACGTTCGCCTGCTCATTCATTTTGTCGATACCCATTGGCTGGATGGTCGATCGATTCCATGCTATCCGAGTCGGGCAGGTGTCGCTTGCACTCTACGGAGTCGCAACTCTACTTAGCTATTTCCTGATAGGCGATCAGGTTACATTTGGAATTGCACTTCTGTGCCATGGAATTATTTCAGGAATCTATTGGACCGGCACGGCTGCAATAGGCCAGCTGCTCTATCCCAATATGAAGTTCGCCCAGTTTGCTGCCGCCGCCGGCCTGTTTCAAGCACTCTTCAGCATGCTGCTGGCACCCTTGCTAGGCATGGCTTTGGATCGATTGGGCAATGACTACCGATACACGTTCCTCGCAGGTAGCCTCTTGGCATTCGCATCTCTGGGTGTTGGCAGGACGGTATTTCGCCAATGGAAGGAGCATGGCGGCCAAAGTGGTTATGTCGCACCAACGCACTAGTCTTCGCCATGGCCACTACTTCTAATAACCAGGTTCCCTATGACAAGCTTTAGGCTAACGGTCAACGGACAGTCTCGCCATGTCAACGTGGCTGAGGACACTCCGTTGCTTTGGATCCTGAGGGATCACCTCTCTCTCCCAGGCACCAAGTACGGATGCGGAATGGGGATGTGCGGTGCCTGTACGGTTCATTTGGACGGTGTCGCCACTCGGTCCTGTCTGATCCCAGTATCAGCAATTGGCACCCATTCGATAACGACTATTGAAGGGCTTCGTCCAGACGGAGATCACCCTCTGCAGCGCGCATGGTGCGATCACGATGTGCCGCAGTGTGGTTATTGCCAGGCAGGACAAATCATGGCGGCAGCTGCTCTTTTGAAACAGTACCCCTCGCCAACAGACGCCCAGATCAATGCAGCAATGGCAGGCAACCTGTGTCGATGCGGGACATACATTCGCATTCGAGCGGCGATCAAAGACGCAGCCGTAAAAATGAGTACTCCAACATGAAGTCGGGGCACGCGCAGTCTCGTCGTCACTTCCTGCAGGTCACTGCGCTCTCGAGCGGGGGACTATTAGTGAGCTTGGCATTTGATGATTCAACAGCCGCCACGAGTAACTCAGGCGTGCCGACATCAGCGGCGCAGTTCACACCCAATCCATTCATAAAAATTCGATCCAATGGGATCGTTTCCCTGGTCGCCAAAAATCCCGAGCTTGGACAAGGGGTGAAGACCTCTTTGCCCATGATATTGGCAGATGAATTAGGAGCCGACTTTTCAACCGTTCAGATCGAGTACGGCGATCTAAATGCTGAACTCGGCCCTCAGGAAGCCGGCGGTAGCATGTCCGTTTTTGACTCCTACCAACCACTGCGTGAGGCCGGTGCCACCGCACGCACCTTGCTCATTCAGGCTGCAGCGAATTTCTGGAAAGTGCCGGCAAATGAGTGCATCGCGGAGAACAGCCGGGTAATACACACGCCCTCACGTCGGGGTATAGGGTTCGGCGACCTGGCCGCCAGTGCGGCCACATTGCCATTGCCACGAAGAGAAGATGTCGTGTTGCGAAGCAAGGCGGAAAGCAAGCTAATCGGAAAACGTATTGGCGGCGTTGACAACCAATCAATCGTGAGAGGTCAACAGCTATACGGAATCGACCAAACGGTACCTGGCATGGTGCATGCGGTCTATGTTAAAAGCCCGGTTTTCGGTGCAAAAGTAATTTCTGCGAATCTGGCTGAAATCAGAAAGCAACCAGGAATCATTGACGCGTTTGTTGTGAATGGCACGTCTGACTACTATGGGCTGCTGCCAGGTGTAGCAATCGTCGGAGATTCAACTTGGGCAACGTTCAAAGCTGAGAAAGTTTTGGACGTGCTTTGGAGCCCTAGCGCAGGAAGAGTGCAGAGCTCAGCTGAATACAGTCGCAAAGCTGCCCAAATGGGACTTGGGCGTGGCGTCGTGGTTCACAGTGTAGGAGACACAGATAAAGCGCTGAATAGAGCTACCGCGCTGGTTACTGCAGACTATCACTACCCATTTCTTCACCACGCCCCTTTGGAGCCGATGAATGCCACGGCAATTCCCTTGTCCCAAGGTGGCATGAAGATCATCGCTCCGACTCAACTTCCCGATGCTGCGAGAGAGCTTGCTGCCAAGGTGTTGAATATTCCAAAAGAACAAGTGGAGTTGCAATTTGCTCGCAGCGGTGGAGCATTCGGACGCAGGCTCACCAACGACTTTGTTGCGGAAGTAGCCGCTATCGCACAACGTATCGGGCGTCCTGTGAAGTTGACCTGGTCCCGCGAAAGCGACACCCAGCACGGCCAATATCGGCCCGCCGGTTGGCACTTCCTCAAGGCAGGTCTCGATGAATCTGGAGACATTGTTGCTTGGCACAATCACTTTGTCACGGTAGGCCTTAACAGCACCCAACAACCCGGAACAGCCGCCGACATGGGCGGGAGGGAATTTCCGGGTCGCCTTCTGCCTAACTACAGGTTTGAGAAATCTGTTCTCAGCACCAACGTGCCAACCAGCTGGCTGCGCGCTCCAGGGAGCAATGGTCTGGCGTTCGTATTTCAAAGCTTCATCGATGAATTGGCTTACAAAGCGGGAAAAGACCCCTTGGACTTTCGCTTGCGCCTCCTTGGCGTTGACCAGATCCTTCCCGGCAGCGGACGTTGGGACCCGCCTTTCAACACTGCCAGAATGAAGGCGGTTTTAAAGCTTGCCGCAGAAAGAGCTGGTTGGGGCAAACGGTCTCTCGCTGGTTTTGGCCAAGGCATCGCTTTTCACTTTAGTCACCAGGGCTATGTTGCAGAAGTCGCCGATGTCAGCGTCTCACCCGACGGACTACTGACGGTGGATCGAGTCGTTGCGGCAGTAGATGTGGGGCGAATCATCAACTACAGCGGCGCAGAAAGCCAAGTGCAGGGATCGATCATTGACGGTCTTGGTGCAGCCTGGTTGCAGGAGCTGACGATTGATCGTGGACGTGCTACCCAGTCCAACTTTCATGATTACCCGCTGCTGCGCATAGACGCTGCGCCAAAACGCATTGACGTGCACTTCATCGAAAGTGACAACCCTCCCACAGGGCTGGGTGAGCCCGCTTTGCCGCCATTGGCACCTGCCGTGTGCAATGCCATATTTGCAGCGACAGGAAAGCGCATACGCAGGCTACCAATCTCCAAAACCGAACTTAACTACCAACCAACCCCTCCCCAACCTATGAACACACCTACTCTTCGCGGCATTGATCTCGGCACACCGCGCATTGGTGGTCAATTTCTCCAATCTGGTGCGTCAGTTGAGATCCTGTCCGGTGGCGCAGACATCTGGGGGGTGCGTGATGAATGCCACTTTGCCCATTCTTATGTGCAAGGCGACTTCGAAATCAGTGCCCAGATCGACAACATAGAGATGGCGGACCTTTACTCCAAAGCTGGAATCATGTGTCGCGCAAGCCTCGATGCGGGGTCTGAACACGTAATGCTGCTCGCATTTGGCAACAACGATCCCAGGAATAAAAACAACGGCGGCATTGAGTTTCAGTCACGCGTAAAAAGAGACGCTGAATGTTCGGCCATCTATCCACCCCAGCCACTCCCACCAAAACCTGATTTTCCGGTGCATTTCCCCAGGGTATGGCTGAAGTTGATTCGCAAAGGCGACTTGTTCACCGGTCTGTTCAGTGAAGACGGCGTGCACTGGAAGTCCTACTGTGAGCATCGCCAAGCGCTTGAGGCAAATAGCTATTTGGGCCTGGCAGCCACCTCACACAACGAAGCACAGGCTATCAAGTCAAAGTTTTCTCACCTGCGCATTTCCTGATCAAACATTCCAATTCAAACCTCCGCAGACCGAGCGCCAATTGGGGCCGGGAGCATAGAAAAATTTAGACAGTCAAAACATGAAAACTCTACAAGGCAAATGGTCACTCGTCACGGGCGCTAGCAGGGGCGTTGGATTGCATGTCAGCGAGGGCTTGGCACAGTTGGGCTCCAATCTCGTCTTGCACAGCCGAACACTGGCCCACACCGAAAGCATTGCCAGCAAACTGCGAGCGCTCGGAGTTCAGGTCGTCACCGTGTCGGGTGAGCTTTCGGATCAAAAACAAGTGGACAGTTTTTTGGACGCGGCGCTGTCGCAAGCTGGGCAGATTGATGTCGTCTATAACAACGCAGCCATCATGACGCCTCATCGCAGTGCCCATTTTGAGACTCCCGCTGAAGACTACCGCACCAGTTTTGAGGTCAATGTCATCAGCCTGGCCAGGATCTGCAATCGCTTGGTGCCGCTCATGATTGCGCGCGGTTGGGGCCGGGTTGTCAATCTGACATCGGGCATTCAGGACCAACCCGAGCTTTCGGCCTATTCCGTTTCCAAAGCCGCTGTTGACAAGTATGTGCGCGACCTTGCGCCCAAACTGGCAGGCACCGGTGTGAACATGAATCTGCTGGATCCGGGGTGGTTGCGAACCGACTTGGGTGGCCCCAATGCGCCAAATGATCCCGCATCGGTCTTGCCCGGTGCCTTGGTGCCTACATTGCTCAACGAC
>JBIKPD010000315.1:0-4757 GCA_044357665.1 Roseateles sp. | reverse complement strand
AGGCTCGAAAGCAGATGGGCTGCGCTGGCGATCACCCGCTGCGGTTGGTCGGGCTGCAAGCGCGATTCGATCGAACGCGAGTCGGCGCTGATCAGGGCAGGCTGCGCGGTCAACATGGTGTCGACGAACAAACGGTAACCGCGCGCGGTCGGAATTCGCCCGGCACTGGTATGCGGGCTGGCGATCAGGCCGAGGTCTTCGAGGTCGGCCATCACATTGCGAATCGTCGCCGGACTCAGCTCCAGACCCGAGGCGCGCGAAAGCGTGCGCGATCCCACCGGCTGGCCGTCGGCGATATACCGTTCGACCAGGGTTTTCAGCAGGGATCGGGAACGCTCGTCAAGCATGGTTCAATTGTAGGGACTGCGACGAAAGGGCCTCGTTGTTCATGGGGCAGGCATAGCGCTGTGGTGTAATTCCGGCCATGGTCAAGCGATTCCAGCATGTAGCGATTGTCGGCAAGCATCAGGCCCGAGGCATTCGCCCGATTTTGCAAGAGATTGCGGACTTCCTGACCGGACTTGGCATCAAAATTTCGCTGGAACGCGAAACCGCCTTGAATACCGGCATCACCGAATTCGCAGCCCTGTCCAACGAGGAGCTTGGCGCTCAGTGCGATCTGGCCATCGTCGTCGGCGGCGACGGCACGATGCTCGGCTTTGCCCGCGAAATGGCGCGCTACGGCGTGCCGCTGGTCGGCATCAATCAGGGGCGGTTGGGTTTCATCACCGACATTTCAATCGAGCAATTCCGTGAAACGCTGGGACCCATCCTCGCGGGTGTTTTCGAAACCGAACGGCGCGCCATGCTCGAAGGCGCTGTCTGGCGCGATGAGGTCAGCATCTTCGAAGGTCTGGCGCTGAACGATGTGGTGGTCAGCCGCGGCGCCACTGCCAGCATGGTCGAGTTGCGCATCGACATCGGCGATGAGTTCGTCGCCAATATGCGCGCCGACGGCGTGATCGTCGCTTCGCCGACCGGTTCGACCGCCTACTCGCTGTCGGCTGGCGGGCCGATCCTGCACCCGAGCATCGCCGGCTGGCTGCTGGTGCCGATCGCTTCGCACACCTTGTCGAACCGGCCGATCGTTTTGCCCGATACCGGCGCCGTCAGCGTGAAGATCGTTGCCGGCCGCGACGCCAGCGTCAATTTCGACATGCAAAGCCTGGCCAGCCTGCAACATGGCGACCGCGTCACCGTGCGCCGCTCCGCCCACCAGGTCTGCTTCCTGCACCCCGAAGGCTGGAGCTATTACGCCACCCTGCGGCGCAAGCTGCGCTGGCACGAAGGCGAGTAAAAAGCATGCTGCGCCGCCTGAGCCTGCGCGATTTCGTCATCGTGCCCGCCCTGGAACTGGACTTCGGCGCCGGTTTTGCGGTGCTGACCGGCGAGACCGGCGCGGGCAAATCGATTCTGGTCGATGCGCTGCAACTCGCGTTGGGCAGCCGCGGCGACTCCGGCGTGGTGCGCGAAGGCGCGCTGCGCGCTGACATCTCGGCCGAGTTCGATCGCCCTGTTCATCTTGAGGCCTGGCTCGATCAAGCCGGTTTCGAGCTTGAAGGTGACGCCTTGCTGTTGCGCCGCGTGATCGACGCCCAGGGCAAGAGCCGCGCCTGGATCAATGGCAGCCCGGCCACCGTGACGCAGTTGCGCGAGCTGGCCGACATCCTGCTCGACATCCATGGCCAGCATGCCTGGCAAGGCCTGACCCGGCCGGCATCGGTGCGCGCGCTGCTCGACGGCTTTGCCGGCATCGATCTGACGGCGTTGACGGCACGCTACGGGCAGTGGAAACAGGCGGGGGATTTGCTCGCCAGCGCCAAATCGCGCCAGGGTGAACTGGCGCGCGAGCGCGAGCGTCTGGCCTGGCAGATCGGCGAAATCAAGCGCCTGGCGCCGGGCGAGGATGAATGGGAAAGCCTGAATGCCGAGCATCAGCGCCTGTCGCACGCGCAGTCGCTGCTCGACGCGGTGCGTATAGCGCTCGAAGCCGTCAGCGACGCCGAGCCCAGCGCCGAATCGCTGACGGTCAGCGCCTTGAACCAGCTCGAAAATGTGCTCGATTACGACGCCTTGCTGGAGCCTGCGGTCGACGCGCTGCGTGGCGCGCAGGCGCAGATGCAGGATGCCGCACATGAGTTGAACGCCTATCTGCGCCGCACCGAGATCGAGCCCGAGCGGATGCAGATGCTGGACGAGCGGGTTTCGGCCTGGCTGACGCTGGCGCGCCGCTACCGCCGCCCGCCCGCCGAGTTGCCGGCCATGCACCAGCAATGGCGCGAAGAGCTCGAAGCGCTCGACGCCGCCAGCGACCTGGCTTCGCTCGAGCTGGCTTTGACGGCAGCCCGCCAAGCTTTTGACACCGAGGCCGGCCGCATCAGCAGTTCGCGCGCTTCAGCGGCGCCAGAGTTGGCAGCGGCTGTCACAAAGACGATGCAAAATCTGGGCATGAACGGCGGAATATTCGAAATCAATCTGGCAACTCAGGAACAGCCTCAAAGCTTCGGCCTGGAGTCGGCTGAATTTCTGGTCGCGGGCCATGCCGGCAGCACACCCAGGCCTTTGTCCAAGGTCGCTTCGGGCGGCGAGCTGTCGCGGATCTCGCTGGCGATTTCGGTGACGACCTGCTTGCACCAGCGCGCTGGGGTTGAAACGCTGATCTTTGACGAGATCGATGCCGGTGTCGGCGGCGCGGTGGCCGAAACAGTCGGCCGCCTGATGAAGCAGCTCGGGCGCTCGGTGCAGGTGCTGGCCGTCACCCATCTGCCCCAGGTCGCGGCTTGCGCCGACCAACATCTGCTGGTCTCCAAGACTTCACAAGCCGGGCTGACCAGCAGCGATGTGCAGCCGGTTGCCGGCGCCGCGCGGGTCGCAGAAATTGCGCGGATGCTGGGCGGCGAACGGATCTCCAGCACCAGCCTGGCCCATGCCCAGGAGATGCTCGACTTGTCGAACGATGTTGCAGCAGCACCAAGGATTCTCCAATGATCAATCAAGCGCCGGAGCAAGCTGCCGAGAAGCGGCAAAGCGAAGTCGTGCTGGTCACCGGCATGGCGGGCGGCGGCAAATCAGTGGCCATGCATGCGCTGGAGGACGCCGGATTTTTCTGCGTCGACAACCTGCCAGCCGAGTTGCTGCTCGACTTCCTGCGGCTAGAGAAAGAGCGAGGCCAGCGCCGGGTGGCGATTTCGGTCGATGTGCGCAGCGCAGGCTCGCTGCCGCTGCTGCTGCCTTTGGTGAAGCAATTGCGGGCTTCAGGCGTGTCGGTTTGTTCGATTTTTCTCGATGCCAATACCGAGGCGCTGATGCGGCGCTTCTCCGAAACCCGCCGGCCACATCCGCTGCGCCAGGATCACGACAACGCGGAACAAGGCAATGACGCGCATCTGGCGCTGCTCGAAGCGATTACGCTTGAGCGCGAGTTGCTGGCAGCGCTGCGCGTCGAGTCGACCGTCATCGACACCAGCTTGCTGCGCCCCGCCCTGCTGCGCACCTGGGTCCGCGATCTGGTCGGCGTTGCCAGCGGCTCACTGACCCTGGTGTTCGAATCCTTCGCCTTCAAACATGGCGTGCCCAGCGATGCCGATTTCGTCTTCGATGTGCGGGTGCTGCCCAACCCCTATTACGACCGCGAATTACGCCCCTTGAACGGCCGCGATGCGCCGGTAGCGGCCTATCTCGAAGCCCAGCCTGAAGTCGGGCTGATGCTCAAGCAGATCGGCGAATTCCTGACCCGCTGGCTGCCGAATTTCGCCGCAGACCAGCGCAGCTACCTGACCGTTGCCATCGGCTGCACCGGCGGCCAGCACCGCTCGGTCTACCTGGTCGAAACATTGGCCAGGCAATTCGCCGGCCATGGCCAGGTGCTGAAACGCCACCGCGAGCTTGACGCCAAGGTCTGAGCAGCCTGTGTCTGGGCGGCTGGCCGGCATTCAATCCGGGGAAAAGCGCCGGTAACGCCCCAGGGCCAGTAGCGATGCAGAACCTGCCAGCAGCAGCAAGGCCGACAGCAGCAGCACCGAACTGTAGGAGCCGGTACGGTCAAACGACTTGCCGAAAATAACCGGGCCGATGCCTGCGCCGAGCGCAAAGAAACCGTACAGCGCGCCGTAAATGGCGCCATAGCTCTTCAGACCGAAGTAGCGTGCGACAAGAAAAGCCATCAAGTCATATTCGACGCCGGCAGCAAAGCCGATCAGCGTGATGGACAGTTGTGCTGATGCCATGCTGAGCTCTCCGCCGGCCAACAGCCAGCAGGCGATGGCGGGCATGCTCAACAGGAAGAAGGCCACCCCTGGGGCCCAGAAACGGTCGATCAACCAGCCGCCGATGACACGACCTGCGATCACCGACAAACCGATCAGCGCGACCAGGCTGACCACATCGCCGCGCTGGAACCCGGCCACCTTGAGGATGTTTTCCATGTTGGGAATCGGACCGCCAACCGCGAAGGCGATCAGCATGAAGGCGATCGCCAGGCACCAGAAGCGCCAGTCGCGCAAGGCCTGGCGCATTGTCAGGCCAGGTGTGGCCTGGCTGCGCAAAGCCGCTGAAGCCCGGCGCTGTGCGGCATTTTCCCCGACCTGTTCAGCATCGTGAAAGAAGAAATACGCAATCGGCAGCGCCAGCAGCAGCGGCATCGCGCCAACCACCAGATAGGCCGAACGCCAGCCATAGGCAAGGATCAGCCAGGCGGTCAATGGCTTGACGAAGAACCCGAACAGTCCGGTCCCGAGCAGCGAGAGACCGAGCGCCAG
>JBIKPD010000314.1:0-4781 GCA_044357665.1 Roseateles sp. | reverse complement strand
CGACTCATTGCGCGGGTTGCCGACGCTGACTTTGGCCAAGCGCGCGGAGATGGCCTGGGCCGCCGCGGCATAGACCGGTTCGGGGACGAAAATGCGCCGGATCGCAGTGCATTTCTGGCCTGACTTGACCGTCATCTCGCGCGCTGCTTCCTTGACCAGCAACTCGAACGCTTCGCTGCCCGGCGCTTCACCCGGCAAGAGCAGGGCCGAGTTGACGCTGTCGGCCTCGATATTGATCCGCACCGAACGACTTGTCACCGCCGGGTGGGAACGGATCAGCGCCGCAGTTTCGGCCGAACCGGTGAATGACATGACGTCAAAGGACTGGAGTTGGTCCATCAGACCTGCCGGGCTGCCGCAGATGACCGAGATCGCCCCGGCCGGGAAGATGCCGGCATCGACGATGTCCTTGACCATGCGTTGGGTCAGCCAGGCGGTCGCGGTGGCTGGTTTGACGATCACCGGTACGCCCGACAACAACGCTGGCGCGGCTTTTTCCCACAATCCCCAGGCCGGAAAATTGAAGGCATTGATGAACAAGGCGATACCGCGGGTCGGCGTCAGCAGATGCTGGGACTGGAACAAGGGATCCTTGGCCAGGCGAGCGGGCTCGCCGTCCAGCATGAAGCGTCGCTCACCCAGCGATTCGCCCAGTTTGGCATAACTGCCCAGCGTGAAGATCGCGCCGTCGATGTCGACCGCCGAGTCGTTCTTGACCGTGCCGCTATTGGCGGTGGCGATCTCGTAATAGGCCTCGCGCTGGCTCTGCAGGACCTTGACTGCCGCGCCGAGCATCGCAGCGCGTTGCGCATAGCTGAGTGCGCGCAGGCTGGCACCGCCTTGCTCGCGGGCAAAGTTGAAACCCCCAGCCAGGTCCAGGCCGGTGGCATCGACTCGAACCAGTTCCTGCCCGGTGACCGGATCCGTCAAGGTGGTGCCGAAGGCATTGCCGAATTGCCATTGGCCGGCGAGATAGTTGGGAAGCAGATCGGTCATTGGAGGCCTCGGGATGTCGTTCATTGCGTGAATTCGATGCGGCCCTGGGGCAGCAGATAGAGCACCAGGGCCCGGCCACCGGTCACCGTCGGCCGATGCGCGCTGCCTGGCGGACAGACCAGCCAACCCTGCGGGCGGCCGTCAAACCTGGCCTCGGCATCGACAGGCAGGATCAGATCAATCTCGCCCAGCGGATGGACATGGTGCGGGCCGGCGACATTGTCCATGTCGACCACATCGACCGAATAGCCCTGCAAGTCATCGGCCGGTTTGAAGATCCGCCCATAGCGCAGACCGCCGCCTTCGCGGTCGCAGAGCCAGCCTTGCTCGACGCCTTCGATGCAGGCGGCCTTCAGGGCGGTAAAGCTGGCTGAGCCGGGGCCATGTTCGGCATTCAGCCATGCCTCCAGACCTTGGTCGAGCGGGCGCCCGACCAAGGCCGAGGTCAGCGCCATCAATTGGGTTCTAAAACCGGCTTTTGCCGCGGCGCTATCTGACATAGATCACTCCACTCACAATTCGCACTTGCAAATCCATCCAGCATGAATTATTGTGCATGAACGTACGATAATGCGCGAAGCCTCACCTGTCAAGCAATATATTGCATATCGTGATTTACACTTGAAACATGATGCCCACTGAAGAACCGATCGTTGACAGCCCGCCGGCGGGCCACCTTGCAACTCATACCGAAAAGAATGCCTTTCTCGTCGGCCTGGGCGAGCGGGCGCGCGCGCTGCGGGCGCGCCGCGGCATGACCCGCAAAGCGGTCGCCGCCAGCGCCGGGGTGTCCGAGCGCCATCTGGCCAACCTCGAGTATGGCGAAGGCAATGCCTCGATTCTGGTTCTGCTGCAGGTGGCCGGCGCGCTGCACTGCAACTTGGCCGAGTTGATCGGCGACATCAGCACCTCGACCCCGGAATGGCTGCTGATCCGTGAATTGCTCGAACGTGCAGACGAAGCCAGTTTGCGCAAGGCGCGCATTGCGATCGGCCAGGCGCTGGGCACCGGCGGCAGCAGCGCCATTGCCAACCCGCGCGTCGCGCTGGTCGGACTGCGCGGCGCAGGCAAATCGGCACTGGGCCAGATGCTGGCCGAGGATCTTGACTTCCCCTTTGTCGAGTTGAGTCGCGAGATCGAGAAGTTTGCCGGATGCAGCGTCGCCGAAATTCAGGCTCTTTATGGCATGAATGCCTATCGCCGCTATGAGCGCCGTGCGCTGGAAGAGGCGATCCAGATTTATCCCGAGGCCGTCATCGCGACCCCTGGCGGCCTGGTCTCGGACCCGGCCACCTTCAACCAGTTGCTCAGCCATTGCACGACGGTCTGGCTGCAGGCCGATCCAGAAGACCATATGAAGCGGGTCCAGGCACAGGGCGATTTGCGCCCGATGGCGGCAAGCAAAGAAGCGATGGAAGACCTCAAGAGCATCCTGGCCGGGCGCGCCGCCTTCTATTCAAAGTCGCAGTTGAGCATCGACACCAGCGCCCAGGAACTCGAGGCGACCTTCCAGTTGCTGCGCAGCAAGGTGCGGGAACTTCTGCAACTGCCGGGATAAAAATTCAAAAGCTGCAAGAAATTGCTTGATATTTTCCGATGACATGCATTATTATTCATGCACCGGATGCAAAATCTTGCATTTTCTTACTTCCAATGAAGGAATCACCCGATGTCGACCTCCACCCCCGCTCGCGTCGAGTACCAGACCGAGCCTGGCCGCTACAAGCATCTGCGATTGAGTTTCAATGGCCCGGTGGCGACGCTGGCGATCAACATCGACGAGAACGCCGGTCTGCGCGAAGGCTACAAGCTCAAGCTCAATAGCTACGACCTGGGCGTCGACATCGAGCTCAACGATGCGATCGGCCGCATCCGCTTCGAACATCCGGAAGTGCGCTGCGTCGTCATCACCAGCGCCAGGGACAAGGTCTTCTGCTCCGGCGCCAATATCTTCATGCTGGGCGTTTCCAGCCACTCCTGGAAAGTGAACTTCTGCAAGTTCACCAATGAAACCCGCAACGGCCTGGAAGACAGTTCGCGCTACAGCGGTCTGAAGTTCCTGGCTGCCGTCAACGGCGCTTGTGCCGGCGGTGGCTATGAGCTGGCCCTGGCCTGCGACGAGATCATCCTGGTCGACGACCGCAGCAGCGCAGTCAGCTTGCCCGAAGTGCCGCTGCTGGGCGTCCTGCCAGGCACTGGTGGCCTGACCCGCGTGACCGACAAGAAGCATGTACGCCATGATCTGGCGGATATTTTCTGTACCAGCGTCGAGGGCGTACGCGGCCAGAAAGCCAAGGACTGGCGTCTGGTCGACGACATCGCCAAGCCGGCCGAATTTGCCCGCAAAGTGCAGGCGCGCGCGCTGGAACTGGCCGCCTTGAGCGACCGCCCGGCAGAAGGTCGTGGCGTCAAGCTCGGAGCCTTGCAACGCAGCATCGAGGCCGATGCGCTGATCTATTCCCATGTCAGGGTCGAGATTGACCGCGCCAAGCGCACCGCGGCCTTCATCGTTTCGAGCCCGCGCGGCCCGCAACCGACCGACCTGGCCGGCATCGAGGCGGCCGGTGACCAATGGTTCCCGCTGCTGATGGCGCGTGAGCTCGAAGACGCGATCCTGCAGATGCGTACCAGCGAGCTCGACATCGGCGTCTGGCTGATCAAGACCGAAGGCGATGCCGCCGCGGTGCTTGCCACTGATGCGATCTTGATCGCGCATCAAGATCATTGGCTGGTGCGTGAAACCATCGGCTTGCTGCGCCGCACCTTCGCGCGACTCGATGTGACTTCGCGCAGCCTGTTTGCGCTGATCGATGCCGGCTCCTGTTTTGCCGGCAGCTTCCTGGAGCTGGCCCTGGCCTGCGACCGCAGCTACCACCTGGCTTTACCGGATGACGAGGCAGCAGCGCCGAAAATCCAATTGTCTGAATGCAACTTCGGCATCTACCCAATGGTGACCGGGCAAAGCCGCTTGCAGCGGCGCTTCTACGAAGATCAAACCGCCATCGATGGCTTGCGCGGCCAGGGCGCCCTTGACGCCAATGCGGCCTTCGCCCTCGGCCTGGTGACCGCCAACCCTGACGACATCGACTGGGCCGATGAGATCCGCATCGCCATCGAAGAGCGCGTGGCGATGTCGCCCGACGCATTGACCGGCCTCGAGGCCAATCTGCGCTTCAACGGGCCGGAGAACATGTTCACCCGCATCTTCGGCCGCCTGACTGCCTGGCAGAACTGGATCTTTCAGCGCCCCAACGCGGTCGGCGAAAAAGGCGCTCTGAAAGTCTATGGCAAGGGCGACAAAGCCGTCTTTGACTGGAACCGCGTCTAGAAATACTCTGCATAACCCGATCCCCATTAGCCCCATTAGTCCCGCAAATACACCAGGAGAATTCGATGTCCAGCATCAACTACAGCGAAAAAATTCCCAACAATGTCGATCTGTCGAGCGACCGCACCTTGCAGCGCGCGCTCGAACAGTGGCAGCCCAACTTCATCAGTTGGTGGGATGACATGGGCCCTGAGGGCTCGACCGACATGGATGTCTACCTGCGTACAGCGATCAGCGTCGATCCGCAAGGCTGGGCCCAGTTTGGCCATGTGAAGATGCGCGACTACCGCTGGGGCATTTTCATGAACCCGGCCGAGGCCGACCGGACCATCCATTTCGGCGACCACAAGGGCGAAAAAGCCTGGCAGGATGTGCCGGGGGAGCATCGCGCCAATCTGCGCCGCATCATCGTCACGCAAGGCGATACCGAGCCGGCATCGGTCGAGCAGCAGCGCCA
>JBIKPD010000313.1:0-4784 GCA_044357665.1 Roseateles sp. | reverse complement strand
CACATAGTCAGCATGTCCTGGGCAGTCAACGTGCGCGTAGTGACGGTTGCCCGTCTCGTACTCGACGTGCGCCGTGTTGATCGTGATGCCGCGGGCCTTTTCTTCCGGTGCCGCGTCAATCTGGTCGTAGGCCTTGGCCTCGCCGCCATACTTGGCTGCCAAAACAGTCGCAATCGCCGCCGTCAGCGTCGTCTTGCCATGGTCAACGTGACCAATCGTGCCCACATTGACATGCGGCTTCGTACGTTCAAATTTGCTTTTTGCCATTTCTGCGCTCCTGAGAGAATCTGATCAAACCAGAGAGGTACCGAGGGAAAAGAGATGGTGCCCATGACGCGGATCGAACGCGTGACCTCTCCCTTACCAAGGGAGTGCTCTACCACTGAGCCACATGGGCATCGGCACTGGTTTGACGGCAAAACCGGCAAACCGATGACGACGAATGAACAACGCCGGCTTGGAGCGGGAGACGGGAATCGAACCCGTGCTATCAGCTTGGAAGGCTGAAGTTCTACCATTGAACTACTCCCGCCCGGGAGCCATGCACTCTGATCTCGCTTGCTGCCGCTTGAATTCGAGATGCAAGACCAGCCTGCATCTCGAGTCAAGTTGACGTTTTACCTTGGTGGAGGAGGCTGGATTCGAACCAGCGTACGCGTTAGCGGGCAGATTTACAGTCTGCTGCCTTTAACCACTCGGCCACCCCTCCAAGGCAAGCCCGCAACTATAGCATGCAGCCAAGTTCCCGCAAAACGTTTTTCGAATCAGCCACCCAGGCGAACCGGCGGCCTTGCTTTGGCTTCGATACGCCCGGCCAGCCATTCCTTCAGCGCGGCCAAAGCCCCATCGGCGTACCCCCAACTGATCACGGCCGGCGCATCGATGTCGAGCACCTGGAAAGGGTTCCAGATCGCCAGATGCAGGTCAGGACGCGCTGCCGCTGCGGCCTTGCCATAACGGGCGCGCTGGTTGGAAACCAGGACATTGAGGCGTTTGTCCTGGGGCAGATCACTTGCCGCCAGCAGTCTCAGGTCGGGAATGAAAACATAGTCGACATCGGCAAAGCCGGCAAACAGATGGGCCACCGCGGCCGCTGACAGCCCGGCTTCGGCAACGCCGGTGCTGACCACCTGCCCCTGCGTGATGACGCGCATAGGCTGCAAGGTCGAAGGCGGCTCGGCGCCGTCAATCGCGCTCAGACTGGCAGCCCAGGCTTTGTGCATCAAGGCATCGTCAGCCACCCGTTGCGTTGACGGGTAATCGCGCGAAGCCACCGGGTACGCCAAAGCAAGCAGGTCGAGGCGCTGTTGCGAGGCCTGCAGATCCAGCCGGTTGAGCCGCCCTTCCTGCAGCGCCAGCGCGATCGCAGCCAGCGTGGCGGCCTGCTCGGCTTGGCTGCCCTGCGCCAAGGGCATGTCGGCACCGGCCTGCAAGGCCAGCAAGGCAGCCCCTGCATGACCGTAGCGCTCATGCACGGCCTTCATCATCAAGGCGTCAGTGATCACCACGCCTTGAAATCCGATGTTCTCGCGCAACAGGCCGGTCAGCAAGCGGCGAGACAAAGTGGCGGGATGCTCGGGATCCAACTGCGGATAGACGATATGCGCGGTCATCATTGCCGGTGCCGCCAGATCGCCGTTGCTGGCCTGGGCAAGCGCACGGAATGGCTTCAATTCCAGCGCTTCGAGTTCGGCCAGCGACTTATTCACACAGGGCAGGGAAAAGTGCGAATCGACATGGGTATCACCATGACCAGGGAAATGCTTGACGCAGCAGGCCACACCTTCGCGCAGCGAGCCGCGCATCCAGGCCCGCGCCATTCTTTCCACCAAGGCCGGATCATCGCCAAAGCTGCGCTCCGCAATGACCGGATTGGCCGGATTGTTGTTGACGTCGAGCACCGGCGCAAAGTTCCAGTTGATGCCCAGATGGCGTAATCCGCGCGCTACCGCCGCGCCGACTTCTTCGGCCAGATGCGCATCGCCAACCGCGCCCAGCGCCATCGCAGCGGGCGCCTGCGGCAGGCTGGTGGCGCGGATGACCGAGCCCCCTTCCTGGTCGATGCCGATCAGGGCATATTCGCCCATCAATTCACGCAGGTCAGCGGTCAGTTGGCGAATCTCGGTTTCGCTGCCGAGGTTTTTCCGGAACAGGCAGACCGCGCGGATATGGTGGCGCCGCAGGAATTCCGCCGTTGCCTCGTCCAGCGTCTTGCCCGGAATATCGACCATCAGCAACTGGCCAGGATGAAATTCAGTCATTTCCTGCCTGCCATCAATTGGTTTTAGTGACTTTGGCCAGATGCCGTGGCTGGTCCGGATTCAAGCCCCGTGCCCGGGCCAGCGCTTCGACCATCGGGTAAAAGCTCTGCACGATGGCGATCGGATCGAGGTCTTCATTGCCGGTGCAACTCAGAGGCAACTCGACCCCGGGCGTGCCCAGCGGCGCAGCCAGCAGCACGCGCGCGCCGCGGCCGCGCATTTCATCTGCCAAGGCCAGCAAACCCGACTGCGCAGGTCCGCGTGGCGCGAACAACAGCATCGGATAGCCTTCTTCGACCAGCGCCATCGGACCATGTTTGACTTCGGCGCCCGAAAATGCCTCAGCCTGGATGCCACAGGTTTCCTTGAACTTCAATGCCGCCTCCATCGCGATCGGCAGACCGAGGCCGCGGCCGATCACGAAAAGGCGGTCAGCGTTCTTCAGCACCTCGACCGCAATGTCCCAGCGCTGTGCAGCAGCCTGTTCAAGCGCTGCCGGCAATTGCTGTAATGCAGCCTGCAGATCGTCGTCGCCCGACCAGGCCGCCACCACCCGCGCACCCGCCACCAGCTGCGCGATATAACTCTTGGTCGCAGCGACGCTCAGCTCGGGGCCGGCATGCAGCGGAAAAACATAGCCGGCGGCATCGGCCAGCGGCGAGCTGTCGGCATTGACGAAAGCGACCGTGCGGGCGCCACCGGCGCGGAAGAACTTTGTCGGCGCCACCAGGTCGGGACTCTGGCCCGACTGCGAAAAAGCCAGCGACACCAGGCCCTCGCAGTCGATCCGGCTCTGATATAGCGTCACCAGCGACATTGGCAGCGAAGTCACCAACCGGCCCAGACGAGCCATCACCAGATAAGCCATGTACTGGGCTGCATGGTCTGAGCTGCCGCGCGCGACGGTCAGCAAGCCGGCCGGTGGATGTTGGCGCAGATCGGCACCGAGCGCTGCGTAGGCGGCCCCGTCAGCCGCCAGTTGTCTGGCCACCGCAGCCGGTGCGGCCAGGCATTCCTCCAGCATTCTTGAGCTAGGCAAGGTCAATCTCTTCTCCTTCGACGAACACGTGCTGCAACTGCAGTTGACGGTCCAGCACCACCAGATCTGCCCAAGCGCCTGCGGCCAGACGGCCGCGTTCGCTCAAACCCATGTAATCAGCCGCATAAGTCGAAACACGCAGCGACGCCTCGGCGATTTCCAGCCCCAGGCCCACCAGATTGCGCAAGGCCTGGTCCATCGTCAAACTGCTGCCGGCCAAGGTGCCGTCAGACAAACGCACGCCGCCCAGGCATTTGGTCACGTCATGCCGACCAAGCTTGTACTGACCATCGGGCATGCCGGCTGCTGCGGTCGAATCGGTAACGCAATACAGACCAGGAATCGCCCGCAACGCCACCCTGATCGCGCCTTCATGCACATGCAACAGGTCAGGAATCAGCTCGGCATAACGCGCATGGGCCAGCGCAGCGCCGACCATGCCGGGTTCGCGGTGGTGCAGCGGCGTCATCGCGTTGAACAAATGGGTGAAGCTGCCGGCGCCGCAGGCCAATGCCGCCACACCGTCTTCATAGCTGCCCTGGGTATGGCCGATCTGCACCTGGAAGCCGGCAGCGCGCAAATCACTGATCAGCGCCAGATTGCCGGGCAACTCGGGCGCCAAGGTGATCAACTTGATCGGCGCCAATGCATGCAGGGCGAGGATTTCATCCAGGCTGGCGGTTCTGGCGAAATCGGGCTGAGCCCCGAGCTTGGCGCGGTTGATGTAGGGGCCCTCCAGATGAACCCCGAGCAGACGCGCAGTTTGCGGCTGGCGTTCACGGCAGGCCGGCGCCAAGGCGGCCAGCGCCTGCTTGATTTCTTCCAGCGGCGCGGTCATCGTCGTGGCCAGCATGGCGGTCGTGCCATGGCGCGCATGCAGGCGGGCGATCTGCTGAACTGCATCGCCGCCTTCCATCATGTCAAAGCCGCCGCCGCCATGCACATGCAAATCGACAAATCCGGGCAGCAGCAAAGGCAGCGCTGATTCCTCATGGCGCAACTCGCTCTCGCTGACCGGCACTCCGACGATGTCGGTGATGCGTCCGCCACGATGCTCTAGGTGGCCGCGCATGAATCCCTGCGGCGTCAGGACAAAGCCTTCAATTTGAGATTTCAAGCTCAGCCCTCGCGTCGCATCTCGGCGACAAAGTCGTAATAGTCACTGCGGCAATAGGAATGAGTCAGCTCGATCGCCTGCCCCGAAGCCAGATAACCGACCCGCGTGATGAACAAGACTGCCTGACCAAGCGGCACCTCGAGCAGGGCGGCAAGCTTTGCATCGGCATTGAGCGCGCGGATATGCTGCAGCGCGCGCTGCGGCGCCAGACCGGTCAAGGCCAGATAGCCATAGAGCGAAGCCTCGACCGCCTGCGGCGCCGGCAAGGTCGAAGCGGGCAAGACCGACACCTCGTAGGCCATCACCACCGCATCGGCCAGGCGCAGCCGCTCAAGCCGGGCGACTTGCGCACCCTTGCCCAGCCCGA